>NZ_JAEDXW010000008.1:0-187356 GCF_036877565.1 Edaphobacter sp. HDX4
GCGTTGATGCCTGTGACGCCCGCAGCCTTGCCCTTCGCCTGTGAGTACAGCGCCAGCCGAAGACCCTCCGTGAGCAGTATCGCCATACGATCGACAGCAACACCGCCCGCGCGCGCATTCCGATGCAGCGTGACCGGCAGCTGTCCCAACACAGGCAGACCATAGCGCGACGCCGCCGACACAAGCCCCTCCGCCAGATTCAGCCCCGTGCGCGCCGTCACTCCCATGCCGCCAAGCAGAGCCGCCCACAGACCATCCAGACTAGGGCTGTTCGCAGCAATACGATAGGGCAGACCTGCCGTCTCCAGTTGCTGTATCGCGCACCGGCGAAAAGCGCACTGTGGACCCAGCACAGCCAGCGGCAACGGCTGTTCCCGAGGTGGCATAAACGAAGACGAGGCAATCCAGACCACATCCAGCTTCCCAACCATCTCCGCCGCAGCACGATCCTCATGACCGATCACCACGGCGAGATCGATCTCCGTCTTCTCAACCGCATCCGCCAGCGCAGCGTTGCCCTCAATGCGCAGTTCGATCTGCATCCGCGGGTAAAGCGATGAGAAGTGCGACAGCACCTGCGGCAGCATCGCCGCAAAGTCCTGCGGACAGCCCATGCGGATGTGACCCGCCATCTTTGCGCCCTGCATCGTGTCCACCAGCTCGTCATTCAGCGTAAGAATGCGACGCGCATACGCCAGTGCAACTTCTCCGGCTTCGGTCAGAGCCAACCCGCGCCCGCGCTTGCGGAACAGCGGCGCGCCCAGCTCTTCCTGCAATCGCTTCATCTGCAGGCTGATGGCCGAAGGAGTACGTCCAAGACGTTCCGCCGCCTGTGCCAGACTGCCAAGGTCGTGCGCAACCGAAAGCGTACGCAGCGTATCCAGATCGAGATTGATTCGCATTGGCATCCCCAGCGCAACTCCTGACCCCAGCGCAACTCCTGGACCTCAGCACAACTCCTGACCCCAGCAGACAACCAAAATCCTCACCCCGCCGCCAGCGCCCGCAGCACACCGACGTTCCGCGCCTCATCGCCCGGAGCATCTACCGGGGTCTCTGCAATAAATGCGCAGTGGCTGAAGCGATCATCGTGCAGCAATCTCCGGAACGCCTCCGCCCCAATCGTTCCTTCGCCGATGTGCTCATGCCGGTCCAGCTTCGAGCCCATCGCCGCCTTGGCATCGTTGCAGTGCCACACCTTCACGGCATCGAACCCCACCGTGGACTCGACCAGCTTCATCGTCTCGATATACCCATCCACCGAAACGATGTTATACCCTGCGACATGCACGTGGCAGGTATCGAGACACACCGCCACCGGAGCGCATGCCTTCAGGCACTCCACCAACTCCGCCACCTGCTCCAGCTTTCCACCCAACGAAAACTCCGCCCCCGCCGTGTTCTCAATCAGGATCTTGAAGTTCTTCCCTGGGCCGTTGGTTCTAGAGAAGTCGATCCCATCGATCGCGCGTTCAATCGACTGCGCCGCATAGGTCAGACCCTGCTCCCGCGTCAGCCCCTTCCAGCTTCCGGGATGCAGCACCAGAAACTCCGCACCCAATGCGAGCGCCCTCTCCACCTCGCCCCGAAACGCCGTCGTCGAGTTCTCCCGCACGCTCTCCGTCTGGCTGCAGAGATTGATCAGGTAGCTCGCATGGATCGCCACCGGGTTCACATCATTCTTGGCTCGCAGCTCCTGCATCTTCGCCGCATCGACGGGCTTCACCGGCGCGGCCTTCCACATCCTCGGGCTGGACGAAAAGATCTGAAACGTATTCGCTCCCGCGGCAGCAGCCCGCTCCACCGCCGTCCAAACCCCGCCAGCCGTCCCTACATGAACTCCAATCCTCTTCTTCGCCTTCGTCGCCATCCCTCCAGCCTACCGCACTTCAATGCTGCTATTTTGCGAGCTGTTATCGGGAGGAAGAGACCAAGTGTCATCCTGAGCGAAGCGCAGCGAAGTCGAAGGATCTGCGGTTATGCTGCCATCCCGTCTATCCGTAGCGAACGCAAGAACCTGTCCGCGCTAACCCGCATGCTATCCTCATCCCGCATCCACACGAACAGAACGAAAGGATCTCCATGGCCCCTCCGCAGAGCTACGCCACGCACGCCCGCGTCGATGCCCCAATGCACCTATTCGTCTTCCCGACGCTCATCGCCAACCTTGGCGTAGCCATCTGGATTGCAATCCACTTCCGGCACGACTATCCGTACCTCGGCCACTGGTCCATCATCGTCTCGCTGGCACTCTTCATCCTCGCCCTCAAGTGCCGCGTCAACGATCTCAAGCTGCAGGACCGCATCATCCGCCTGGAGGAACGTCTCCGCATCGCCTCCGTGCTTCCGCCCGATGAGATCAAGCACATTCCTGAGCTCTCGATCCGGCAGCTGATTGCGCTCCGCTTTGCTTCGGATGAAGAACTCGCCGCGCTCGTTCGCACGACTCTCACCCAGAACCTCGAGCCCAAGGCCATCAAGCAAAGCATCACCCACTGGAGAGCAGACAATCACCGCGTCTGAATAGATAACTCGCGACCTGCTCAGAACTGATCCAGCGGCAGATCCGATGGCTCAATGAGCCCATTGCCTTTGTTATCCCTACTCGTAGACCTGAATGGGGTTTGATAGGTAAACATAAGCCGACATATCGTTACTAATCTGGGCTCGATGATTGACTTGCGATTTGGTGTAAAACGAGAACTCTCCCGGTACCAGAAGGGCTACGGCAGTGGAAGAGGGGTTGAGTCCTGGTACTCCATGGGCATACCTCCAACAACTTCTAAGTAGTCATAAACTTTTTAGTGCTTTGAGGCACGGGATCGGCCGGACCGCTTAGAGACTGCTCTCTTCGGCAATCGCGGAACAGCCTGGACGCCCGCCCAAAGCGTGGCGATCGTTTGCTCGACCACGAGATTTTGGTCAGGCAAGTCAGGCACAACACCCTGGATGACCATGAGCGTGGCGAGACCGAAGATCGTGTACCACCAGGTGTGAGCCACCACTATGTCATCGCTACTTGGCAATCCTTCTTCCCTCGCAACTTCGAAGAAGAGCTGCACGAAACGTTGGAACAAAGGCCTGCCAATGTCGTCGATATATCGTCCAGCGCGGATGCCGTTGCGGTTCTCCGGTCCGAAGAAGACGTTGCGGAACTGCTGTGGATTGGCGGTGCAGAACTGAATCAAGCCACGTGAAGTCGCAAAAAGACGCTCTTTCGGTACAGGATGTTTAGCGGCAATCGCGTCGAAGTTCCGAATCAGCAGCCCGATCGTCTCGTTGCTTAACTCGGCAAGAATATGCCATTTGTCAGGAAAATGTTGGTAGATCACGGCGTGCGTATAGCCGATCTCTTTAGCGATCTCACGAAGCGTCACGGCTTCGTAACCCCGATCGGCAAACATTTTGCTGGCAGCTGCGAGGATTTCACCCCGCAACCTCTCCTTGCGCTCTGCCCGGCGACTTGGTGATGTCGATGTCATTTCGATAGCTTAGTTCTTTCCAACGATATTGTCGGCCATTTGTTAATTACCAACCATCGGTTATGCCTCTGGACGGTACGGGCATTGATCGGCTGAATTTAATAACCCATGATTATTTTGTAACCAATGGTTAAAGTATGTCTCTAATGGTCAGGTCGCTCGTTTAGATGGGCGGCAAAAAATACGAGCAGAAGGAGAAAACGAGCATGTTTTTAGTCATGGGCATTACTGGAAAAGTTGGAGGAGCCACCGCGCGGCACCTGCTGAAGCAAGGCAAAAAGGTGCGGGCACTTGTGCGTGATCGCGAGAAGGCGGCGAACTGGGCAGACCAGGGCGTGGAGTTGGTCGAGGGAGACTGGAACAATTCCACGGCCATAGCGGCGGCGCTCAAAGGTGTTGAGGGCGCGTTTGTTATGTTGCCGGCTGTATGGGCACCATCGCCTGATTACAGCGAAGCAAAGGGCGTCATTGCGAATTATGTCGAGGCGCTGACCAAGGTAGTGCCCTCACGGCTGGTGGCGCTCTCCTCTATGGGCGCAAATAGGACAAGCGGGCTGGGGATGATCACGGCCTTATCGCTCTTGGAGCAAGGTTTTCGCAGCTTGCCCTCTCCTGTTGCATTTGTGCGCGCAGGCGGCTTCTTCGAAAACTTCCTCTTCGGCTTACAGGCCGCCCAAGGCGGAACACTACCGGTCTTCTACAATCCTACAAACCGGAAATCGACAATGGTCGCATCAGACGACATCGGCGCGGAGGTGGCAAACCTTCTCGCTGGGCCGACATGGTCAGGTCATCGCGTCATCGAGCTGGGTTCGATGGTAAGCGCGGATGAAGTGGCCGCACAATTGGGTGAAGTCCTGACGCTCGACGTAAAAGCTTTTGCGGTCCCGCGTGCAGGGTGGGCGCAAGCGTTCGAGCAGTTCGGCATCCCGAAGGGCCACACTGGGCCTGCCGAAGAAATGTACGAGAGCGTTAACGCGGGATGGATGGACCTAGGAGTCACGGGTACAGAGCACGTAGCAGGTAAGACGTCCGCACGCGATGTATTTGCGGCTGCACAAAACGCCCTCAAGGCATAAGTCCGGAGCAAGCCTAACCAGCGTGGCTCCTTGGGAAGCTGTGGCGCTAACGGCCAAAACGATTGAGCCAAACATGAAAGTTCTTGTTGGGTGCAACGGGCGGGACCGGACGGCTGACCGTCCGGTTCCGCGCAGGCGAAAGGCTATCCCATCGGGACCGCAAGAGAGGATTCTTTTTACTATGAAAACCGGACAAACAATAAATAAATCCATGCGGGCAGGCCGAGCAACTCAAATAGCCGCGATGGGAACAACCGTGCTTGTAGCCTTCATGTGGATGTACTTCGGAAGGTTATATCTAATTCACGATCCGGGCGAATGGAGGATCGCCAACCAGCAGCTCGGATACCCGCTCTATATCATCCCTTTGATTGGCGTGACCCACATCCTTGGTGGAGTGGGTCTTCTGATTCCCAATGTGCCTCGATTGACCGAGTGGATTTATGCGGGTTTCGCGATCACTCTTTTACTCGCGTTCTATTCACAACTGAATGGCGGAGGCAGTACCTGGGATAAATTCGATCCGATTCTCGTCATGGCGTTCGTCTTCGCTTCGTATGTATTAAGGCGCTGCATGCGCGCAAATAGATGGTCGATATGAAGAACACGCTCCGCGGCAGTTTTACTCTTTCCAGGCACATCGCGCAGGCCCAACGACGGTCCAGCCCGCTCATCCGAACTCTAAACGTACAAGTCGTCGCTTAACTTCTGGGCAGCGAAAGTTCAAATGGCGAGAATAGGTCAATGCACTCATTGGACAGGGCCTGCGTCCGTTTGGATCAGTCCCGAGAAACGCAGATATGGGTAGAAGGGACGAGTAAGGCATGTCCCTCGCGACAGTAGACAACGAAAAGGGGCGGCCTACGGCCGCCCCTTCCTGCCAGAAAAAATTTAATATCCGACTGAGAACAAGGTACGCTCATGCTTCGGCGTCTCGATCTCATCCACCAGGGCGATCGCATAATCCGCGAAGGAAATCCTGCTGTCGTTCTTCTCATCCGCCACCAGGTTGTTCGTTCCCGTCCGGTACTTGCCAGTGCGGTCTCCCGGGACGAAATACGCCGCCGGAGCAATGTAAGTCCAGTTGATGTCTGAACCCTTCAGCACCTGGGCGGCCTTCTCGTGCGAGATCGCAATTGGCATATACTCTGCCGGAAGATAACCCGACTTGATCAGGGTTACTCCGGGGGCCACTTCAAGCTGTCCCGCTCCGCCAACCACAACCAGGCGAGGCACACCTGCCTTCTTCACCGCTTCAATCTGGCGGCCCGTTACATCAATCAGGGCATCCGTGTTATCCGCAGGCGGCTGATAGGCGGAGACTACAACATCCGCTCCCTTGATCACCGCTGCAATTGCATCGACATTCGACAGATCGTCCGTCTTCGCCGTGACTCCGGGCTGGCCCTCAAGCGACTCAACATTGCGGGCAACACCCGTTACCTTGTGCCCACGACGAACTAGTTCCTTGACGATCTCAGAACCCGCATTTCCAGTAGCTCCATAAACAACAACGTTCATCACTTTCCTCCTCTTGCATTCCGTTTACTTAGATGGCCCACGGATCCGTTAGATTCTATTTAGACGACACTTGTTGTTTTAACCCAGGCAGAGAATTTACGATCTACGTGCCGTCAGGCCCCCAGAGCGTAAACATACTGTTATCAGTAACATGTAAGTGCCGATCTGTTTAGCTCAGCCTGCTACTCTTAAAAGAGAATCAGCCTGGCGGGATACCCGCCAGGCTGATTCGCATGGACGCAAAAGAAAACGAAGGATCGAGCATAAATCCTCTTCTATGAAGACTTTGGCATAAAGGTCCAAGCCTAAGTCCAATCGTTTGAAGATTTTGCACGAAAAAGGGTAGGAGGGGGCTAGTAGACGTCCCTCTGATAACGCTTCTGCTTCTTCATCGTGGCCAGGTACTCTGCAGCGTGCTCCAGCGTCCCATTGGAACCCTTTGCGATCGCGTCCAGAAGCGCATTCTCGACGTCTTTGGCCATACGTGTAGCGTCGCCGCAGACGTAGAAGTAGGCGCCGTTCTCCAGCCACTCGAACACCTCGCGAGCGTGCTCCTGGATGCGGTCCTGCACATACACCTTGTTGTGCTGGTCGCGTGAGAAGGCCGTATGCAGGTGCGTCAGCACGCCGCCGTTCACCATGCTCTGCAGCTGGTCCTTGTAGAGAAAGTCCAGCTTCTCACGTTGCTCTCCGAAGAAGAGCCAGTTCTTGCCGGGTGCTCCCGTAGCATCGCGCTCCTCGAGGAACGCACGGAACGGAGCGATGCCGGTGCCCGGGCCCACCATGATCACGGGAGCCGAAGCATCTTCAGGAAGGCGGAAGTTGTTGTTCGAGTGCAGGAAGATCGGCAGATTGGCGCCTTCCCCGGCCCGGTCCCCGAGATGGCCGCTGGCCACTCCCTGGCGGCTGCGTCCATGGGCGTCGTAGCGAATCACGCGGACCGTCGTGTGAACGCTGTCGGTATGAACCTTCTGGCTCGAAGAGATCGAGTACATGCGCGGCGTCAGCCGCTGAAGGATATTGAAAAGCTGCTGCGGGTCGGTGACGACGCCGGGAAAATCCGTGGCGAGATCGACGAACTCGCGGCCCCAGCAGTACTCTTCCGCGCGAGCGCGATTGTCAGGTCCGGTCAGAACTTTCAAACCCTCCGTCTCCGGAGCAAGCTTCGCGAACTGGCCTACACTGCCGCGCGACAGCTTTCCAATTCCGAGCCGCGTCCGCAGAGCCTCTTCAAGGGAGATCTCAACCTTGTAATGATCCAGCACCCGCTCATCGCCCTTGAAACCGAGCGCCTTCAGAACGTCCTCGACAGCTTCCGCGCGATTCTCCGGAATGATTCCAACGGCATCGCCGGGCGTATAAGTCATGCCCTCTTCCAGGGCCAGCTCTACATGACGCGTCTCCTTCTCCGACCCTTCCGCGGTCAGGAGATAGTTGACGTTGACGACAGACATGTAGGGGTTATTACGGGTGTACTTCTGGGCGTGCCCCGCCCCAGTTTTTGTTTCCTGCTCCAGAACTTCGCTCATCCCTATATGGTAAACGCTTCGCGGCCAAATTCCATGGTTCGGATGCAGCAAAAATCTGCGCCGGAGAGGCGCAATTGACGCATTCTGACCGTAGTTCAGGCGACAAGAATTGGCTCTGACGAACTCTCCGTCCGGCCTCTAAACCACCTTCAGAAACCTCTCCGCAACCTGGGTCGCGATCTCACTAACAGACTGGCTCCAAAGCCTTTCATTGAAGATCTCAACCTCAATCGGTCCCTTGTAGCCGGCCTGTTCGACAGCACGCCGGAGCCTTTGGATCTCGATGACACCGTCTCCCATCAACCCGCGACCCATCAGCGTATCGGGGAGTGGGACGATCCAGTCGGAGACATGAAAGCCGAAGATGCGTTCGCCGGCCCGTGAAATCTCATCGTAGACACGCGGATCCCACCAGACGTGGTAGACATCGATCACCAGTCCGACTGTGCCCGGAGAGAAGCTCTCCGCAATTGAGTTCGCCTGGTCCATGGTTACGATGACGCTCCGGTCCGCGGCGAACATGGGGTGGAGCGGTTCGATACCCAGCCGGACGCCGCACTTTTCTGCGTGACTCACGACCGCACCGATTCCGTCGGCAACCATCTGCCGTGCTCCCTGGATGTCTCTACCAGGAGCAGGTCCGTTCACAAGCACCAGCAGATCTGTGCCGAGGGCTGCAGCCTCATCGATGGCCCGAAGATTGTCGTCGATCCTCTTTCGCCGCTCTTCGGAGGTCGCTGCTGGAAACATTCCTCCCCGGCAGAGACTCGAGACCCTAAGACCCGCCTCGCGCAGGTCTCTTCCCCACTGTACTGGGTTCTCAGCGATGGCATGACGCCACGGACCGATCCACTGTATCCCGGACTGGAGGCAGGCATTCATAACCTCCCGCAAGGAGGCTTTGCCTGCCGTCATCTGGTTGAAGCTCAGCCTCTCGAGATCAGCCACTATGCCTCCACTCCGGATAGTTCAAGTACCAACCTCATCCGATGCAGCGCCAGCTCAGGGTCCGACAACAGCCGCGACCTGTCGGCCAGCACGAAGAGCTTAGCGAGGTGCTGGATAGAGCGAGCGCTCTCCTGACCACCCAACATGCGAAAGTGTCTCTGATGGCCGTTGAGGTAAGCAAGGAAGATGAGACCCGTCTTATAGAAGTAAGTCGGAGCCTCGAAGATGTGTCTGGATAAGGGAACGGTCGGCTCCAGGATCTTCCGGTAGGCAACAGGGTCTCCGTCGTCGAGCGCCCGGAAGGCTGCCACCGCTGCAGGTGCGATTCCGTCAAAGATACCCAGCAGCGCGTCGCTGTAACCAAGGTCATCTCCCTGAATCAACTCCGCGTAGTCGAAGTCGTCGCCGGTATACATGCGCACGCCTTCCGGCAGCAGACGGCGCATCTTGATCTCCTGCTGTTTATCGAGCAGCGAGATCTTCACTCCGTCGATCATGGATCGATTTTCGCCAATAATCGCGAGGCAGGTCTCCATAGCTTCAGGAATCGATGAGGAACCCCAGTACCCTTTCAGCTGAGGGTCGAAGGATTCGCCCAGCCAATGCAGTATCGCCGGCTGTCGCAAACCAGAGAGCAGGCGGCTATAGACGCGGACATAGTCGTCGGCGCCGCGCGCGCATCGTGCCAGAACACGGCTGGCCATCAGGATTACCCGCCCACCAGCGGTCTCGATGACCTCGCATTGTTCCTCATATGCCCGGATGACATCATCCACCGTGGCTGGCGTGTCGGCATCCAGTTTGTCGGTGTTTGCTCCGCAGGCAATCGCTCCGGATCGGTCGCTGGCCGAAATTCGGATGAGTTCTCGAGCACTCTTCCAATCCAGTCCCATTCCTCGTTGCGCCGTGTCCATCGCTTCGGCTACTCCAAATCCAAGCGACCAGAGATGACGCCTGAAAGCCATGGTCGCTTCCATATCGAGCCTCTGCGGCTGGAGAGGATCGATCACGACGTGGGCGGCAGCGTAGACCACGCGCGAACGAGGGGGCGGGCTGGGAGAAGCGGGCCAGGGGCTTTGATCGCTCAGGCAATACTCAGTTATCCCTCCCTCGAGGGGGAGCCGAATCTTCTTCATCATTGCTCCTATCATTGTTCGGCGAGATCAGCCTTCGTTCAGAATAAGTTCGGGGACGTCCACCCAACGTCTTTCAGACCAGGAACGCATCCCTGCTTCCGCAAGCTGTACACCTTTCGCAGCCTCGAGAAAGGTGTGAGGGAATGGAGCATCTTCGAGTACGTGACGCAGGAACATCTCCCACTGGACCTTAAATGCATTCTCTTCCGGAACGATCGCAGGAACGGATTGCCAGCCATCCAGGAATGGAATCGGGTTGGGAATATCAGGGTTCCAGATTGCCTTCGGAGTGACGGCTCTGGGTTGGACCTTGCACTCACGAAGGCCAGCAACAGCGCTACCTTCCGTGCCGTCAACATGGATCTCCAGGAGCTCTTCGCGATTGACCCGCGTGACCCATGACGAGTTGATGTGGGCGACGGCGCCTCCCTCCAGCTCGAAGGTCGCATAGGCAGCATCGTCTGCTGTACATGCGTATTCGGATCCCGTCTCGTCGACGCGGCGAGGAATAGTGGTGCGGGCTGTGCAGCTTACGGTTTTAACCTCGCCGAACAGATTGCTGAGAACGTACTGCCAATGAGGGAACATGTCGAGGATGATGCCTCCACCTTCTTCCCTGCGGTAGTTCCAGGAGGGGCGCTGGGCGGGAGGATTTGGACCTTCGAAGACCCAGTATCCAAACTCGCCCCGGACTGAAAGAACTTTGCCCAGCAGGCCGGTTTGTAGCACATGCCTCAGCTTAATGATTCCGGGAAGAAAGAGCTTATCCTGCACGACTCCATTCTTGATGCCAACGCTCTGAGCCTCCCGAGCGAGTTGCAGGCTTTCCTCAACCGTGGAAGCCAATGGCTTTTCGCAGTAGATATGTTTGCCAGCCTTGAGAGCTGCCTGGACGCTGTTGAAGCGAAGGCGGGTAAGCTGCGCGTCGAAGTAGATGGTGTTTTGCTTATCGGAGAGGCAGGCATCGAGATCGGTCGAGAAGCGATCGACACCCCAATGATCTGCAAGAGCCCTGAGCTTCTCTTCGTTTCTACCAACGAGCACCGGGTCAGGCATGACAACGGTCTGGTTCTGCAGACGGAGCCCGCCCTGCTTACGAATTGCCGCGATGGACCGCCCCAGGTGCTGGTTGGTTCCCATGCGCCCGGTCACGCCATTCATGATGATGCCAATCTTTTGCATTCACACTCCAGGAAAAGTGAATGTCCTCCAAGTAAATTGAAGCCCTGCAGGAGGACAAAATTCGGGATTGCAGCAGAAAGAAACTTTCACGGGATCATAATGAAGGATGGGAGCGGTGGCAATTTGAGCAGAAGAATCGGATGGGATTTACCGGTATGGAGCCCGCTGTTATGGCTCCTGATCGTGCTTCCGTTGTGGCAACCGCTTTCAGCCGAAGAGCCTCGTATCGTGGGTCCGGGTGGAGGAGGCGCGATGTTTCATGTCACGATCAACCCGCACGATCCGAATGAGGTTCTGTTGTCGTGTGATATGACGGGAGCATATATCAGCCACGATGGCGGCCATCATTGGCGGATGTTCGATCTCAGAGGAAGCATCCACTTCTTCGCCTTCGATCCGAATCGCCGCGGCACCCTTTATGCAGGAACCGATGTTCTGTGGCGGAGCACCAATGATGGCGCGACCTGGCAGCTGGTATGGCCCAGGCCCGAGACTGTGAGCGCCATTGTGATGGATTCCGACCATGCTGATGAGACGGTGGTCGCAAAGTCGAACCTGATCGGTAGCATCACAAGCATTGCTGTCGATCCTGCAAATTCAAAGACCCTTTATGCCACCGCTGAAAACCAAGGTAGTAATGAGGTAGTTGTGTCGTACGACGAAGGGAGAGCGTGGCGCGTGTTGCTCCATCTCTCGGAGGGTGCGTTTCGTCTATGGTTGGACCCGCGTTCTGAGGAGCATGAGCGCGATATTTATGTCGCCACGGCGCACGGTATCCAGACTCGCCTTCATGGAGAGTGGCGGGAGAGATCCGTTCCCGCGGGGATGACCCTCCGTAGTCTGTCACTCGGCTTTCCCGCGACAGTGGATCTTCCTTCGACTGCGTACGGGGTGACCGACGGAACACACCCAGAACTGATGGTTACGAAGGATGGGGGCAGTACATGGGAACGATCAGTCCTCCCCGGCGAGGGAACAAAGGTTCGAGAAGTCGCCACGAGCCTCTCTCACCCCGAGATTGCATATGCCTCTTACCGAGGCATGCAACTGGATAGAGAGACGCTGCAGGGAGTCGCCAGGACCGACGATTTCGGGCAGCATTGGCAGCTGGTCTGGAGATCGACTCCGAATCGAGAGGCCAGCAATGTTCACGATGCGTGGATCGCGGACGCTATGACGCCCGCGTGGACGGAGGAACCGCTCAGCCTCACGGTGGACGACCAGAATCCTGATCTTGCTTATGTAACGGACCTGGGAAGAACGCTCGCGACAACGGATGGGGGGCATGTCTGGACAGCTCGATACTCGAAGCCGCTAACCGATTCTGGTGGAGCTAAGCAAGCGTGGACTAGTACCGGACTGGACGTGACGACTACCTATGGGTACCTCTTCGATCCATTCGATTCGAAGCGCCGGTTCATCCTTACTACCGACATTGGACTCTTCAGGAGCGAGGATGGTGGCCGTTCGTGGTTGCGGTCCGTCGATGGTGTTCCTGCACGATGGCGGAACACGACATACTCGGTCATGTTCGATCCCACGATACCGGGAAAGATGTGGGCCGCGATGAGTGACATTCACGATCTTCCACGACCCAAGATGTGGCGTCACCGCTCGACCGAGGAGTACATAGGAGGAATCTGCGTCTCGGAAGATGGGGGCCGAACATGGCGGTCGTCAAGTACGGGGATGCCGTCGACGGCGCCAACTTCGTTGGTGATCGATCCGAGTACTCAGCCCGGCCATAGAACGTTGTGGGCCGCAACCATGGGACACGGAATCTATCGATCGAGAGACGATGGACACTCGTGGTCTCCGGTGAATGCAGGCATTGCACAGAAGAATGCATTGGGATGGCGGCTAGCGCGCAGTTCCAACGGGGTTCTGTATGCGCTGATAGCGCGCCGGAGCGAAGACGGAAGCATTGGGAACTCGGGAGACGGAGCGCTGTATCAATCTACGGACAATGGTGAACATTGGACTTCGGTAGCGCTTCCGAAGGGTGCCAATGCGCCGAACGGCATTGCAATCGACCCGGAGGATAGCTCCCGTATCTACCTGGCGTTGTGGGCTCGGGCAACTCCGACGCTGGATCTGAAAGAGACGAAATCGAACGACAACAATCGCCCGGGGCGGGCCACACATGTATTCAACGGCCGTTATGGAGGTATTGCCATTTCTTCTGACGGCGGCCGCACCTGGCGATGGACGCTTGAGCGCGATCGCCACATCTACGATGTCACGATCGACCCCCATGATCCGCACACCTTATATGCGGCTGGTTTCGAATCGACGGCCTGGGTATCTCACGACCGAGGTGAACATTGGACGCGGATCCCGAGCTTCAACTTCAAATGGGGGCACCGTGTGCAGGCTGATCCGGAGCATCCCGGGAAGGTGTATATCTCCACCTTTGGAGGTGGCGTATGGCACATTTCTCTATCAGGCCCGGCAGCGCAGGACATAACGACCTCCAGGCTGAAGCCATAAGCAAGATCGTACGTTCGAAATAGTGAACAGATTCCCAGGTTTTGTCGTAATAGTAGACAAACGTTTCCTCCTACAGATAGAAACGAGACATAAGGCTACCTGGTAGCGCTCGAACGACCCCCAGGAGACAGATAGACACCGTGCCGAGAACTCCAAGTCAGGAAATTGCAGCCCTTCAACCGCTTGATAAAAGCGGCTTCATCCCTCTCTACTATCAAATCCAACGCGCACTTCTGGAGAGGATTCACTCGGGAGAACTTGCGGAAGGAGATCTGCTCGCGTCCGAAGAGGAACTCGCACGCTCCTATAAAGTGAGTCGAATGACCGCCCGACAGGCTCTCCATGGCCTGAAAAGCCGGGGATATGCGCTAAGTCAGAAAGGGCGCGGGACTTTTGTCACCAAGCCTAAGCTGGAGAAGAACATCATGCATCTCCGTGGGTTTACGGAGGACATGAAACAGCGGGGAATGCAACCCAGCTCACAGCTTCTGGAGCAGACCGTGATCGACGCAGGAGAGGATCTTGCAGAGACGCTGAGAATCTCACCTGAGATGCAGCTGCTGAAACTTCGGCGCCTGCGGCTGGCAGACGGGATGCCTATGGCGCTGGAAGAGTCCTTTGTTCCCCTGCAACGCTTTCCAGGACTGGAGAAGATCAGTTTCGCAAACCAGTCGCTCTATTACATCCTGCGTGAGAACTACGGGGTGAAGGTGGCGTGGGCAGATGAGATTATCGAAGCTTTGCCGGCCACACGCGAGGAGTCGGAGCTGCTGACGATTCCTAAGCGAGCAAGTGTCCTATCGATCTCCCGCACGATCATGACCAAGGAGCAGAGACCGATCGAAGTGGCGTGTTCGCGCTATCGCGGAGATCGATATCGCGCCCTGATTCGCATTCCGACGACGACGATCGAGTAGCTGCCTTACTCAGAGCGAGGTGCTGGCGGCAAAGAAGCCATTAGCGTGGCTGGAGAATCTTGTGGCACGCTAATGGCCTTTGTTGATCGATGCACACCCCTTTGGACCCTAGTTGTGGAGATGCATAGGCCAGCCGAGGTATTTGTGCGCTGCCTCCCGCACGGCTTCTGCAACGTGAGAGAAGTTTGCAGCGACATGGTGTTCGAAGCCGTTCTCGCAGATGTAGCGCAGGAGATGTTGCATATTCGGGATCTCTACAACGCCTGCTCCGCCAAAGGTGTTGAGCGAATCATCGGTGAAGCTTCCCTGCCCAACGTATCCCTTGATGGTGCCCCCGAAGTCATCGGTCGAGAATCGCACAAAGCTCATAGGACCGGCTTTAACCCTGCCGTCCAGAGTTCCGAATGTGTTGTCCTTCCCTACGGTTCCGGCGATGATCTGCTGGAAGTCCATCTTCACACCTTCGCGGAAGAAGTGCTTCGGGAGATTTGAGCAATGAAAACAGACAGCCTTGTCTGGATCGCCGCCGTAATTATTGTTCCAGTCGAGGAGAGCCGAGGGCGTCTCGCTTGCAAGGGTGAGAGCGTGCATAGATAGGGTTCCCATGGTGTCGACCTCGCAGGCACTGGGCAGGAGCTTTTCGCTCATCATGCTCATTACCGTGCATGGAACCACGCCGAAGAACTCTTCCATTGAGGTCCAGCACTGGACGGACGTCACATCGAGCGTGTTGGACTTCATCCAGTTATCTATAACCACGCCGAGTTTGGACATCTTGATGAGCGCGACCTCAGGCACCTCATGAACGGGAAGGTAGCTCTTGATCGCACTGAGCTTCTCCTGCACTTCGTGTTCTCCGTCCTCGAGACGATGAATCCTGCCGATGACCTCGCTCAGATCAAGGGTATCGACAGTAATGCCGCTCTTTTCGAGCAGTTTCTCGGAGTAACGCACGGTGTTGAAGGCCGCCGGACGGGCACCGATCGCCCCGATGCGGAGATTCCGGAAGCCACGAACGATACGGCAGGTGCCAGCGAAGGTCTGCAGATCGGTCGTGAACTCCTCGGAGTCCGGAGCTTCCGTATGCAATGTTGTAAGGGTATAGGGAATTCCATACTGACGCAGGTTGTTGCAGATAGACATCTTGCCGCAGAAGCTGTCGCGGCGAAAAGCGATGCTCATTTTGCCAGCGTCATCGGGAGTCGCCTGGATCAGAATAGGAACCTGAAGGTTAGCTAAACGGATAGCGTCGGCTATACCCCGCTCTTCGCCGAAGTTCGGCAAGGTAACGACGATTCCGTCGATCTCGTTGGCGTGCCGCTGAAACAGGTCGGCACAGATCTTTGCTTCTGTATAACTCTCCACCGCTCCGAAAGCAGTCTGCTCCGGAGTGACAACGACTGCTTTGTAACCCTGCCGCTCAATAGCTGCAATCATTTCCGTCCGGCCTGTCGCTGCCAGGTGGCTCGGAAAGAAGCCGCGATTCCCTACAATAACGCCAAAAGTCATCTGCCTGCCCATACTTCCTTTACCTCTTTTCTTGATGCCGCGAACGGCTGTTTTTAGAGACCTCAACCTTTACGAGGTCGAAAACGGATTACGTAAAATGCACCGAAGATCAGCAGCAGCAGCCCCCACCACATCGTCGGATGAAGCTGATGGAGGGTGGTCGGGGACTCATGTCCCATTGCTTCATAGATCCCGTAAGGAAGCAGAATTATCCCGTACATCAACGGTAGGATCCCAACAAAAAACCAGATGGAGAGCTTCTCTCCACGCCCTGTCCCTTCAGCCATCACTGTTCTCCTTACCAGAACATCAGGTTTAAGATAAAGAAGACCACGATTACGACGCAGGCCCAAAAGATAGGCTTTTGCCAAAGATGTGGCGAATCGTCGTCCGGGATCTCGGTCGCTCCGTAGACGAGACCCGCCAACTCAGCAACCGGTGTCGGTTTTGTGAGCAGGCTTACAACATAAGTGACCACGACGCAGATCAGAAAGCTCCAAAGTGCGCGATATAGGTTCTCTGCCATCGGACGGGCATCCGGCGAAAGCGCAATATAGCGCAGAGCTGCACCGTCCCGCTGAACCCAAATCCACATGGCTATAGACGCTACGGTTCCCGAGAGCAGACCCCAGAAACCGCCGGAGCGTGTTGCTCGCTTCCAAAGCATGCCCAGGATCACGGTTCCGAACAGCGGCGCGATAAAGAAGCTGAACAATGCCTGGACATAGTCCATGATGCTGGCTGCATGGGCCACCAGGTAGGCGGTTCCTACCGACACCAGCATGCCGACAATCGTCGACCAGCGCCCCATAGAGACATAGTGACTATCCGGAGCATCCTTCTTCATGTAGGCTCCGTAGAGATCGTAGGTCCATACGGTCGAGAATGCGCTGACATTGCCTGCCATGCCGCTCATGAATCCTGCGACAAGAGCCGTAATTCCAAGTCCAAGCAGTCCAGGACCGCAATACCGAATCAACATCAGCGGAAGAACTTCGTTATAGCTGTGCTGGCCAGTCGCAGCAGCTACGTCCTGCCCCACGAGATGCATCATGCTTCCATCCGGGTTCTTGAGGACGGTAAGAGCGAGAAGGCCCGGCACGATGACGATGAGAGGAACTGCCATCTTGAAGGCCGCCCCGATAATTGGGGCCAACTTCGCGGAGCGAAGATTATTCGCGGAGAGCACACGCTGTACGACAAGGAAGTCTGTGGTCCAGTATCCGAAGCTGATGACGAAGCCGAGACCGAAGATGATTCCGGTCCAGTGGACACCCATGGGATTATCGCGGAAGCTGCCCAGTGTGCTCCACAGATGGGTGTAGTCGTTTGAGCCTACGTTGGCAGCAATCTGAGCCTTCAGGTTCTGCCAACCACCTGCTTCGATCAGGCCGAGAATCGGTATCAGTGCAGCGCCGGCCCAGATGAGCACAAACTGCAGCACTTCATTGATGATGGCCGAGCGGAGCCCACCCAACATAACGTAAACAGCCACTGTGACGGCGCCGATCCAGATGGAGAAGCTGATGTTCCAGCCGAGTACCACTTTCATCACCAGAGCCATGGAGTACATGTTGACTCCGCTCATCAGTACTGTCATGAGGGCAAAGGAGACAGCGCTAACCCCTCTGGCACCTTCTCCGAACCTGAGTTGCAGATAGCCAGGAACAGAGTGTGTCTTCGAGATGTAATAGAACGGCATCATCACGATGCCCAAGAAGAGCATAGCGGGAATCGCGCCGATCCAATACCAGTGCGCTGCCAGGATGCCGTACTGGTACGCCGCACCTGCCCACCCCATCAATTCAAGAGAGCCAAGGTTCGCTGAGACGAAGCTCAACCCTGCTATCCAAGCCGACATCTCCCGTCCGGCGAGAAAGAACTCTTCGCTTGTATTTGTAGATCCTTTGACGTAGAAGCCGATGAAGATAACGAGTACAAAGTAGAGCGCGAGAACCGCGATGTCGATGGGGGCCAGAACGGTCAGTTGATGAGGAGCAAAGAGCAATAACAAATGTGAGCAGGAGATCGGCATCAGGCTAGCCCCAGAAGATTACAGATGAGATTTATTTGTTCCCGCGAAATAACCATGACAGTCTACAACCTCTCAGAGGTCCTGACGAAGATAAAGTTCCTGTAATTGAGACCGATACTTCTGGATTGCGGTGCGATAGGCTTCCCAATATTCAGGACGTGGCACCTGCTTGTCCTGTTGGGAGACGGCAACGCACCGATCCGCGATTTCCGCCATTGTTTCGGCGCGTCCGGAGGCCTGTCCGAAGGCATACATCGCCTGCATCGCTGCTCCCAGGCATCCGGCTTCTTCCTCGACCGGGACCTGAATGGTTGCACCAGTAGCATCAGCCAGAAGCTGACGCCACTCCTTTGACCGTGCCCCCCCACCAATAGCGAAGATAACGCTCGGTTTCCTACCATCAAGGACCAGATCCAAGCCACTCAGAATCCCAAAACTTACACCTTCTACTGCGGCACGGATCAAATTGTCGGCCGTGAAATTGGTCGACGAAATTCCGGTAAGCGTTCCCCTCGCACCCGGAAGGTCAGGCGTACGTTCTCCATTGAGGAAAGGGATAAAGCAAAGGCCATCTGCTCCTGGTCTGGTTTGGGCAAGCGCGATATCGAGATAGTCGACGTTCTTGCCGACCGTATTCAGCGTCTGCGTTACGACGTTGGTGGCGTTCATGGTGCAAACCAGAGGCAGCCATCCGCCGGAGGAAGAACTGAAGGGAGCAACAGAGCCTGTGGTGTCTGCGACGGGATGGCGGGAGAAGGAGTAAACAGTGGAGGAGGTGCCGAGGCTCAATGTGACGATGCCCTCTTTCACGTTGCCGGTACCGATTGCTCCCATCATGTTGTCACCCCCACCTGTGGAGACGACACAATCCATGGGAAGGCCCAGTTCACTTGCGACCTCGGGTCGAATGGAACCAATGATGTCCTCTGCCTTATGTAGTTTCGGTAGAGCCTTCCAGAGATGTCCTGATCCATCATCGATGGAATCCAAAACCTGCCTGGACCACTCGCGCGTCCGAACATCGAAGAAGGCGGTGCCTGAAGCGTCACCATATTCGGCGACGCATTGCCCAGTCAGCCAGAAGTTCAGATAGTCATGCGGCAGGAGAATATGGCGGATGCGAGAGAAGTTTTCCGGCTCATTCTGCTTGAGCCAGAGGAGCTTTGAGGCCGTATAGCCGGTCAGGGGAAGAATGCCGATTTTGTCGAGTACTCCGGTAGCACCCCCGAGGCGGGCAATCAGTTCTGCATTTTGAGGTGCAGTCTCCGTGTCGTTCCAAAGCTTTGCCGGCCGAATTACCTGCATGAATTCGTCCAAAACCACCAAGCCATGCTGTTGTCCGGACACCCCGATGGCCAACACCTTGGCGGTGGGAGCCTCAGCCATGGCCTGCCGAACTGCACTTCGCAGGGCGTCGATCCACCATTGCGGCTCCTGCTCGCGCGCTCCTGTCTCCCGCTCGATCAATGCGTGTCGTGCGTAGCCTCTGCCTAGTGGCTTTCCTTTCTCCTCGATGAGGAGAGCTTTCGTTCCCTGCGTTCCGCAGTCAATCCCGAGGTACATCCCTTGCCTCCGCACAGAGCACAACGCCTCTGCCTGCCGCTCTTCTCTTGAGTAAACGTATACCGAAAATCGACGAACAATGCATGATGCCTGAAGTTGCTGATAAAAAGCTAATTTCTACTCTTAGGACTGGGTTCGCGATCGTCGCTCCCGGCGGTTCGCGCGTGATACATGTGTGGATCGGTGATACCGGGAGTGTCTTTGCATCAGCAGCGCGGCTCCCCCGCTCAAGCGGGCGAGATAGCCATCTCCGGCCGGCATCAGTTGCGGAGCTGATCCAGCAAGCATTCCAGACTCCAGTTCCGCCCGCATTAGCGGTCCGACAACATCCCAGCATGAGGTTATCTCTCCGGTGATCAGGATTCTTTCGGGGGACAGGGCCGCGGTGACCAAGCGGAGGCCCCGTCCAATAGCCACAGCCTGTGCCTTGATCGCCTTCAACGCGGAAGCATCTCGATCCTGGACCAGACGGAGAAGCCCCTGGATATCTTTCACCTGGGAATTGCGAGAGAACTTACGGTGGGCCCTGAGGGCAGCACGCGACGAAGCAAACATCTCCCAACAGCCGCGCTGACCACAACCACAGAGCGGCCCGCGGGGATCCACCGGGATGTGGCCGAACTCGCCGGCGAGTCCGTTAAAACCGGACAGTATTTGGCCGCCAGCCAGAATCGCTGTGCCTAGACCTTCAGATACCGCAATGAGAATCGCATTCCGCACGCCTTCCAGATGTCCGAACCATAGTTCAGATAAAAGGCAGGCGTTCGCATCGTTATCGATCTCTACCTGCAGGCCCATGCTTTTTTCGAGCGCAGCCTTGATATCGAAACCACCCCACTTTAGGTTGGGAGCCATCAGCAGGCGAGAGGTAACGGGATCGACACGCCCCGGGACGCTTACCCCAATGCCTTCGAACGTCTTCTCTTTGTATCTACTCCGTAAAGACTGCATCTTCTTTACGAGTTTGGCGACAGCGGCTTCGGGGGATGTAGCGGTTGCGATAGTTTCGTGTGAGAGGAAGCGTCCGGTCAGATCGACTACGGCGACAATTGCCTGATTGGGGCGTATATCCAGGGCAAGAGTTACTAGGTCTTCATTCACCGACAACATCGTTGAGGGACGGCCACGGCCTCCTCGAACGACAGCTCCCTCCTTGACCCAGCCTTCGGCGATCAAGTCTTCTACGATGGCAGAAATTGTACTCGGCTGCAGTCCGGAAAGCCTGGACAAATCGACTCGAGACACTGGTTGTCTGAATCGGATGAACTCCAGAACAATGTCGCGATTGATATCGCGAGCCATTTCGCTGGACGCAAGCTGGGCAGAAGAAAGGTCGATTCGCCGTATTCCGTACTGTTGCGAAGATACGGTCGGACCCATGGCGCCTTCACGTTTATCAGATTGAGTCTTCATTAATTTCGACGATCATAATATAAGCCGGTTTATGGAAGGTAAGATAGTCACCCCCTAAACCGCATATGTTCGTCTACGGTTCACCTGGACTCTACTCTGGAAGGTAACTTCCAATTTGGACGAACGAAGTGACAGGTATAGCCGTGCGGGATGCGCTGAAGATAGTCCTGATGCTCTGGCTCCGCCTCCCAGAAGGGGCCGGCGGGTACAACCTCCGTCACCACGGTTCCAGGCCAGAGTCCAGAGGCATTCACGTCTGCGATGGTCTCCTCCGCCGTCTCTTTTTGACGAGGGGTCATGTAGAAGATCACCGATCGATAACTCGCTCCCATGTCGTTTCCCTGCCGATTTCGCGTCGTGGGATCGTGAATCTGAAAGAAAAATTCAAGCAATTGACGATAGCTGATGATGTCAGGGTCGAACAAGATTTCTATCGATTCAGCATGAGAGCCGTGGTTGCGGTAGGTTGCATTGGGCACATCACCACCGCTATAGCCAACCCGAGTCGAGATGATGCCGAGGCGATGACGCAGCAGCTCCTGCATCCCCCAAAAACATCCACCCGCGAGAACCGCCCGTTCGCTTGAAGCCATGATTCACCTCCAGGTTTGCACGCGCCCTAAGCGCTTCGGCGCCTTTCGGATCAAGTCTATCGGAAGTCTCTGTCAAAAGCTGCACACTCCAAGTGCGAACAAGCTCGACATGCGGTGCGGGACTTTCAGGTCTGCAGGCTAGAAAGTGCCTGAGTCTTGCAGGGCTTTTTTCATCCCGCTCCAGCTGACGCGAGTCGATTCCTCCGGGGTCGCTCCTCCATGCCAATGAGTCTCAAGGCTCACGGCATCGCGATAACCCGCTCGGGCCAGGTCACGGAATTGCGCGGTCCAATCGACGAAACCCTTGCCAGTTGGCGACCATACAATCTTGTTGTCGGGTCCCTTAACGGCATTCTTCACATGGCAGTGGTGAATGCGCTCCTTTGGGAGCATGTTCCAAGCCGTCGGATATGCATCGAACTCTCCGCGCATAACGGCGTTTGCCGGGTCCCAGTTCAACGCAAGGTGAGGCGAACTTACGGATTTTAAAAGACGGGCAGCCTCTCGTCCAGTCGCAGTGTTGCATGCCGGTTCATTTTCGACAACCAGCAGAATCCCCTGCTTGCCGCAGAGATCCGCGGCTTCGGTCAGCTTCTGGTCGATCTCGTTCCGGTAGGGCGCAACGTCTTCAATTCGCCAGAAGTCGAAACACCTCACCTTGTTTGTCCTGAAACGCTTGGCAAGCGCCATGCTCTTCTCAAGCACCTGGTCCTGCTCTTTGAAAACGTCTCCTGTAGATCCTCCCTGTTTCGGTCCCTCAGAAGACCGCGGTGCACCGGGCCAATATGCTTTAAAAAGCGGGCTAGCGATATCTGTGACCTGAAGACTGTACCTGGATAGGATCTTCTCGACTTCGGCCAGCTCTGAATCGGATAAAGACAAGAGGCTCTTCTTCCACATCCCACGCAGTTCTACCCACTGCATGCCGAATTCTTTAGAGGCAACGGAGCATGCATGATCGAAGTCCTGAGTGATCTCATCTGTAATCACGCCGACTTTGAACGGATCCGACTGCATGAAGCTGAAGGAGTATCTGCCAGCCAGACCTACAGATGCCATCGCCGTGGCACGCTGTACGAAGTTCCTTCTCGAAATTCCAACCATTCCGTATCCTCGTTGCTAAGTATCGGTTAGCTGAAAACCGAACCGTTCTAGCAAAGCCGGCCAGCTCTCATATCAATATCGTATCTAAAACGTAATTCGTACAGAGGCCTGAAGACTGCGGCCACCACCGACACCATTTACGCTACCCTGCCCACTACCCAATGTACTCGTGACCCGTCCGAAATTTCCCGCGGTGAAGATATTGCCACTTCCCGAGTTCGGGTTGTTGAACTGAGGAGTATTGCTTAGCTGAAAAGCATCCAGACGGGCGTCCAACGATGCTTCCCGCCAGACAGGAAAGCTCTTGAAGATCGAGAGATTATCCTGCACATAGCCAGGACCGCGGAACTGGTTTCTGCCAGTGTTTCCCAACCCGACGTTTTGCGCGTTGCACCCGGTCGACGGACAGCCACGGGGTTGTAAAAAGGCAGTCGGATCAAGCCAAGGTGCATTGGAGCCTATTCCATGTAGCACTTTGTAAGTTCCTGTCAGATTTGCAAGCTGAGCGGTCCCAGGAGTGTTCAAGCTTGCACCGTTAGCGTACACAGAGAATGGCAAGCCGGAAACGGCAGAGATGATGCCTGCAAGTTTCCAACCACCTAAAACTATCGATCCGATTCCAGTGCTGAGATAACAATGACCTCGTCCAACGGGCAGCTCATAGGTAAAACTCTGCTCGTAATTCAAAGTTCGATCGTAATCATTCGGAGCATAGTTCCTTCGGAGATTTGCCGTTGAAAAGAAGAGAATGCCACCATCGTCACCTGTAACATATCCCAGCCCCTTGCCCCACGTGAACGCTGTCGTAAAGGAGAGACCGCCCGAAAACCGCTTGTTGAGTTGAGCCTGGAGCGAATGATAGTTCGAGGAAAAGCCCTGAAAGAGTTTTTGCGTTGAGGCCGTTCTGTGCACACCTGGAGGACACCCCTCACAGTTGTATTCCGGCTTCGATGCATTGCCTCCACCATAGATATCCGTAGGATTGTTGATGTCGATGTTACCGGGTATTCCTACACCATGGTTTCCAACATAAGCAATCTGCATAGACATATCGTGCGGTAGTGCCTGTTGGATCGCGACGTTCCAGGATTCTACGTAAGGATTTTTATAATCCAAGGGAACGTAGAACATTTGCTGCGACGCTAGACCTCCGGTCGTGGCGGGGATGATTCCGTTGGAAGGGATGGGAACGGGAGCGGGAAACCCAGCCTGAAAGGTCGCTACTGTCGAACCATCTGCGAGAACCGCTGGGGTCAAGGTACTTGCCCCGACCGGCCCGTAGGAATTATTCGAGCGCACCGGATAATTGAATGCGTAACTGTTGTATCGATAGCGAGTTTGCATTCCAAGATTCGAATGGATTATCCCCGACTCCGGCGATAACAAGATTATTGTTCTGGGGATCGTAATTTCAGAATCCACTGGCGATCTTAGGGGTGGCTGAGGGGTAAAATTCCCAGCGAACACCAAGATCAACCGTGAGACGTGAGGTCATCTGCCATTTATCGGTAGCGAACGCGAAGAGCCACCACTGTCGGTAGGCTGGAAAATAAGTATTAACATCTCTGCCGACCTGATTGGGAAGATCCAGAAGGAAGCTCGCGACGTTGTTTGCAATGTTAGTCGTTCCACGTACGTCGGAGGTCTGCAGGTCAGAGAAGTTGAAAACTCCACGTGGGCTGAAGGTCTGATCCTGCAGTAAGTCATCGCGCACTCGGCGAAGATCACCACCTAACTTGATGGTGTGGTTTCGAATAATTTTGGTCCAGTTATTTACCAGATCGATGTTCGACTCGCCACGAATCCATGGCACTGATGCCGAGTAGCCGATCATCGTTCCCGTAAAAGCGCCTCCTAACGAGACCCCGACCTGGCCACTGGTGAATTGATTGATATTGACACCGGGAATCCCAAGCGCCGTCGCATCCTCAGCACCGTAGTCGCTTGGCTCGGCATTGTTGCGCAGATGTGCAACTCCAAACCGGATTTCGGTAAATAGAGTAGGCGAAAAGACATGGTCATAGTTGACGCCAGTACTGTAGGAGGTTTGCTTACCGGTGCCTTGGAAGCCTCCACCAGCCGGACCTCCGAGGAATGCGCCGAACGCAGGTGCCTGGAACGTATTAACTCTTTGCCAGCTGAACCGCCCGTTCACGTGATTTCGTTCATTCAGCGTGTAGTCGATCTTTGTATCCCAGCTATTGGTCGATTTAGTGAGGGGAAGATTGCTTGTGTAGTTGTTGCTGGGATTGGATAAAGGCCAGGGAGGAATTGAGTCTACCGTACTGTGAGGCGGCTGCATTGAGCCTCCTCAAAATGTCGAGTGAGACTGGATTGACACGGCTTATAGGGATTTGATTGTTTGGAAACGCTGTACGCGGGCCTAGAGCTGTTCCGTTTCCCGTTGCGGGATCGAAGATCTGTCCGGTACGAAAGCCGTTCTGGTTTGTGCTTCCCAGTGCTGCACTTAGATCGATGAGCCCTTGAGCGTTGGGGGTAAAGTATCGAGCGTCAGGAATTGTAAAAGTATTCGAGACAGTCTCATGATCCGATGTTCCGAGATAGTCCGCGAAGAAGAATAGCTTGTCTTTGATGATCGGCCCACCAAAAGAGCCGCCGTAATAGTTGTAGGAGAGGTGTCCGAGCGGCCCAGTGAAATAGGAACGCGCATTCACGGCATTGTTTTGTATGTACTCGAAGGCCGATCCGTGAAAAGCGTTGGTGCCCGATTTGAGTATGACATTCGTTACAGCTCCCATTGCGCGCCCCATCTCCGCGTCAAAGTTGTTGGCCGAGATGTCTACGGACTGAATGGCATCTGCGGGGGGAATGATTATCTGCAAAAGACCAGTCCGCTCATCGTCATCGATACCCTCAATTAGATAAAGATTGCCCATTCTCGGCATGCCGTTACCTGCGTTTGCAGGGAACTCTGCGCATTGAAAAATTGGGAGTGCTGGAATGTAGCTGGAGATGTACCCGGAACCAGATTGAGTAATGACTGGAAGTTCCGGTTGGTCGACATGGGCAAGTTCTCAAGTTGATGAGTTTCGAGCTTTGTACTGATGTCTGCCCGATCGGTCTGAAGCAATGGAGGTGCCGCAGTCACCATAACTTCTTCCGTAACACTACCCGGGGCAACGGCGAAGTCGACGCGCGTAGAAGAGTTGATCAATACGTTGATGTTTTGATGAGTTTCTTTCTTGAACCCAGATGCAACCACAGTCACTACATAGAGACCAGGAGGAACATTCGGTATCGTGTAGTTTCCTCCGTCGTTTGTGACAGATTCATAGACAGTCGATGTCGCCGCAGCAACAGCCGTTACCTTAGCATTTGCAACCGTGGCACCCGTGGAGTCGGTAACCGTTCCTAATAATGTTGCGTTCACAGCTTGCGCAGAGGAGAACTGCGGGAGAGCCAGCGCACATAGGGCGATTACAGTGAGATATAACCTTCGAAACATAAGACTTCCTCCCGCAAAAGAGAGAGGCTCGCCGCCTCCCGACAAGACTATTGTTTGAACTGCGAACGGACGGTACCAACATTCCGGCGCGAGTGTCAACACAAAAGAACGTTGGAGCGAACGAGTTATCCGAAGTTCTAAATTCGCAGAATTGGAGGAACCTACTTTTTAACCAACGGCGCGACTACATAGAGGTTCGCTGTACTGAGTACACGGCCAACCTCATTTTGAACGCCGATGCCGCTTGACGAACCCCACAGTCCTCCATATGGCTCGAACTCGCTGGCATCCAAAGCTGTGTAGATGTCCAGATCGGAACATCCATAGTCCATCACATAGTAACCGTAAGTCTGCATCGCCTGGAGAATGCGATATGCGGGAAGAGATAAATTCAGTCGGGCCAGATCGAGGTGCGGATCAAGCTGGATGACCCCACCATACGGAACGAGTCCACTATTCATCATCCCCTTGCCGGAGCATGTATCCGTAGCGGTAGTCACACCAGCATCCCAGGCGCTTGCAGGATATACACGGGCGGCCCAAACGCGACGGACCGGCCCGCCGATCGCATGCGGAATCGGCTTATCACGATTCGTACTCTCTCCAGGCTGTATCAACAAGGGAAGCTCTGAAAAGTTCGCTGCAATCGAGCCGCCGCTGTCTCCCATCGAGTCAAATTGGGTAGGTGTCGCAGCATAGAGGGCGTTGGGAGCTCCAGTAGACGAGTCAACGGATGTCTTGTAAGTGCTCACGAAGGACATGCTCCGCGGATCGATGAAGATCACGTGGCGATCTCCTGCGGGGGTCGTGGGCAACTCCTTCGACCAGCCCGAAGGAATTCGAAACGGGATCTCCTCCAACGTCGATTGCACGTTGTACCACTGACTCCGCACGAGACGCGTCGAACTCTCCTCATCTGAAACAACAACACCAAATCCGATTCCGTCCCCGCCGTGTGCGGTGTTGAGCTGAATCGTGTGAAAGTACCCGGAGGGGAGAGCAACACGGGGCCATTCAGCAGGAATCGCGTGATAAAAGACAGAATCAGGTGAAAACCTCATGCTCCACGGACCATTGTGGTCTTTCGCTTCAGAATGTGCCCAACCCCTAGGAGCAAGCGATCGAAGGCGTGCCGAGCGATCCGCTCCCGAATCGAAGAATATGTCGATTCCCCAGTTGCGGTACATGGCTTCAACGGCTCGTCTTACGACCTGATCGGTTAATGATAGTGATGAAGCAGATGGGAAACTTTCATCAGATATATGAGGGTGACCGGAAAGATACGGGAGATTTGCGACG
Source organism: Edaphobacter sp. HDX4 (assembly GCF_036877565.1). NCBI lineage: Bacteria > Pseudomonadati > Acidobacteriota > Terriglobia > Terriglobales > Acidobacteriaceae > Edaphobacter > Edaphobacter sp. HDX4. The sequence continues at coordinate 27,267 of NZ_JAEDXW010000008.1, forward strand.
TAGGGAGAAAGGCCTCTGCTGAAACTCTCGTCATTTGAACGGATCACATGGATCGCAATTACATCGCTGGGATGGATCCTCTGAGCCGGGTCAGTGATCACCGCACGGACTGTATGGTTACCATATCCAACCTCTTCTACGCGGAAACCCGTAGGTTTCCCGTCTCTGGTACCTCCTAGCCAGTAAGGAGATCGAGATTGTGTATCTACTACCTTTCCGTCTATATAGAACGTTACACGTGCACCTAGCGGTGCCTTGTCTAGGCACAAGAAGATCGAATTGGAGACAGTTGCGGGACTAGTGAGCCCCACGAGATGAAATGTATCGTTCCCGTTGCGTTTGTCTGAGGAATTCTTGTGGATTGTGGCAGAAGAGTTTGCCGCTCCAGCAGTCATCAGCAAAAGCGCTCCCAGAAGCGTCATCCATCGCATGGAGCAATACTTTGGCCCTTTGACAAGCATGGGACTAGCTTTCTAGGTGATTCACTGCTTCGCGAGATGCGATACCGGTCGCATCACTGTGATGTCTCGTACCAGCCGCACGTGATTGACTACGGCTGATTTCTTCATACAACTGATGAAGTTGTTTAGAAATAGCATCTAGGCTACAGGTTGCGTGAATTGTCTTAGCTGCTTCCTCGCCCATCCTGTTGCTTTTAGCAGGATCATCTAGCAGTTGGAGCAACGACTCAGCGATCGAGACAGGATCGCCCGCGACAGCGAAGAGACCATTCCGATCGTGTTCGATGTAGTCAGGCAAGCCGCCGACCTTTGTACAAACGACAGGTAGCCCGCGCCCCATGGCTTCTAGAACGACCATCGGAACCCCCTCGTTGTAGCTTGGAAGGCAGAAGATCGTCGCGTCTTCGTAGGCAGAAGACATTGCATCAACATTCAGCCAACCCATAAATCTCACGGATCCCCTTACCCCAAGAGTTTCCGCCATCATCGCAGCTATCTCAACATCGCCATGCCCAGCAAACCAGAACTGCGCCGCAGGGTATGAGCGCAATACGGGTACAGCCGCAGCTAACAAATCTTGATAGCCTTTGCGCTGCTCGAGCTTGCCGGCAAACAGAATGACCGGTTCTCGTCCGACTGGGCGCACCTTAGTTGGCGAAGCGGATACGGGATTGGGGATAACGGAAAGTCTGAGGGATTGATCCCGTGCGTTTATAGCGTCTGCCCAGGTTTGTGATAGGGCGATTACACGATCCGCATGTCTCAATGCCCATTTACCAGCAGATAAGGCCGTGTTGTCGAAAAGAGACTCCACACTGAAAGCATGGACATGAACAATCATCGGTTTGCGGAATAGTTTTGCCAATAAAATCAGCGGGAGTTTTCTAAGTACGCTCTTTTGGCCTGCAAGATGAACGTGGACGATGCCTGCGCGATAGATTGCAGTGGGTGCCACGCAATATGCCTTCAGGGCTGCTACTATCTTTCGCCGAGAACTCCTATCATCGTATGTCGATAACAGCTGGCAACCCTTTGTCCGCCAAACTTCAGTCTGAGCATGCAGCCGAATCACCGAAGCGATTCCGCCTCTTCCGTCTGCTGGAGCGATAACCAGAATCGGCGCATTTTTAGGAGTCTTAGTCATTCACGCTCCAGCTAGTTAGAGCTGCGGCGGATTCAGGAACCTGATTGGCGGATGGGAAATTAACCGCTCTCACAACAGCTGAGCGACGGGGGGAAGTCTGCGCTGGAAGTCGGATGTCCTGCTCGATGGAATGGACTATCGTATAGTCGATGCCACTCAATTTGCAAAGCTGAATCAATGCAAGCGCGGCTTTTGAGGAAACGTAGTTCGACGGCAGCAGAAGCTCATGAATCCCATAGGTCTCCACGGTGGTTAGAACTGCAGTAGCTGTTCCTAGGACCGGGAGGCCACATAGGTATGCACCTTGAAGTTCTTGCCTGCTATCAATAAATCCGAGTGGTTCATACTCGGTGCACAGCCGTCGAAGGCTAGCCAGGATGTCGGCACCCGCCTGATCAGCTCCGAAGATAGCTATGCGTCTCCTAGTTCGTACATTCTTGCGCGTACGCAATGCGTTCACAGCTAACGGAGTGGCTATCTGCATGCCAACGGTCAGAAAAATCAGAAAGAAACATTCGAACAGAACAAAGCGCTGAGGAGCTATGGCGAAGCTTCCGGGGAACAATGCAAACCCGACTACGGCACCGATAAGAGCTGCAACCAAACTCATGCCGGCAATTGTGGGAATCTCCTCCATGGACATGAGGCGCCACTGTGTTCGGTAGACGCGAAATAGCACTAAAATCATGCTCTGGGTCACAGCCCAAACGAGGGTCATCGGAGAGAACATGGTCACGTTAGCGACAGCTTGCGTAAACTGACTCAGTAGGGCCAAATAGAGTGCGAAGCAGCTTAGTCCGGCCAAAAGAAGGATCTTCGCGGCATTCATGAAAGCCGAGGATTCGACAATCGCTGGGACGCATACGCTATCGAAAAAACCAAATCCTCTCCCTTGCTGCCCCGACGCTTTCAGAAGGAAGCTCTTCCCAGGTAGCAGGTCCGAATCGGTCTGTTTTGAAACTGCTCCCGCTCCTAAATGATGAGCCATCACAACCAAGGGCAACCACGCTACAGCAAGTAGCAACCATCCCCTGGATGAGTAAGACTCGGCGAGAACGGCAAGGGGTGCAAGCCAGATGATATTGATAGCGGCAACCGCAGAAGTAGTTCTCAGGTGACCGTAACGTTTGGCAGCATGCTGAAATGCATGAGTACAGTGAGGTAGGTACCAACGCTCTCCGCGAATCATACGCTTGCCCAGAGTCAAACTAGCATCGATGATGAAGACTCCCAGGAGAATCAGTGGCGTTGCCAAGGATAGATCGCCGCGCACCACCGCCGTCAAGATCAATGCCCCAAGCATGTAACCGAGAAAGCAACTGCCTGCGTCTCCCATGAACACTGAAGCCGGCGGCCAATTCCAAAACAAAAACCCGGAGGTGCTAACAGCCAGCAAAGCGAACGAGAGGGCGACGGTATCGAAATTATGGCGTGCCAGGACCATGAGGCAGCAGATGGATGAGACGCATACGATCTCTGTAGTAGCTATTCCATCGATGCCATCCATAAAGTTCGTTAGATTTATGAGCCAAACAAATCCAAAAACCGCCCCGATAAGAATGAGCGGAAGGAAGTGATGGTTCCATACCTGGGGCCACCATGTCCTTAGCACACAAAAGACCGCAATTATAGAAACAAGGATCTGCGCAGCGAGCCGGCCTATAATCGGCAGTCCTGCGATGTCATCCCAGAAACCCACGACCGCCACAAGGGCACCCGCAAATAGACTGACAATCTCAAGAGGTTGTAAGAGATGCAGTGCGGCGAGAGATGCCACCCCCCCAAGAAAAACAGTTGCGAATACGATGCCGCCACCACGAGGAGTAGGAACGCTATGGGAACTTCGATGATTTGGCACATCTACCAACTTATGCTCAAGGGCGATCAGCAGGTATTTCTTCGTGCCGAACCACGAAAGCCAACCACATGCCAGAAGACTTGCGCTGACCAACAAAACATTCATTGGGCAATCTCCAGATGTTCATGGTCCTGACTGCTCTCTTCCGCTACATTCCCTACCGGCACGACTCGGTCAGCCATGGGGAAACTGCGGCCTATCCTCTGCTTCAGCGGTTTCTCCGATGCTGTCGGAAGTGTGTGGATTCGTCCCGGCATGAAGAGATGCTGAATAATTTGTTGGAAGGCCAGCCAAGCAAATACCGGAGAGGCCAAGTTCCGACGAAATAATCTCCTTGGCTCTTGGCAAAGCCTGATCAACCAGTTCAGACCGAGGCGCTGAATCCAAAATGGGGGGAGAGTCTTCTCTCCAGAGAAGAATTCAAACGCCGCACCGACCCCTAAACTCACACAGGGTATCTCCGCCGCCCATCGCCGCATCCAAAGCTCTTGTTTCGGCGATCCGAGACCGACGAACAATATCTCCGTCCCGGTTTGTTTGATTCGCTCGAGATCCTTTTTTTGCTCGTTCTGACTCAAAGGCCTAAACGGAGGCGAATGCACATAGGATATTTCGAGATCTGGTATATCCCGCCTGATGCGTGAGGAGATACGTTGCAGCGTTTCTTCTCTGCCACCATAAAAGCCCACACGGAGACCATTCTCTGCGGCCAGACGTAGCAGCCGTGGGAATAGGGTGGGACCACTTACACATTCGGCATTCCTGAAACCCAACATTCTCAGAGTCCAGGCTATGGGAACACCGTCAGGATTTACCATGTCTGCCGTTTGATACGACTCGTGAATCTCCGGGTCACGCGTCGCTTCCACCAGCATGTGAGCCGTGGCAAAGCAGATGTAGGACGGCCTACGCTCGCGGGCAAGATTTATAATTTGCCCACACGTAGCACACATGGTCGTAACATCTATGGCCGTGTTTAGGACCCTTGCGGTTTCTCTGGTGGTTGACAACATCGTCAGCTTCCTCTTAGGCAGTGTGATAGGGATGTCTCAGATCCGTGAAGCCGATAGACGAGGCTTCTATTTCGGTTCTTTCTTCGCACAACGGAGCGTTACGTAGAACAAAAAATGATGATAGTGCGATCGTGTAATAGGTCATGGAATCTGTGCCCCATATCTGACCTGTAAGCTGACCATGACATAGATAGATCAGCAGAACCGCAGCAGCAGCGGCCCTGGACCGCGAAGCAACGGGACAGCGCACCGCTCTGGACGTAAAGTCGAACAGGAGCGTCAACAGCCACACACCACCTGCGACCCCACCCACGAGCAACATATCCAGCGCATCGTTATGGGTATGCTTGATATCGTCCCCATATTTCTCGTACAACATCGTCGACATCGAGAAGTAGCCACGTCCCGCGATCTGATCAAGCACGTCTTCTTGTGCGAAGTTGTCTACTGCAATCTTCCAGAACGTGGCTCGCCCGGATCCTGCCTCCCCACCATCTTCGACGTCATTCCAGCGTGAGAGTAGTTGGGTCGGTGATACAGCCGCAGCCGCAAGGATGACAATGACAAGACAGAGCGATGCGAATTTGATTCCAGAACGTCGCGATCCGTATCCCCACACACATAACCAAACTAAAAGCCAAACCAGCGCCGCCAGCATGGCTACTGTTCCTGCCCTCGCATATGTTAGAACGCAGGCAGCAAAGTTAAAACATGCGAGCACCGGATAGAGCCAACCTTGTCTCTTCTGACCGAGGTAGAGCAAGACAACCCCTCCGGTCGTGAGAACTCCGGTGATCATCTTCGCTGTCTCAAACCACCCAGCCGATGCACTCACAGCATCCCCGCTGTAGAAATTACCAACTCCGACCACTAAGCCAAGGAAGACCGAGGCCGCAGTCATTACGGATCCGAGCGCCAAGCCTTTCAAGAGGATCAAAGCGTCTGCTGTGGTGGAGCAGAAGAGGGCTACTGTCGTCCATAGCATTAGCCAATAAAGCATTTGGCCGTATGGAACGGATCCCGCAACCACAAGCGTACCGGTTCGGCTAAGCTCTTTTGACACAGCCAAAGCTATAAGCGCCACGCCAGCAAATACAGAGATGGGTATAGTGAGTAGCTTCCGAGGGTTCTTTAGAACTGCGGAGCCACATGCAGCAACAAACACCAGCAAGAGGGTACCCCGGACAATCTGAAGGATACTGACTCCACTGCCGCTTGAAGCAAGTACGGTATTTACCTGATTCAGTACGCAGTCACAGATTGGAATGGCCGCGAGGGCGACCGCCGTTCGGCTAGACGGCGGATTAACGGACAGACTCGTTGTCATGAGACCGCCTTGTTTTCAGAAAACGATCGAACAGCCAAACGGGCTGCTGGCAACATGTAGATGACACTAAACGAGATCACCGTTCCCCAAACCACACCAGGCAGCCAACCGTGTCTGGCGAAGGCAATCTTCAGCGCCAAACTCACAAGGGACCCCGCACCAAACAGGACCAGGTGTCGGTGCATCATAGAGGGCTGGTTCAAAAGTGCATTCATCGTAGCTATATATCCAGCAACGACAACCCACAGCGCAAACCCTACCCGAAGCGAATCGATAGGGCCTGGATCGACCTTGAACCACATCTTTATGATCGGCCTGCTCGCCAGGAGAAGAAGGGTCGACAACGCCACACTGAATACGCTCCCGCCAATGATCGCGCGTTTGGTTGCGCGCGCGGCCCAAGCGTAATCAGCCCGAGCGCGCGCCTCACCAATAGCCGGCCAAAGCGGAGCAACCATGTATTGAGTTATGAGCCCAAGGGAGAAGAGCCGTTGGACTAAGGCGTATTGAGCGACACTCGTCGCTCCCATCGTCTTCGCGATAACGATGTTGTCGCTCGCATAGTAAATAAGTCCGAAACATTGCTGGACGAAGAACAGGAAGCCAATTCCAGCAAGTTGCAGCCCCTCCCTCATATCGAATAGCGCTGCACGTGGCCTGAGAGATGGATTCCTGATGGCAAATTCTGTGATGAAGTTACACAGTGTCATTAGAACCGGCATCCCACCAAACACGAGAACCAGCAGTGCGAGGTCGCCTTTGTAGATCACAACAAAAATGGATCCGATCAGAACCAGGATGTTCGCTAGGCCATTCCATAAATCTGGGATGAACCCTCGTTGATAGCCAAGCTGCACACGGGGCGCTATGCCGAGAGGCATATTCGCCGCCGTACACAACATGAGAATCAAAGTTGATAGAGCTGCCTCGCGCCCCATCGAAGTTGATGTCAAGCCATAGAACTTCGTCCACCTAACGGAGCGGAAGCAGGCGAACGCGATCGATGAGAAGAGGACACATATTGCACATAATAGATAAAACGCACAAGAGATCTGCCGAATCGCGAATTGCCTATCCTCTCTTCCATTGGCTTCTGCGATACGCATCGTTAACCCATTGCCGATACCTAGGTCGGCGAACGTCATAAAGAGGACAAAGGATGTCATTGTCATCCAGAGACCGAATTGCTCGGGTCCAAGATATCGATAGGCTAACGGGGACACTACCAACGTAATGACGAGAGTTCCCGCCTTTGCCACAAGAGACGTACAGCCGTTGACGACCATACTGCGATAACGGCGCAGGCTATGAGCGCGATTCTCGTTGCTATCGATTCCGCCAACGTGTGCGCCTTCCATGGCCGCAGGAGTCACCATGGCGGGGAATTCCAGCGAGGAATCGGCACAGGCAGAACTATCGTGCTGGATTGTAAATGGCACCGAATTGTCCTAAGCGCATAATTCGCTCGAATTTGCTAAAGCCACTTTGAGTGACATAAATGACGTCACCTGACCGGAGATCTGGCGCTTCTTCGAGCTTTCGCTGTTTAACCAACTGTTGGAGATTCACGACCCTTGTCTGATTCGAATCCCTTCGAAGCAAGAGGACTTCTGAAGCCTTTCCAGTGTTCTTGAACCCTCCAGCGAGCGCCACTGCATCCAGTGCAGTCAAGTGACCACGCATCTCGACGCGTCCTGGGGAGTTGACTTCTCCCTCGACAAATATGTGAGGCTTCACATACTCCTTTAGAAGCACTGAGATCTCAGGATTGACCAATCGTGCTGTGGAGAGGGTTACGAGCCGAGACTTGAACTCATCGACGCTGAGACCGGCTGCGTCGACAGACCCAATTCCCATAATGGCCGCCTGACCGTCGGGCCCCACACTAACGGTCTGATCGAATTCGGGAGTGTACCTGTAATGCACTTCCAGAACATCACTCGGCTGGATGCGATAAGGCTCGTTGTGGCTCTTAAGCTCCTGGCCCACAGCAACACCGCAAAGCACTAGTGAAAAGAACAGAGATCGATATTGCATTCTCATTTTCTACCTACCATTTCTGGACGTCTCTATATAAATGCCACCTATCGCGCGGGCACCATTTTTATCTAGGTATTTACGAAGATTTGAGATTTGCTGAACTTCGGTTCTTCCCTCGGTGGTCACCAAGACAAAACCGTCAACACAACTGAGTAGACCCTGTGCCTTACACACTGCCGAGGTGGCGCCGGCATCAACAACAATGAAATCAAACTGACGCTTCAGGTTTGTCATCGTTACCGACAGCATAGCTTCGTCAGCGAACTCCCCAGGTACTCCTGAGCGGTCACGGGGAACAACCCAGATCGGGTTATCGCCGGCCTTAGCGAAATCGACCTCTCTAATCTCGCGCATATCTGTTCTTTTTCTCAGCAGATCTTGGGCGCTAATTACTAGAACCGGCCCATGCATCTGACCTAGTTTGCAGCCGAGGAAGGCACAGAGAAGAGATAGATCTTTGTCTGGTGTAGGCGAAGTGAAGGCGACAACTTGATAACCACAGCCATCCGCTCCAACAAATACCTTCCGAATAAGATCACTAAGGGCGCTTTCGAAGGTTGTGGACGGATACAAGGCTGATGCAGGCGATCTCCCTGCTCTGTCGGGAAGTAGTGTGGCTATGCTCACGATAACCTCCATGCGGGAACGTGGGGTTCACGGTGTAGCGAACTGTAGATTGCTGCGCTCATCTCGTTGTAGCCCGGAATTGCAGCATCTGCCGGCAGCAGACCGACCAAAGGAGCGCCGAGCGCCAATTCAAGATCGTACGGCGAGTCGATTCGCTTTGCCGTTAGATCTGCTATGAGCGCGGTGGCAAGCCCCAAGACTGCCGCCCAGATGGTACCGATGAGAAGAAGTAACCCGCGCCTGGGAGATACCGGTGAAGAAGCCGTCATCGGCGCCTCGACAATCGCAACATTGGCGACTCGCTCCTTATCCAGCAACTCCCCTGCCTGAGCCTCGTAGGCCTTTTTCTCGTAAACCTGGTTTAGGTCTGCGAGTCTGGCAACTGCTCTTGTCAAGGTGTCATAGGCGGCCGTCTCGCCATCTAGATCTGAAATCCTCTTCTGCTGTCGGCTCAGTTGCCTTTGGATTTCGCTGGCTTGTCTGGTGAGTCCAGCTATTTCTGTCTCCGTCTTCATGAAGTCGCTTTGAGCTGAGACGTGGAGTGTGTTTCTCTCTGTTGAGACTTCTTCTGACTTGGTCCTCTGGGAGGTATTTAGTGCTTCTTGCGTAACTCTTATCTGCTCGTCGATGTCATGCACAACCCGGTCCGTCGGCTGATATCGTGCTGCTGCTTCTACACGCTTGTTCTCCAGATTGACCAGATTTACGTTGAGTTGCTCCGTTTCAAGTTGGTTTGGAAGTGAGCGCCTCTCCCTCTCGACGATTGGAGGAGTTGTGGCAATAAACTCTTGTAGGCGGCTGCGCTGATTCTGATCGCGCTTGATCGCCACCTCTACATCGGAACTCTGCTTGCTCAGGTCGGCAACTTGCTGGAGCGTTAGCGCCTTTTCATCAGGGAGTGATGCGATTGCGTGCTGTTTCTTAAACTCATCGAGCTTCGCCTGCTCAAGATCGCGTTCACGGGCGTAATTCCCTGCCATCTGCCTGAAGACATCTGCGGCACCAGGGGCACTGTGCAAACGAAGATGAAACTCGAGATATAACTCCATCAGCGCCCGGAGTACCTTTGCTGCCTCCGCTGGATCTTTCGAGGTATAGCTGACGGCGATAATATCTGACCTTCGGACAGGAGCAATGGTCAAATTTTCCTCGAGATGCTTAACGGCTAAGTCCATGCTTTTTTCTGCAGATGAGGAGTGTTCCCGCGATGCCAGATTGCACCTACGAACAACTTCTCGGATGAGCTGGCGACTCCTCATTAATTCAGTTTCAGTGTTGATCCTGGCTTCACTTACCTGGTCTACGTAATAAAGTCCCTCCGTCTGGGAGTCAGAGCTGACGACAGGATTGACTCGTTCGTTCTTGAGGAGAACTTTGAGATCAGCTCTGTAGAGCTTGGGAAGCAGGAGGGTGACAAGAACTACTACGGCGAGCATCGACAACGCGACGCCGACCGCCAGCTTCTTCCGAGTGGCGATTCTTTCTAAAAGACTAGGTTCAGCGCTGTTTTGACGTTCCAAATATTGCATAGAAACTCTCATCTCATCCATGAAAGAAGATGCCGTGGGATTGGTTCCCGCTAGTCAGGTCAGTTCGTTGATGCTGTCATACTGCGATTTGAATTGTGTCGTCATCGGACCACATTCCGTCTAACAGCGACACAATGTAACGCCAACTGCGGAGACACTACCTTCAACAATGCCAGCGTGGGGCTACAGAACCTCGCAACGACCTAGCGCTGTTGGGCCCAGATTTGATATTGCTTGCTGCATCTCCACTGCACTAGCGCACTACAAGTAACCATACAGATGGTTACCTATAGCGAGAGGATATTCCGATGATTAAGATACACAGCCTGCTTTCGTTGTCACTGCTTGCCTTGGGAAGTGCCGTCGCGTCTGGCGCAACGACGTACTATGTAAGTCCGACGGGCAGTGATTCTTCCCCTGGCACATCTACCACGCAGCCCTGGAAGACAGTTGCCAAGGTAAACAACTTCACCTTCAGCTCCGGCGATCAGATTCTGTTTCTACGGGGCGGCACATGGCGCGAGATGTTAACGCCCAAGGCAAGCGGGCTGTCGTTCGGCGCATACGGAAGTGGCGGTCGGCCGGTGATCACAGGAGCAAATCTGGTTACCAGTGGATGGACGCAAAACTCCGCGAATATATGGTCTTATCTGTTAGGAGGCTATCAACCCACCCAAGTTTGGTTCAACACGGTACTCGGCCACCAGGTTTCATCCAGTGCATCCATAATCGCTCCAAGACAGTGGGCATATAGTTCGGGTAGGCTCTACGTCTATTCCGCATCTAATCCATCCTCAGCTTACAGTGCGCCAGGCGTTGAGGTGACACAGCGTGATCGTGGACTTCTAATACAGAACATAGGAAATATCACAGTAAAGAATCTCGCATTTGTGAATGCGACATATACAGCTGTATACGTTGCTGGCGGGGTTACCGGTTATCAAATTTTTGACGATATTGTCTGGCAGGGGTCCCCTTATGAAGGCTTTCGGGTAGATTCGGGGTCTCCTTCTATAACGAACAGTAAGGGACTATACAACGCCACAGGGATCGGAGTGGGTGGCGGCGGCGGAATAAGCATCAGCAATTCGATTTTGAGCGGGAATTATGATGATGCAATCGAGATCTATGGCACATCAGGTCCAAGCACGATAGATAGTTCAACCATCACAGGAAATTCGACGAGCGCGGCCACTTGGAATACGATCTCGAACTGGAGTTCGTATCCTCTGCAGGTTGGCAACTCCGTGCTTCTTCCCAACCCTTACGATCCCAAAACTTATAGCTACGTAGGGATTACTGATCTCGGGACCAATATCTATACGAGTCCGCGGTTTCAGACACGCGCAGCGCCAATGTTTATACTTCCTTTCATAGATGACTACAACAACCTCGGAGTCGCTGAGGACGTAGCTGCATTAGCCTCGAATTATGGATGCCATATCAGTTATGCGCTTAATACAAAACTGGTGACACCCGCAAATTGGACACGAATTGCAGCTCTGGCGGCTGCTGGAAACGAAATCGTCGCGCATACTCGAAGCCACGCCGACATAGCAAACAACAATGTATTCACGATGAAGTATCTAGGTTCGGCGACTTCGGCGACGATGACTATCAACCAGGCAGCCGGCACCGTGACCACCTATCTAAACGGTCTGACTACACCAGATCTGACAGTGCCGTTACTCGATTCATACAACAGCATGCTGAATGTATGCACACAAATTAACGCAAATTCCTCCTACAGCTGTGTGATCCAAGACAATCAGAACTACTTCACGCCGCTCATGCTGGCGGATGTGTCACAGGTCAATATAAAATCTCCATATGTCGCTCAAGCGAGTGCGGGGTTCCTAAACTTTGAGATTAATGGATCTATCGCAGACATTCAGGCGAATATCCCCGGGTATGTGGTCAAAGCGTTCGCTACACCGTTTACCTCATCAAGCATCACCGCTGAGAGTCAAATGCACTCAGCTGGTGTTCTGGCGAATAGAAACGGTATCTTCACGCCGAAATACACACCTAATGGCAATTGGCTGCTCTCGGGACTCGATGTTTACAACATCGGCGCAGAGTGGCTTCCCGATGGGTACGATGCGACCAAGCCCGATGCGTCCATTGGAACCCTCACAGAAGGATTAGGAGCTGCAGGTGGTGTTTTGTCCGTTTACTCTCATGGCTATGATGAGTTCACTCTTGCACAATGGCAGCAGTTATTTGCAACATTGCAAAGTATTGGAGGAACATGCGCAACAATTTCCGAGGCATCGAGCTACATAAGCTCTCATGGAAATCTCGTGCCGGACGGTACGGGCAGGAATTGGGTCGTAAATGTTCCGCTGCAGCCTAACTATGCCACCACCAGCAACTCTCCTAGCCAAGGTGCTCACAATCTTCTTCCCTAGGGATAACTTCCAAGATAAAATGGCGAGACTAGATGGAAATTTTACTGGAACATGCCTTTACACGGTATAAAGTCTCATCGTAAGAGACAATGACACTAAACGGATTCATCCGGTGCTTCTGAGTACATTCGGGTTATCTTCAAGGGCTCATTTTCCTCCATAAGGTAAAGAGCATGATAGCTAATGATCGACTTCTGCCAGGTCAACCTTCTCGATCGAGCGGGTATGTGGCTTCGCACGATTTCACTAGGTTTTCTCAACTGCAGCGCAACAGCAGTTACTCATCCGCGGATATAAGCAGCCGTTTTGGTGCTCGCCTTCGAGAGCTTCGGAGATCTCGCAACATGACCCAGCTCGAGATGGCAATCGCCTTCGGAATCGACCGTAGTTATATTTCCGATGTTGAACGCGGCCGCAAGGCAATATCACTACCTACTCTTGAGGTAATTGCGTTGGGGATGGATGTATCGCTCTCAATGCTCTTGAAGGACATTTGAAGAACAACTGAAGGGGCAATGTGAAACATCACCACCTTGCCCCTTCAGTTTTACTGCTTTTTGATTAGCGGCGCCACGACATAGAGGTCACTCGTCGAAATGACTCGCTGCACCTCGTTCTGGACTCCAGGACCGTTCACGTTGCCGTACATGCCTCCATACGGTTCCACTTCCGACTCTGAGATAGCCGAGTAGATGTCCATATCTCCGCACCCGAAATCCATCACGTAATAGCCATAGGTCTGCATGGCTTGGAGGATTCGGAGAGCAGGAAGAGAGAGTGACAGCTTGGTGAGGTCCAGTTTAGGATCCAGTTGGATTACACCACCATATGGCACGAGGCCAGTGTTGGTATATCCGCTGTTCGAACATGAGTTGGTGCTCGTCATCATACCGGCATCACGAGCAGTTGCAGGATAGACGCGAGCTCCCCATGTTCGCTCCACGGGGCCCCCGATGGCGTGCTTGATAGGTTGTGCGGGATTTGTTGCTTCTCCGGGCTGAATCATAACCGGCAGCTCAGCGAATTTCGCCGCTGTTGAACCGCCCGAGTCTCCAAGCGAATTGAACGAAGTGGGATTGCTGGCATACAGTGCGTTGGGACCGCCGGTCTGCGAATTGAGTGTGGTCTTGTAGGTGCTAACAAACGTGTTTGTTGCTGGATCCACAAAGATCACATGGCTATCGCCTTCAGGAAGACTGGGCAGGCTGCTAGTCCAGCCTCGAGTCATGTGAAAAGGAAAGGTTCGAAGAGTACTTCTGTCGGAATACCACTGGCTTGTGACGGTCAGCTGCGGATCGGAAGATGCGGCAACGGTTTCTCCGTACCCGATCCCGTCTCCTCCATGAGCCGCATTCATCTGCAGTTGCTGAATGTAGCCACTCGGTAATTGAACCTTGGCCCAAGCGGCTGGAATTGCGTGGTAATACGGCGAATCCGGAGAGAATGACATGCTGAGGTTAGAATTCGCCGCTACTGAGGCCGCGGGAGCCTTCCAACCTTTGGGCTCGAGACTCGCCAGGACGTTTGACTCGTCGTTGCCTGAATCCAAAGAAGGATCGATACCCCAATTGAGATACATTACGAGCACCGCCTGTCGTGCACTCTGTTCTGTAGAAGACAGAGACGCCCCGGACGTTGCGACTTTAGTGAGAACGGCGCTAGGGGTGGCCTGCTGAGCTGTTGGCTGATTCGCATAAGGAGTCAGTGCGCCGCTGAACTGCGGATTGACGGAAGGAACAATGTTCAGAGTGACATCATTTGAGGAAACGGTGGTTCCGTCAGATAAAGTTGCAGTGGCCCGCAGAATGTGTGTGCCACTTCCGATCCCGTTAACATTGAATCCTCGAGGAGTGGATCCAGACACTCCTCCCATCCAAAACGGCGAAGTGCTCTCTGTCGACTGAAGCACATTGTCTATGAAGTAGGAGACCGTCGCCCCCGCAGAAAGCGCGTTGGCAGAGACAAAGATCGATTCCGTCACAGTAGCAGGACTCTGAAGGCCGGTTAATGAGAAGTTCGCTGGGTTCGTCGAAGGGGTGGTAGTTTGAGGCGAGGATGGTGGAGGTGCCGACGGGCTTGAGGTAGGGGTGGACGTCGATTGAGCGGGAGTGGAGGAAGTGGTTGTCTTCGAAGGGCTCCTGCGCCCCTTAGCCGCAAAGGAGTGGACAGGAAGCACCAACTCGGTGGGTCCTAGAATGGATAATGTGACTGTTGAAAGGAGAGCAAAACGGAGTCGTTTCGAAGCTCGTGCGGGGAGTAAGTTCTTCACAGATTGAAGCTTTCTTGGTTGGATGGAACTCGGCGTAAACCATGTGTGGGGGGCCCTTGTCAACAACCGTTGATTGAAACTGCGAGCCACAGGAGCATCGCAGCCAACGGTCAAATTGGATGTGCAATTGATTGCCACTAATGCGCATGCAATTGCACACCCAAACTTGTCGCGCTAGCCAACCTCAGCCCAGCCAACAGCATCGTTAAGCCGTCGACAAGGAGGCGGGAAGTTTTTACCTTCCAGAGCTTCAAAAGTTCGAACTGCTAACAGAAGTTTCGGCGGGCGAAAGAAATTCGCCTGGGATTCAGACCGCGAGGAATCACGATGACGAAACCTTAGAGGGGAAATTCACTCACTTGCGATTGGATGGAAGCAGCTGGTTTTATTGTTTTCAGCAAGCGGACGAATGCTGTGAAGGCGCTGATCGCCGCGCGGAAGCATCACCTGGGACGGCATACGCAACAGCAGCGCCTATGAGTGCGGGGGATTTTAAAGCTGTTTCCACCGTAAGCTTCCGCAACGGGAACCAGGATAGCCAGAGATATCTCGTAAGCCGTTGCGATGAAAGACACCATACCGACTGCCGCGTACAGACCAACAATCGGTCTCTGAACGATAGACTGCGCAAAAGCAACCCACCTGACAATGTATTCGCATGTGCGCCAGCGACCTGCAGCAGAAGTCGATGCTGTCGAGGGTAGTCCTACGCGATGAGCCGCAGCTCGCTAACTGCAGAAACGCGCTAAGCGTTGCTCCAAATCAGCAATTCCACGAAGTTTCGCTACGAATCAGAGAGGGCTTGGAATTCCCGAGCGGTGAGTATTTCCAAATACGTATACGAAGGGCTCTAATGGGTCATCGCATAGATAACATAGTTCACACCAATCTCTGTACCAAGCACTGAAAAGCGGGAGGGATACCGCGAGTCGTCCAAAAACTCCCAGGAATCCCCGAGGTCGGAGTTTAGCGAAAACGCCACCATCACTCTATGCTTGTCGTCATAAATTCCCTTCCAGTGAGCTATATATCCATCTTTCTTATGCCCAGTACCCAAATGCTCGGCTCCTGGAACTTGAAAACGATCTTCGAGATCGAAAAAGGTATGGAAGATAGGGTCGTCATTTGGGATATCCACAAGGTCCCGTTCGGGGAATACCATTTTCATCGTCTTTTCGAAGTAGGCCTGCTCTTGAGAACCATGGCAGTCGTCCGCCATGAAGAAGCCGCCGCGCAACAGATAATCGCGCAACTTCTTCGCCTGCTTCTCGGTCAAGCCCCATTCGCCTACCTGTACTGCATATATCCATGGCCAGTTATAGATCTCATCGCCGTCGTCAAGATTAACGGGCTGCTCAACGGATCGAGCGTCAATGTTAGTAAGGCGACGAACTGCATTGGCCATAGCGCGATCTGCGCGCGGATAATCCTGGGTCCACAATGAGAGTCCCTGCTGCCATGGTCCGTCAAAACGTCCGCGATAACCATCCAGAGGCCCCGGAGGAAACATCAGCCGGGCAAACGTCCACTCACCCGAACGATTCCAATCGGAAGGAAGAGGGAGATGCGAGCCATACTCAACCGAGGGATATTCTCGAAAGCTCCGCTGCGCCAAGAGGCCGCCTGCTAGAAGTCCGATCAGAAAAACAAAATAGCTGACCCTCTTTCGCAGATGTTTCATTGTGATAGCCTCGCCGTTTGGATTGTAGATCAGCTATGGAGAAACAGGTGCTTTATAGCCCAATCGACGTACTGCTGAACATCACAGGACAGTGAAAAAGAGAGCCCGGGGGCATAGCAGCCATGAATTCAACAGGCGGCGTCCGAAGCAGGATGCGGCCACCGTCTCTCTCATTTTCGAGGTGTTCTTACCCTTGAGCTCCTGGTAATTTCCAGGGCAAATGAATATATATCGGATACGCGTCCTCGATCCTGTTTGAGAGTTTCGTGCCGCGCCGAAGTTATTGCTTAAGAGCAACTTCCCGGTAATCCAGATGTGGCTATCATTCCTTCGGTCATCGATCAGAAAGAACGGAGGCAAAGCTTTCTGATAGTCTCCTCATCACCCCACCGCACTAGGAGGGTTCTGATGAAGCTCTAGAGAACTGCAGTTGCACCTGTCTTATCTTGCCGACAGTGCGGACCGCACGCATAGGCCCCGCAATGCTGACCCCGACCCCGGTAACAACTTGCACCTAGTGCTGGATCTGTACACGACACGAACTCGATTACAGACATAAAGAGGGCCGCTGCCGGATTGAAGTGCGTCCGGAACATGAGGGAAGGCTGCTAATCTCATCTGCCACATCACGGGCTCGGTCACTGGTTGTGACCGGTAGATGATGGGCTAACCCGTATGTGGCTGAACTGATTTTCCTTTCGAGTGGGACTTGATTCATCATCCATGACATGACACAGTAAGAAACCTTAGGTGCAACAGGCATGTTTGAATTCTTGTTCAAATATCCGCCGCCGGTCTTCACGAAGGGACACTTCGTGCTTCTCTCGGCGTGGCCTGTCTGGTTGCTTGCCTCATCGATAATTCTGCTGATAGCAGCACTGGGGTGGCTGACCTACCGCCGCTTTTCAAGCCTTGCGCTCAAGCTTAGGACATGGAGGGTCTGGGCACTTTGGGGGATGCAATCTACCTTCCTTGCCCTCATTCTTATCCTCTTATGGCAACCGGCGATGTTGGTTGCGGCACTCACCTCCCAGCAAAACATTATCGCTGTAGTCATCGATAACTCTCGAAGCATGGCATCACGGGACAGCGATGGAAAAACACGTGAATCGGTCGCGCTCTCGCTTCTTGAGAAGGACCTTCTCCCCGAGATCCGAAAGAAATTTCAGGTACGGCTCTACCGTTTAGGAAACAGCGTCTCTCGGGTCGACAATCTTCCAGATCTCCAGCCTCAAGATCCGGCTACCAACATCAATGGCGGCCTGAAAAAACTTGTCGAAGACACAAGCAATCTGCCGATCGGAGCGCTGCTTCTGCTGAGCGATGGAGGCCAGAATTCGGCCGAAATAGGCGAATCTGGAATCGCACTTGACACGCTGCGGGCGCTTCAGAATCGCAAACTACCAGTGCACACGATCGGCTTCGGACGACTACAGATATCCCACGACATTGAATTAGAGAACATCAGTCTCCCCTCTACGGCTGTCCTCCACTCTCGCTTATCTGCCGACCTAAGCTTTATGCAACATGGGTTTGCTGGCCAATCGGCAGCTATCACCATCTGGGATGGAGAGGGGTATCTCGCCAGGCGCACGGTAAAGCTGGCTCCAGACGGAGTACTTCAGACAGAACCACTTTTCTTCTCTGCCGGTATCGCTGGAATTAGAGATCTCCGGTTCACAATCGACACTTTGCAAGGAGAGGAAAACCTCAAAAATAACGCGGTAACGCGATCGCTTCTAGTGAACGCAAGCAAACGACGAGTCTTGTATGTCGAGGGGGAACCGCGATGGGAGTTCAAGTTTATTAGGCGGGCCGAAGAAGAAGATCCAACCATACAACTGATTTCGATGTTGAGGACAAGCGAGAACAAAATATACCGGCAGGGCGTTAGCGGTCCAGGCGAACTCGCCGACGGGTTCCCCACACGTCCAGAAGACCTGTTTGGTTACTCCGCTATTATCATCGGATCGATTGACGCGAATTACTTTTCGCCAATGCAACGCGAACTGCTGCGAGAGTATGCCGACCGAAGAGGTGGAGGCATCCTATTTCTTGGGGGGAGAATGTCACTCAGCGAAGGTGGCTGGGGAACATCCAACATCAGCGAGTTGCTGCCTACCTCCCTACCCTCGGAACGTGACAGCTTCCATCGAAATGCGGCTACCGTTGAGCTTACAGCGATCGGGGCGGACTCAGCGATTACGCGCCTGCGCGATGATCCCATAGAGAATGCTCAGCGCTGGAAAAGACTGACGTATTTGGCGGATTTCCAGAACGCCGGCTCACCTAAGCCAGGCGCTGTTGTGCTTCTTCAGATGAACACTGGACGACGCGAGCTCCCCTTGCTTGTCACGCAGAGCTACGGTCACGGACGCACCGCTGTGCTTGCAACTGGAGGAACATGGCGTTGGCAGATGGGCGAGCCGTTAGGAGATCCGTCGCATGACCTGTTCTGGCAGCAGTTGATCCGCTGGCTTGTAGCCGACTCCCCGACAGCAGTAATGGCGTCAGTGTCACCCTCGCTGCTAATAAACGAAGGGAGAATACAGCTAAGCGCTCAGGTCTATGATGCGCAATTCAATCCAGCTGTTGATCTACACGTAGCCGCACATATCCTTGGTCCTGAAGGCAGCGACGCCTTGATCGATCTGCCATCTTCTCAACTGAATCCCGGAAAGTACACAGTGAGCTGGAATGCAGAGAAGCCTGGCGACTATCTGGCAGAGCTCACGGCCATAAACAATGCGACACATCAAGAGCTTGGCCGTGATACCGTAATCTTCCGTCGAGAAGACGGTATCGCCGAAGACTTCCGCACCCAGCAGAATCGCGAGTTACTACAACAGCTGGCTTCCCAGACCGGCGGCCGATATTGGGAGCCGAACGCAATAGGAGATCTTCCACAAAATATCTCGTACTCCGAGGCGGGTATTTCGGTCCGTACCACAAACCCACTCTGGAATATGCCTGCTGTCTTTCTCATGCTTAGCAGCCTTTTGATCGCAGAATGGCTCTTACGACGTAAGTGGGGAGTTATATGAAGTCGCTGTGGCGAGGAAAGCGACGGTTCAACCTAGGCGGTTTTGGGCTTCTTCTGATCGCCTTATCTTCTCCATCACTTCACGCACGTGCAGCGACCTACTACCTCATCGTCTCTGGCCTTGGTGGTGAGGCCGATTATGAACAACGCTTCACATCTGCGGCGAGGGATATCGCAAGAATCGCTAAGGCCTCGAACACGGACGTTCAGTCTTATGAACTCACTGGTCAGGACGCAACGGCGGCTCGGATGAAAGATGCCTTATCCATCATCTCTCGCTCCGCGACCCCGCAAGACGATTTCATCCTTATATTGATCGGTCACGGTTCGTTCGATGGCACTATTTACAAGTTCAACCTTCCCGGTCCTGATGTCAGCGCTGAAGAAATTGCGGACATGTGCAGCGGCATTCGAGCTGGCCGACAACTCATTGTGGATACATCGAGCGCCAGCGGTGCCGCTGTATCGCCACTTCGTCATCCGGGCCGTGCCATCATCGCTGCAACCAAATCAGGCACGGAGAAAAGCGCCACCGTCTTCGTTCGTTACTGGATTGAGGCCTTGCAGGACCCTTCCGCAGACACGGACAAAAGCGGCTCGATTAGTGCATTGGAAGCTTTTATGTACGCCACAGGCAAAACGAATGATTTCTATAAGAAGCAGAACCTGCTGGCGACAGAGCATGCCGTTTTCACCGATGTTTCACACTCTGAACCAGTTCGTGATGTGAGCACCGGTCAAGGAGCCTTGCTGGCGAGTCTTACCTTAGTGCGACTGGATAGCGTCCGGCCGTCTGCAAGCAATCCAGCTAACGTTGAGCTGCTCAGGAAGAAAGAAGAACTCGAACAGAAGATTGATGCGCTGAAATTCCAAAAAGCGGGTATGGATTCGACTGAGTACAAGAAGCAGCTTACAACGCTGTTGTTACAGCTGGCACGGGTTCAGCAGGAGCTGGATCGATGAGACGGATGCCTGAATTCGCCATGTTTATCGTGCTCAGCACTACCGCATCTGCTGTCGTGCCTGCAGATTGCTGGTTGTTCCGAAAACATGGGCAAGAGAAGGAGTCACAGTCATGCTTCCAGATGTTGACTCAAAGCAATCAACCAAACGTTCGCGCCGAAGGGCTATGGGGCCTTGAGCAGTGGGATCAGGCAAATGAACAATTCCGTCTAGCGGCCCGATGGGCGCCCGGAGATCCGGAAACAAAAGTCCGCTGGGCGATGCTGTTACACGAACGATTTAACGATAGAGAGGCAGCAGACTTACTACACGAAGCTATAGATCGGGATCCTGCGAACGTGAATGCCTACCTGGGTCTTGCAATAATCTCTGCCGAGAGCTTCGATGGTAAGGCAACGTTCTATGTAGAAAAGGCGCTTGCCCTCGATCCGAAACGCGCTATGGCACATGAGCTTGCTGCAAACCTTGCCCTACAAAACGACGAACGCGACCGGGCATCCGCCGAGGCTCGGGAGGCTATCGCGCTCGAACCCGATGCACTGGATGCGATGTCGGTCCTTGCAGCTAACGAGCTATTGAATGAAAACTCGCCAGAGATGTGGGTCTCTCGGATACAAGAAATCAACCCACGCTATGGATCTGCATATGCGCAGATCGCCCATCAAATGGAACTGCACTATAGACAAACCGATGCGGTGGCCTATTACCGGAAAGCCATCGCTGTCGAACCTCGACTGTGGTCATCCCACTCGAAACTGGGTATAGGTCTGATGAGACTCGGCCAGCGGGAGGAAGCACGGAAAGAGCTCGAGATCAGCTACGACAACGGATATCGCGATGCTGCGACCGTCAATAGTCTTCGCCTGCTGGACAGCTACAAGAGCTATATCACCACTCGAGATGACCATGCAGTCCTTATATTGAAAAACACAGAATCGGACCTATTGCTTCCGTACCTTCAAGACGAGCTGCGTCAGATCATCACCACCTATAACCGAAAGTACATCATGAAGTTGCCTGGGCTGGTACAGGTTGAGCTGTATCCAGACCACGAAGACTTTGCCGTCAGAACCATGGGCATGCCTGGACTGGGAGCGCTTGGAGTGACATTCGGTCAGGTGATTGCAATGGACAGCCCTTCAGCCCGCAGACCCGGTGATTTCAATTGGGCTAGTACGTTATGGCATGAAATGAGCCATGTTTATGTGCTTAGCGCAACAGCGAATCATGTGCCGCGGTGGTTCACCGAAGGTCTCGCGGTCCACGAGGAAGGTCAACGTTCAGTGGAGTGGGCCAATCGAGCGACTCCAGATGTTCTGATCGCTATTCGAGAGAAGAGGCTCTTGCCAATCCTCAAACTCGATCGCGGCTTCGTCTATCCCGACTATCCCTCACAAGTAGCCGTCTCCTACTTCCAGGCCGGCAGCATCTGCGACTTCATCAGCCAGCGATGGGGAGAGACTAAGCTCCTTGACATGATTCACGCATATGCCGACCTTAAATCGACAGCTGATGTGGTCAACCATAATCTGGGCCTTAAGCCCGAGGAATTCGACAGTGAGTATCTTCTTTGGATTGAGAAACGCTATGGATCCGAAACATCCAATTGGGATCAATGGCGAGTTCGTATTAGAGCACTTGCCGCTGCAACTCGAGACCAACATTGGAAAACAGTACTCAACGATGGTAATGCTGTAATCGACCTCTACCCGGAGTACATAGGTGAAGGCAATGCCTACGAGTTTTTGGCAGAAGCTGAGCGCGCCTCGGATGACGTTCAGGCCGAGGTCAGAGTTCTGGCGGCTTACGAACGTATGGGGGGGCAAGATCCGACGCTGCTAAAACGTCTTGCCACAATCGAAGAGCAGAGCGGGGACAGGTCTGGCGCAACGGAGACATTGGTCAGGATTAACTATGTCTATCCGGTGAATGACGCTGATCTTCATCGCCATCTCGGAGATCTACTGTTTGACCAGCAGCATTATGAGCAAGCCGCAAGAGAATACAGTTCCGCAATAGCATCCCATCCGGTCGATAAAGCTGGCCTCAACTTCCTTCTCGCGCGAGCCTATCTGGCTGCTGGGCACAAGAAGGAAGCAGAGGAAAGTATTCTCGCTGCACTTGAAATCGCACCGGGATATGTCCCCGCACAAAAACTGCTGCTCGAATTACACCAAATCGAAAAACAGTGAGGCACCCTTTGATGGCCACGTTTGCTGATCTCAGCTCAGATGCTAATCAACTCCAGCGACGTGTCGAGCGGTTCCACATCGTAAGGGAACGCATCCTCAGCCAGGTCCACCGCGTCATTGTGGGTCAGGAGGAGGTTCTCGATCAGATTTTGATAGCCCTGTTTGTTGGCGGCCATTGTCTAATGACAGGAATGCCGGGCACTGCGAAGACACTCATGGTCAGAACTATAGCAGAGACGCTTGGCCTCGAGTTTCGTCGAATTCAGTTCACGCCTGATTTAATGCCCTCCGACATCACTGGCACGGACATTATCGAAGAAGATTTTGCTACCGGCCATCGCAAGTGGACCTTCGTTCCAGGCCCTATCTTCGGCAATATTTTGCTTGCAGACGAAATCAACCGGACCCCTCCCAAAACTCAGTCCGCACTACTCGAGGCGATGCAGGAACGCTCCTGCACCGTGCGAGGTCACATCTATCCACTACCAGCGCCGTTCTTCGTACTGGCCACCCAGAATCCGATAGAACTCGAGGGAACATATCCCCTCCCTGAGGCACAGTTAGATCGTTTCTTGTTCAATGCAAGATTGGATTACCTCAGCGCCGATGACGAGTTGAAGGTCCTCAGTTTGACTACCTCTACAAATACAGCAGAGATGACTGTCGTAACGTCAGCCGAAGAACTTTTAGACTTTCAACAGCTGGTGAGGATGGTTCCGATCGCAGACTCCGTCGCGCGTTACGTAGTCGATCTCGTGCGCGCAACTCGCCACAAGAGCGACAATGCTCCAGATTTCGTAAAGAAGTATGTCAGCTA
The DNA here is from genome assembly GCF_036877565.1 of Edaphobacter sp. HDX4. NCBI lineage: Bacteria > Pseudomonadati > Acidobacteriota > Terriglobia > Terriglobales > Acidobacteriaceae > Edaphobacter > Edaphobacter sp. HDX4. Next base: position 50,642 of record NZ_JAEDXW010000008.1, read on the forward strand.
CGGGGGCAGCGTCCGGGCTGCACAATTTATCGTTCTTGCCGCGAAAGCGCGAGCGTTGTCTCGAATGCGATATCACGTGTCCTACGAAGACATACTTTCATTGGCCATACCTGTGTTGCGCCATCGCATACTGCTCAACTTTCATGCAGAATCTGAACGAATCGATGCTGATGAAATCCTAAGGCGTCTCCTGATCGATCTGCCTCCAAAGAAGGAGGCATGATGGAACGCTTCCTCGATCCTGCGATATTAGCCAGCATCTCTTCGCTCGATCTTGTGGCCAGAACTGTCGTCGATGGTTTCGTCTCGGGGCTGCACCGGTCCCCCGATTTCGGATTCAGCCAGGAGTTTGCTGAATACCGCGCCTATTCGCCAGGCGACGACCTTCGCCATGTCGACTGGAACCTCTTCGCACGCACGGAGCGCTTGTATCTGAAGAGATATCAGGGTGAGACAAATGGGCAGCTCGTGATCCTTCTAGACGCCAGCAATTCAATGCAGTTCACGTCACGCAGACCGAGTAAGGCTGACTACGCACGCTACATCGCAGCATCCCTGTTCTATCTAGCTATTCGTAACCAACATGATTCCGCTGGACTCATTGTGTTCGATAGCGAAGTACGAAACTACATACAACCTTCTACACGTTCGGGCCAATTACGGCGCCTGTTCGCTGCACTCGAACAGGCCGAGCCGCGCGAGCGAACAGACTTTTCCAAGCCACTCGAACATTTCCGAGCACAGCTGCACCGTCGCGGAATAGTTATCGTGATCTCTGATTTTTACGAATCACCTGAGGTAATCGTGCACGCCCTCGAATCTCTTCGATTCAAAGGCAATGATGTCGTGCTCTTTCACGTTCTCGATCCACACGAACTCCAGCCAGTGATGAAAGGTCCAGCCATTCTGGTAGATCTTGAGTCCGAGCAAACGATGGAGGTGGTACCTGAATCGATCAATTCGAGCTATCGCTACAAGCTCCAGGCACACATCGATGATCTTCGGTCACGAGCACTAGCTGCACGTCTCGAATACCAGCTCATATCGACGGATCAGCCTCTTGACAGCATGTTGCGCGATTACCTCTCCCTGCGGAAGGCTGGCGCGTGATGGGCTTCCTATACCCATGGTTTTTTGTAGGTCTCGTTGGATTAGGAATACCAATCTTTGTGCACCTACTCCGGAAGCACACCACGATACCTCAACCGGTCAGTTCTCTCATGTTCTTCGAGCATGGCATCCAGAGTTCTACGCGACACCGGCGCCTCAAGCACTTTCTCCTCTTCGCCCTTCGTTTTCTCCTGCTGCTGTTAGTCATACTTGCATTTGCAGATCCATTCCTTCGCCGATCAGCGAGCCCCAAAGACAGTCTCTTGTTGGTTGTGGTTGATAAGTCTTTCAGCATGCAGGCGGGTTCGCGGTTCACAGATGCAAAGAGAGAGGCTCTGGAGACACTGCAGAACAAGCCGCGATCACAGCCAGCGAAAATTATTGCGCTTGGAGGACATTCGGAATTGTTGACGCCGCCAACCTCCGATACCGCTGAGCTAATCGCCGCCCTCAACACTATTCATGTGGAAGATAGCTATGCGAGTTTCGCCGATCTCAGCCGTTCTGTTCACGCTCTGAGCGATTCGTCATCTGGAGCGATAGAGCTTCACCTGTTCAGTGACGTGCAACGTACGGCAATGCCGGACAATTTCGCTGAGGCCGTGCTTCCTGACAAAGTGAGATTGACCATTCATTCGGTGTCAGGGCATTCCCCTTCGCCCAATTGGACAGTTGAAAGCACGGATGCACCTGCCGAAGTTGCGGACCCCGCTAACCAGTCCGTATCACATGTAAAAGCAGTAATTAGGGGCTTTGCGACTGCCAGCGCTGAGAAAACTGTCGCCTTACTTGTAAATGGGAAGACTGCTGTTACCCGCACGATCACAATACCTCCCGGTGGCAGTTCGTCGGTCGAATTCGCTCCTTTTCATGTGAGTTACGGCTTCAATCACTGTGAGGTTCGGATCGAAGGGAGCGATTCTCTGCCTGCAGACGATGTAGCGAGATTCGTTATTCGCCGCATCGATCCGCAACGGATTCTCTTCGTTCACAGTCCCACAGACCAGCGATCTCCGCTCTATTTCGAAACAGCCCTCAATGCCACTAAAAGTGGTAGTTACGTACTGCAATCTGCCGCTGCCGATCAAACCACGAGTATTGATCCTACGAAATTTGCTTTCGTCGTCTTGTCGGATTCAACGTCTCTCCCTTCCACCTTCGAACACGCACTTGAGCAGTTCGTCTCAAACGGAGGCGGGGTTCTCATTACTCTTGGCCTCGACGCTGAGCGCCGCAAACATATCCCATTATGGCCCGGCTTACTTCAGCAAGTTCATGATTATTCAGCACAAGGTGGGGAAGACGTCGGTCAGATCGACTTCACATTTCCTGCGGTCGAACAAAACAAGCCGAGCCGCGGAAACGGAGGGTGGGCAGGGACGAAGATATCGTACGTCGCATCCGTTGACCCATCCGGTGCCCGTGTTGTGGCGAAACTGAGCGACGGCATCCCCCTGTTATTGGCAAAGCAGATCGGGAATGGCCATCTCCTGCTTTTCTCCTCAGGCTTGGACAATATCACCAACAATCTGCCTCTCCAGCCTGTATTCGTCCATTTCATAGATAAAACTTCGGAGTATCTTTCGGACACCGGACAACTCAGCGGTTCAAGAATAGTTGATTCTTTTGTCCAGCTTCGTTCCCCCGCTGCTAACGGTCGAGAGGTCTCCCGTGTGGAAGTTGTCGACCCTCAAGGACGTCGACCGCTTTCCCTCACCGAGGGCAGAACGGTCCAGACTTTCCGATTGGCGCAGGCTGGTTTCTATAAGATTCACCCGGCAAATGGGCGAGAGGCCCAATTTGGTGTTAACCCCGATCGCAGAGAATCTGATCTCACTCCGATGTCCCCTGAAATGGAGAGCTTATGGGCCCGGAGCAACGATTCTCATCCCGGACCTCAAAGGGGGGTCACACCTGCCGCGAGATATCGCAACGTGGACCTTTGGTGGTACATTATGCTACTTGCATTCGTAGTGGCAGTCGCTGAGATACTACTCTCGAACGCCTACTTGAGTACGCAGCGGGAGGAAATATGAGCAAGCAAAGCGAGCTCAACTCCTATATCTCGCAGTTGCTTGGAAGGCTGCGCCTACGTACATGGCTGCTGGGTTGTACCGTCCTGATCATCACAGCTCTGGCGACGACCGTACCGCTCGTCCTGATTCTGAATCATTTTGCGTTTCCTGCCGGAGGGGTAAACAGCGCTCGGTTCGTTCTCATATTTGCTCTCGCATTTACTGCGGCACTCGCGATCCTCCTGCCGTTACTTCGTCTTTCCCCTGATCAAGCAGTCCGGCAGGCCGAAGCGACATATTCAGGTCTTGAGCAGCGGCTTACCACATTTCGCGATCGTCAAAAGGCTGGTGATGACGGCTTCCTCGAATTACTTGCGGCAGACACACTGGAGCACACCAGGGATGCACCGCCATCTTTCGTTGCGCCCAATAACCACCTGTTTGCAATCGTAGGCGTGGGACTCGGCTGTCTCGCCACTCTGGTGTGGATGGTCACAACAAGGCCTGGATTCGTCGGGTATGGAGCGGCGCTTCTATGGACAGGCGAGCACAAGAACACTAGCCCGCTCTACAGCCTTAGGGTAGTGCCAGGCAATGTGACTGTTAGACGCAACAGCAATCAGCTGATTTCAGCTCGTATCGCGGGTCTCCATCCCAGCAATGTCCAAATCTTCGCGCGTTATCAAAGTGCTAAAGCTTGGGAATCAGTCAATATGCAAGCACAACCAGACCTGGGAGAGGCCGCAAACTATCAGTTCATATTTGCCGGTTTGCCTGAGAACGTAGATTACTATGTGAAAGCTGGCCCTCTGATCTCACCTCGTTACCACGTTCGTGTTGTCGATCTCCCATCCATTAAAAAAATCCACGTCACCTATCAGTATCCCCGTTGGACTGGAATGGAATCGGCTACCCAAGAGCAAGGAGGAGACCTTCGCGCAATTGAAGGCGCTGACGCTCACATCAAGATTGAGATGGATAAGCCGCTGACAGATGGAAAGCTCACTCTCGATGACAACCGCACGATACCCCTCTCTTCAGCAGGCCCGAACCAATACACCGGCACGATCCGCATGAAGAACGACGGCTCCTATCATCTCAGCGCTCGAGATCAAGGACAACCCATTCGACTTTCAGAAAATTACTTCATCGCTACAGATAAAGCCGAGTCTCCTCAGGTGATTGTCACTCGGCCCGCTGGAGACTATCGCGCATCGCCAATAGAGGAAGTGACAATCAGAGTCCAGGCAACCGCTCAATTTGGACTTCGCAATTTGCATCTGCACTACTCCGTCAACGCGGGGCCCGATCACGACGTCAGCATCTTGAAATTTCAGGGAGCCAAGAATGCGGAGGCTTCGCACACCGTCCAACTGGAAGACTATAAGCTGGTGCCTGGCGATCTCGTCAGCATCTACGCCACGGCACAGGATGGTCATGCCGAGACTCGCACAGATATGAGTTTTGTACAGGTGGATCCATTCCGACGTGAATTTTCACAGTCACAACAATCTCCCAGCGGCGGTGGCGGCGGTGGAGGTCAAAGCAGTCAGAACGACATGTCCAAACGGCAGAAGGAGCTGATTGCGGCAACGTGGAAACAGCGAAGTGACAGGTCGCCAGGCGCAAAGGAAAACGATTCCGCAGCTCAGTTTCTGGCTGACGCGCAGAACAAACTGCGAGACCAGGTGACGGCTCTCTCTTCTCGCATGCACAGTCGCGAACTTTCCGACGCCAATGAGGAGTTCACGGCCTTCGATAAAGACATGGAGCAGGCAGCTTCATTCATGACCCCTTCTGCGAAGAAACTGAAAGAGAAGCAGTGGAAGGATGCGCTCCCCCTGGAGCAGAGAGCATTACAGGCTCTTCTCCATGCTGAAGCCACATTTCGTCAAATTCAGGTCGAATTTGGGCAGCAGGCTGGCGGTGGTGGAGGTGGCAGCAGTTCAGCAGGACGTGATCTCGATAGTCTCTTCGATCTCGAACTTGATACCAAAAAAAATCAGTACGAAACTGCACAGAACACCTCGCCTGTCGACAAGCAGCAAAAAGACATCGATGATGTCCTAGCTAAGCTGGATGCACTTGCCAAGCGGCAAGACGAACTGTCGAAACAGCAAAAGAACTCGCAACAAACCTTTCAGGAGCGATGGCAACAGGAGATGCTGCGGCGCGAAACTGAACAACTCCAACGCGACATGGAACAGCTTGCTCGAAACGGGCAACAGAAAAGCTCAGCCGAGCAGAACCAGCAGAGCACATCTGCTTCCAGCGGTTCCGGCTCGCAAAAGCAACAGAGCTCTTCTTTGAACAACTCGTCAGCATCATCTCAAAATTCCGTTCAGGACCAGCGGATTCAACAGGCTCTTAACCGTTTGCGAGAAGCTGGCGAAGCGATGAAGCGCAACAGCGAACCGCAACAAGGATCTGATGCACCTCGCCGGGCCTCGGACCAACTAGAGCAAGCTAAGAACCTGCTGGGTGCGCATCAACAGCAATCGGCTTCTGGACGGCTGGGCTCTCTCTCCCAAGAAGCCGAGCGAATCACACAGGAAGAGCGTGCGCAAAGCGTGCGCATTGATCAATTCGCAAGTCCGGAGGGAGTCGATCCGAACAAGCGACAGCAGAACATGCAGCAACGAATGCAAGAGCGGAACAGGCTTGTTGAAGACCGGCAGCAACTCTCAAATGACCTCACCAAACTCCAACAGAAGCTACGCGAATCTGCACGTATCATGGCCCCGATCCAGCCCGAGGCCGCTGAGAAATTGCGTCATGCGATCACCGAAATGGAGGAATCTGATCTTAACAATCACCTGCAAAGAAGTGCCGACCGGATACGCAGAGGAATCAATCCGAACGCTGACGGTAGTGAATCCGAGATAACACAACAGTTGCAAAAGCTAAGCCAGCAGCTCCATGAGGCTCAAAGAAGCGCTCGACGGGGACAGCCGAACGATATCATTGCATCAACTTCAGACAGTCGGCGAGCCACCCTCGACCAGCTTAGGAGGATGCGAGAGCGGCTTGAGAGCTTTCCTGGTCTGAAAAATCAAAATACACGCCCAAAGTCGGAAGCTGAGGCGAGAAATACAACAGGCGTTCGCAACCTCCCGCAAGCAACCACAGCCAATCAGAGCCAGCAACCTCCGACTGCGGACCGGGAAAGCCGGTCAAGCCAGCCGAAGGTTTCCGCACAGAGCCCTTCAGCCCCTTCGGGGCAGCAGGGAGCCGATAGTGGACGATTGCCAAACAGCAGTGGAGCCAACACTGGTGGCGCTGCGGGCAACAGGAATACCGGCAGTGGTACATATGCCTCCGGCCCTTCGGCGAATGCTCCCTCGCCCACCTACGGAGATGCACCAACTCCCGAGCAGGTCTATCGCGATCAATTGCAGGGATTGGACCGATTAGGCCGAATCGTCCACGGCGACTCTGATCTGAGCAAAAAGGTCAGCGACCTAAAACGACGCATACAGCAGCTCGACCCCGAGAGCTTCCATGGCAACCGTGAACTGCTCGAGCAGCTACATCGAGAAATACTTAGCTCGATTGATCGCATGGAGATCGAGATAATGAATGAGGGATCAGAGACTGAAGCTCGATCGGGACGATCTTCCGTAATCCCAAACGGCTATCAAGACTCCGTCGCTGATTACTATCGCCGCTTGAGCAAATCGCACTAATCGAGGACTTGATCCGCTGCATTCGCAGAAGAGTCGGCAGTAATCACTACGTGCTCTGCTGGAGTGCTGCCAAGGCAAAGAAAACAGAAGCCGCACGATCGAAACTTAACCCTTAGCAGCTTCTACAGACCAATCGACATACATTCTCGTCACCCTCATCGTTTCTGTATTCGCTGGCTGCTCAACCATTCCGCAACAACTCGATGCCCCACCTCATAACCTGCTTCCAGGGCGGAGAAATATCCTGTGTACTCTCCATGCTTTTCTGCAGCCAAGCTCTGTGCAGCCGTCGCTCCATCCCACTGCATGTCGTAGTTGCTGGCTGTTCGCAATAAAAGAACTCGGTTCCAGTCTGCTCGTCCTTGTAATGTCAGCGAATGCAATGCCATCAAAGCTCCGGAATCATTCATCGCCGTCGTCGCCAGATGACCTACTCCATCCGTCTCGTAGTTCATCCATCAGTGAGCCCATTTGTCCATCAGTACCCCATGCCAAAATATCTCGGTCGTCAGGTTCGCTCCAACCATTACTTTGGGAGCCTCCTTTGCAGCTGAATATTTCGCTCGCAATCTCTTCATGGCATCATCTTCGGGCAGCTTCATCTCCCGTGTCAGCCCGTACGCCCACTCCGTCAGCGCGAGATTCAGCCGCACGACGTTTCCTCTGCGATTCGCTTTTGCCTCGTCACCAGTCCATCCACGTATATCGTCCTCCCAGCCGGCTCCCCCCTTCACATCGTCTTGTTTAACGCCATCCAGAGAAACAAACCTGTCTGTCCAGTCTGGCGGTATCTCTCTTGGATCAACTTCTTTCGCCAGATCGCCATTCACTACATAGTTTGTCCATACCGCGCTTCCCACCGCGCCGTCCTGTGGAGCGATCCCTGCTATTCCTTGAATAAGCCAGTGACTCTCACGCAGATCAAACAGTGAACTTTGCCCCAATGCCATTAGGTTCACGGCAGGCATCACGTTCCCCGGCCCAACAGCAACGGCAATCTCCGTGCCTTCTGCGTTCGTATGCACTGGTCGACTCATCCCCCGCACCTGGATCGCTCGGTCAAGATGGTCCCGCTCAACCCAGTACTGCAACTCGCCAGGCCTGTCTCCCACGTCCTTGCCAACCTCAAAGTACACCACCACGACAGCTACAGGTCGCAAGATTCTCTCTGGGCGACCCGCAGCGTGGATCGGAACCCATGATGCCAATGCGCCGACCCATATTGCGACTAATAACTTCAAACGAAAAATCATCTGACGCCCCTTACTGAAATTGTCTTCTTATGTTGCTAAAAGGATTTTTCAAGACGATGCCTGCTCGCATGTCATTTTGGCCTGTCTAAAGGCCCAGGATCCACCTGCTCTCTTTCCGGAGGGAGTGGAGTTAGACTCTCCGCTCCAGCGTCCTTACTCCCCGCGCTGCTCCGAAGGTGTAGCTGCTACCGAAGTTGTAGGATGTGCCTGACTCTCTGAGGCGCGGGCCGCCTCTCGAGCGCGTATGTGCCATATCCTGCCGATATCCAGATTGGGCATAAGTCTTGATTCAGAAGAAACGAAAGCAGTCAATGGTACTTTCTTGGTTCGCTTTGCACTGGTTACCTCATGTTATCTTTAGTAACCGATTCGGTGACCCATGCGAGTCCGGGAACTTAACCTGCATGGGAGAAAACCATGTCGCGATCAAACACTCCAGACAATTCCAGTCCCAAGTCGCCTGAAGAGCAAGATGTAAACCGGGATGTAAATACTCTTTTTTCAAGCTTCCGGCTTGACCAATCGAACTATCGGACCTTCAACAGGCACCGGGTCGCGAAAACTGCCGAACCCACCCAGGTAACCGATCCAGAGGTCGATTCGCGGAACTTACTCCGGATCGGCGTTTTTTCTCCCGCTGGGGGCACAGGAAAGACCACTCTTACCGCGAATCTTGGCAGCATCTTCTGGCAGCAGGACAAACGGGTGCTTCTTGTGGATGCTTCCCCCTGGCCCACCTTGGCATTTCACTATGGTGCTGTGTCATCACGGCCGGGTAGTCGATCCTTCTATGCCCCTGATGGAAAAGAGCTCCCCATCAGAATCTTTGTCCCCGAACGATCCGACAACCTGTTTTCGGATCTCAATCAGGCAGTTAAGGAAAGCTCCGTTGAGTACATCTTCTTCGATCTGAGTGGAGCCACTGGAACCGAACTCTGCACATATCTCCAACAATGTCAGATTCTCATCGTGCCTCTGCTGCCCGACTCTTCTGCTCTGAGGCATGTAGAAACCGTCAATGCACTTCTGGCCGACCTTGAGGCTACCTCTTTGAAAGTCCTGTATCTCGTTAATCAGATGGAGGAAACTCCGCTAACTGCGGACGTACAGCAGAACCTGTCTCAACTTCTCGGAGATCAGCTCTTTCCAAAAACGATCGATCGTCAGGCCGAAGTCCAGGAGGCGTTAGCTGAAGGCATCTCAGTAACTCTCTACGCTCCGGCATCCCAGGCGTCCATCGTCTGCAAGGATTTAGCAAACGGCCTCAAAATCCGGAAGACCGCGAAAGCTTCGCGTGCCCAGTTACGGTGGTCGGAACGATGAAAAGAGCAGGCGAGCTTTGGAGTCATCTTGGTGCCAGCGATAATATCATTGGGCGCGCTGGCCGCACCCTTCTCTATCTCATCTTCGGCGTCTTGGCTTATCAGTGTGTAACTCTTCGTTTCGACTGGAAACAACAGGCGATTGTCGGCTTTCTAACATTGACCATCGGCCTCACTCTTTACACGTTCTCCCAAGCCTACGTATCAACACTGATGCTGATCGTCGCTTCTGTGCTGACGACATGCCGCTATGCCATCTGGCGCGTCACGCAGGTATACAAAGCGGTCATCGATCCCAGCAGCAACTTGCGGTGGATCGAGCTCTTTTTCATGTTTCTGCTGCTTGCGGCAGAGATGTATGCCTTCGCTATTCTGCTGCTGGGTTTTATTCAAATGATCTATCCTCTGCGGCGCCCGCCCGCAGCCCTGCCAGAGAACGTGGAGGAATGGCCCGATGTTGACCTGCTGATTCCCACATACAACGAGCCCCTTTCGGTTGTGAGATCCACGGCGCTGGCATCGATTAATATCGACTATCCCAGCGACAAATTGCATGTCTTCCTCCTCGACGACGGACGCCGGCAGGAGTTTCGTGAATTCTGCGATCAGGTCGGAATTGGTTACGTCATTCGACCCGACAACAATCACGCGAAAGCCGGCAACATCAACAGCGCCCTAAAGAACATGAAGTCCCCCCTGGTCGCCATTTTCGATTGCGATCACGTCCCGACGCGCAGCTTTCTTCAGGTAACCGCAGGTTGGTTCCTTAGAGATAAAAAGCTGGGTATGTTGCAAACGCCGCACCACTTTTACTCGCCAGATCCGTTCGAGCGAAATCTTGGAAGCTACAGAACAGTCCCCAACGAGGGGGAACTCTTCTACGGTCTCCTGCAGGATGGAAATGACCTTTGGAACGCCACATTCTTCTGCGGCTCTTGCGCTGTCCTGCGCCGCACAGCTCTCAATGAGATCGGCGGAATCGCTGTAGAAACCGTCACAGAAGACGCACATACATCCCTTCGCATGCAGATGCGGGGTTGGAACACTGCATACATTAATCGCCCACAGGCCGCAGGCCTAGCCACCGAGAGTCTCTCTGCCCATGTGGGTCAGCGCATTCGCTGGGCCAGGGGAATGATTCAGATCCTGCGGGTCGACAACCCACTCTTTGCTCGAGGATTGAAGCTTTCACAACGGCTCTGCTACTTCAACGCGATGGTGCACTTCCTCTATGCGCTACCGCGGCTTATCTTTCTCACTGCTCCGCTGATATATATGCTGTTCGGCCTGCGTAATATCCCGGGGCTTTGGATCACCATTGGTGTCTACGCGCTCCCTCACTTGGTTCTCTCTACAATAACCAACTCCCGACTACAGGGTAGATATAGATATTCCTTCTGGAACGAGATCTACGAGACGGTCCTTGCGCCATACATTTTGGGTCCCACACTACTAGCACTGATCAACCCAAAGCTGGGGAAATTTAACGTCACCGCCAAGGGCGGCGTGGTGGCGAAGAGTTACTTCGACAAGAGCATCGCCCGGCCTTATCTTTATCTTCTTCTGCTCAACTATGCTGGCCTTGCTATCGCGCCGTGGCGATTCTTCGTCTGGAATGCTGACCACAAAGGCGCAGTTCTGATGAATGTCTTCTGGATTGTCTTCAACTGCGTCATTCTGGGTACGGCAAACGCGGTTGCCGTTGAGGCGCAGCAGCGCCGCGGAACCGTTCGTCTCAACCGACGTATGATCGTCTCCATTCGCACACTTTCCGGAGCCACAGTCTCCGGATTGTCCTCCGACCTCTCTATGGGAGGTGGAGCGATCCAGTTGGAACAATCCGCCGAGCTCGACCACGGAGCCCTGATCGACGTCATCTTCACTGGCGGTGTTCCTCTCGTCATTCCTGCAAAGGTCGTCCGCAGCAACGGCACTACTCTGCATTTTCAATACCGCCAGCTCACTCTCGAACAGGAAGAGTCTCTCACGCTCGTTCTTTACGCACGTGCTGATTCCTGGCTCACCCAGGAGCATGCTCCTGATCGTCCACTCAAAAGCCTCTCCTCGATCATCAGGCTTTCTCTGCGCGGCATCCGTTATTCCTTCACCAGCTTGTTACCGTCGGGGCAATCCAAAACGATCAGCCGCGAAGCGGAGATCTCCGCAACTCTGCTCCTGTGCATTCTTCTTCTCATTCCCGGGATGCTTCGGGGCGAAGCTACGGCACCACGGCCTTCACCTCATAACTTCCGAAGCGTCATCTCTTTAACCGACACTGGCCTCAAGAATGGAATGGTGCTTCACGGCGCAGATACATCAAGCAGCACTTCCTTCGTCCTCGGTTCATCGCAGATCGCGCAAAACGGCATCCTGCACCTCAGCTATCAGTTCTCGCCTCAAATGGTCGCTGGTAGAAGCTTCCTGACAGTCTCATTCAACAACACGGCGCTCCAGGACCTCGTAATGCCTGCCGAAGCAACAAAGGAAGATGCGCCTGTTTTTCATGCGGATATTCCCATCCCGGCTGAGCTTCTGAGTACGCAAAACACACTCGAAATCCATCTCCGTGGCCACTATCTCGCAAAATGCGAAGACCCTATGGATCAACGACTGTGGGCAAAGGTCGCTCCTCTCTCTACTCTGGAAGTAGCCGGTTCCCTGCTTCCCATGGCTAATGATCTAGGGGCGCTGCCAGCGCCCTTTTTTGAGAAAGATCAGACGATCTCACTCACTCCAATCAGGTTTGCGTTCGCTTCGACACCCTCGCCAACTGTATTACAAGCTGCGGGCGTACTCTCTTCATGGTTCGGCGTTCAGGCGAACTCGCATCATCTTAGTTTCCCTGTCTCAATTGGTTCTATTCCACAGGGAAACACTGTGCTGATTGCGCTCAACAACTCCCCAATGCTTGCGATTCTCAACCAGCACTTCCAGGGTCCTCACCTCACGATGCTGCAAAATCCCTCTGACCAGCTGAGCCGGATACTCATCGTAAGCGCCGATACGGAGGAACAGCTCCTAGGGTTGACTCGCACCGTAGCCGTCGGTCGGAAATTCACTGGAGATGCAGCCGCAGTCGACCTCGCCTCCCTGCCTGCTCCACGTCGCATCGGAGACGCGCCGCGCTGGGTCCAGACCAGCACCCCCTCTTCGCTGTGGAGTTACACCCAGACAGAAGAACTCAGCACGAATGGCTCTCAGCCCATCGCCTCCTATGTTCGCATTCCTCCCGATCTTTACTTCGGGGACCAAGACTCGATCAATCTTCGCCTTCAGTACGCCACTAGTCACCGTTCTGCCTCCCAGCCCGCCTACCTGCGTGTAGTTGCGAACGGATCTCAGGTAACGTACCTTCCAATCTCCCAGGACGGCGGACTCAACCAACCTCAGAACATCCAAATTCCAATTCCGGTTAGCAGTCTCCGTCCCTTCGCCAACACATTATTGTTCGAGTTCATCTTCCCCAGAGATTCACACCAGAGTCCGTGTGCAACGATCACGCCGACCAATATAACCGGCACCGTTTATCCATCTTCGAATCTGGACCTGCATCAGTTTCCGCATTGGACCGGGATGCCGAATCTTGAATTATTCGCAAACGCAGGTTTTCCCTTCACACGCTTTGCCGACCTATCTCACACCACTGTGATCTTGCCCCAACAGCCGTCCGCCCGGGAAATTACTGAAATGCTCGACCTGCTTGCTTACTTCGGCGCGCAGACTGGCTATCCCGGCTTTCGCCTGCAAGTGGGTGATAACAGCAGCTTCGATCAGGACAGCGATCTTCTGATTATTGGAACGGAATCGGATATTCCCTCCAACCATTCTCTTCTCGCAGCGCTCCCGGTCTCAATCCAGGAAGGCGTTCTCACGCATCGCGTTGATACGACATTCTCGCTGCTGAAGAGTCTCTGGACACGAATCTCTCGCTTCGATCCCGACTCTTTCTCGGACATCCGCGGTGTTGAAGAGGAGACGAGACTCGACCGCAGCCTCAACGATTCTTTCGATTCCGTGTTGCAGATGGCTAAGTCACCGGCGAGGAACAACAGATCGATCATCATGCTCGTCCTTGGGAGCGGAGAGCAAGATCCCTTCCCCGCCTTCCTGGATGTCTCTTCGTCCAAAAACATCAACGGCAATCTCTCTATCCAGCACGGTAAGGAGTTCGAGTCCTTCTCTCTTGATCCGTCGCCTTACTACGTTGGTCACATCTCTGCTCTGGGACAGCTTCGCGCAAGAATGCATCAGGCTCCTTGGCTTGGCGTACTCTTTCCTTTCGTTGTAGGTCTTCTCTGTGCACCGTGGGTCCACACCCGCCTGAAAAATCGCGCCCAGAAGAGGTTGGAAGGAGACTTCGCGTGAAGACTCTCATCCTCATGGCTCTTCTCGGATTGATGCGGACTGCCCAGGCTCATGCGCAGTCCGCATGGCCACTCTGGGATCACTATCAAAGCTATTTCATACAAAAGAATGGCCGGGTCGTCGATTACGACCGCGATAATCTCACCACCTCCGAGGGACAGGGTTATGCCATGTTCTTCGCGCTGGTTGCAAATGACCGCCCAGGTTTCGATCGGCTATATCACTGGACTACTCAAAATCTAGCGGCGGGCAATCTTCGGACCGACCTGCCCGCTTGGAGTTGGGGTCGTAGGCCAGATGGTACGCTCGGCGTTAAAGACCCTAACTCCGCAAGCGACGCCGATCTCTGGATCGCCTATGATCTTCTCCAGGCTGGCAGACTTTGGAAGCAACAGGAATATGTCACAGCTGGCAACGATCTTCTAAAACAGATCGCGAGCCGGGAGGTATCACACCTCTTCTCATTCCCTGTCTTGCTGCCGGCGCACAGTGGATTTGAACACGATGGGTCGATCACCCTGAACACAAGCTACATGCCTCTCTTTCTCATCCAAGCCGCCGCATATGCTCAGCCACAAGGACCTTGGAAGGCAATGGCCGCCTCACTACCTGCGCTTATTCATCGAACAACCATCCGAGGCTTCGCAAGTGACTGGACGAAGCTCGAGGCAGACGGACAAATACATCCGTCCGCTCCTCTCGATTCCAGCTCAGATCAGGCTACAGGCAGCTATGATGCGATCCGTGTTTATCTTTGGGCCGGCATCACATCCTCTTCAACGCCCGGCCGAGATGCTATTCTTTCCACCCTCTCCCCGATGGCTTCATACATGAAGACCCATTCCCTCCCACCCGAGTTCGTAATCGAAGGCCAGCCATCTGTACGCGGCACCGGCCCCATCTCTTTCTCCGCCGCGCTGATCCCCTTTCTGCAATCCACGCAGCAGCCCAACGCTGCTGCACAACAGCAGGATCGCCTCAAGAGTGCTTGGTCTACCCAATTCAACCTTTATGGAAATCCGCCTCGTTATTACGACCAGAACCTTGCGATGTTCACTCTGGGATTCACAGAACACAAATATCGCATTCAGAACAATGGCGAGGTAGAGGTCTCATGGCGAAGATAAATTCAAGATTGCTGCAGCGAGCAGTATTCGTTTCCATCTGTACGCTGGTCACTCCATCCATCAGCACTGCTGCAGCGCCTGATTCCCCAGCCATTCGGCTCCTCCTTGATCGCGCTAAAGCGCAGGCACAGGGTGGTCACCTCGATCTTGCTACCGCGACATGGAAGCAAATCCTTGTCTCTGATCCCGCGAATATCGAAGCTCTTCGGAACCTCGCCTCGGCGGAGGCACAGCTCGGGAATCAGCAGGAGGCACAGCATTACATCGAGCGGCTCGGAAAGCTGGGAGCCAGCGCATCCGTGATCAAGGAACTCCAGGGGATGCGCTCTCGCCCCTCTGACGCGGACCTTCTCAAGCAGGCCGCCTCTCTGTCGAGGTCAGGTCAATACCAACAGGCGATGGAGATCTACCGCAAGCTGTATGGCGACAATCCTCCTGCAGGCACGACAGCTCTCATCTATTACGATACGGAGGCCGCTATGCCTTCGGAGCGCAGTCGCGCTATCGAGGGATTACGTAAGCTGGTACGACAGTTCCCGAGCGATGAGCGGTACCCTGTCACCCTCGGAAGAGTCCTGACCTATGACGTTGCCACCCGGCACGAAGGTATGGAGCTGTTACAGCACTACCCGTCTGATCGGGCAGCGCTGGATGCCCTCAAGCAGGCTCAGCAATGGAGTCAACGCCTGGAGCCTACCCCTCCCACAACCGCTTCAGGATCTGCAGCTTCATCTTCAACTCCCACTCCACGTCCCGCTCCCGACACCTCCGAACTCTCAGCAGGGTATCGGGCCCTCAACAGCGGAAATCTGCCGCTGGCAGACCGCCATTTTCATGCTTCACTCCAAAGCGAGTCCACGCATGGTCAGGGATATGCTGGTCTTGGTTTCGTAAGCATGCGCCAGCAGAACTTCGACGAAGCCGTGCGTCAGTTCGAACATGCCATTGAGGATGGCGACAAGGACGCCAGCGTCACTCAGGCACTACAAACCTCCAGGTTCTGGCAGACAATGGGACGAGCTCAGGCAGGCTTGGATCAAAATGGTACTGATGCAGCCATCGCTGCTTATCGAAATGCGCTGACATTGAAGCCGGATAATCCAGATGCACTTACCGGAATGGGTGGGAGCCTGCTCCGGGCGGGACAGCCAAAGGAAGCAATTCCCTATCTGCAACGCGCAGTAAAGTCAGACGCGAAGTCGGTACTTGCGTGGCGCTCTCTCTTCCTCGCTCAGTCACAGGCGGGCCAGCGCTCCGAAGCGGTCAAGACCGCCGAGCTCATCCCAGCACAGGTAAGGACAAAGCTTGAGTCTGACGTTGAATTTCTTGGAACTCTGTCGACCGATTATGCTGCGATCGGTGAACAGTCCATCTCAGACCGTGTCTTGCAACGCGCTCTAAGCTTGGTCCAGGCGGACAACAGCAGCGGAACCACCACGGCCAAGCAGCTGCAATATGCTTCCCTGATGATGTCAGCAAAGCGGTACAACAGCGCCGCACGGACCTATCGCAGGATTCTCAGCCTTGATCCGGACAATGATGCTGCATGGCGAGGCATCGTTACGGCCGAGCACCTCGGCGGCAATGAAGGCGAGGCTCTTCGAGCATTTCGCCAGATGCCTCAGCCTGTCTCCGCTGCCGCACAAAACGATGTTGATTTCCTCTCCATGCTTGCAGGCATCTGCCAGTCTCAATCGCTTACTGGTGAAGCCCTCACGTTCGTCAAGCGCGCAATCAGGATTCGCCCATCCCTGCCGCTCCAGCTTCAGCTGGCATCGCTTCAGATGGCTGGAGGAAATCACGAATATGCTGCACAGCTCTATCAGAAGATCGCAGACGAGCATCCCGAATCAAAAGAAGCGTGGATCGGGTGGATCCAGGGGCTCCATGTCACGGGCCGCGATCGCGAAGCTCTTCAGCAGATCGACCGGCTCCCGGAAGATATCAGCTCAGATCTTCAGGATGATCCTGATTATCTTCAAACCGTCGCGTCCGTCTATATCGCGGCTGGGAACACCCACCGCGCGGTTGCAGCGATGCAGCAGGCAAATGACCTCTACGCAGAACGAGGGGTCCAACCTCCTCCATCCCTCCAGATTCAACAAGGCTGGCTGTGGCTGAAAACAAGAGACAACGTCCGTCTTTCACAAGTCATCCAGCAGCTGAGCAGGGATCAAAGCCTGACAGCCGACCAGCAGACGGAGCTCTCGCAGTTATGGTCAAGCTGGGCTCTCCAGCGCGCTTCACAGCTCCGTCAGCAGGGAAGATCGCAGGCTGCTATCGCGATCCTTTCAGCGGCACTCCGAGTCTTTCCCTCCAATCCGTCTGTTAATAACGCTCTGGCCGATACGTATCTAGAAGCCGGCAGCCCTAAGCAGGCGATGCTCCTGTACGCACGCCAGGATATCTCCCAGGCTGAGAAATCCGTCTGTACTTCCGCCATCAGGGCAGCTCTTGCTGCTCACGATCGTAAGCAGGCGCAGGCATGGTTACAAAGCTCTCTGGATCGCTTCGGACGCGATGCGCAGGTTCTCCAGCTTGCTGCAGAGTTCGAACAGCAACGTGGCGACTCCCGCCGCGCGGCAGCATACTATCAGGCCGCGTTGCAGGCGTCAGGTCCGGCCACGCTCGACGAACTCGCCGCGCCGCAATCCACCGTCGGTCGTCCATCTTCACTCCCTGCCACACAGGAACTCCTCAGTCTCCTGAGTTCATCAACCAGTCAGTCCGGTCCAACTCTCCCAGCAAACTCCTCGGAAGAGACCAGCACTCAGGCGTCGCTATGGCCGCATGATCCTTCAGTTGAGGTTCACTCCAGCTCCATCAGCGCTTCCCGGCCTGACGATCCGCCCCTGCCTCCCTTGCCGACCCGCTCTGCATCTCATTCGTCTCGCACGGATATGGATGCCGCTTCCCTTCCTCAGGACGACTTTAACAAGGCGACTCCACTACCACCTCTGGACAGCGAGGCAACCTCTACGACAGGTGCGCTGGCATCTCGCTCTCGCCGCGCCTTTGGAAGCGATGACGATACGGATACGCTCCCTGGAATCGAGAGAGACGATGATCAGTCTCTGAATAGCCGCGAACAGCTGCACGCCTCTGCGGCTCGCACCGCTGCTCCGAAGAGTAACCCATACCTCACAGACCCCCTTTCCGAGCCGCAACAGGCAGCCGCGCCGGCCAGAAGGTGGACGCCGCCCGCTTCTTCGCAGCCTGCCGATATGCTTGACAGTCCCTCTCCCCTCGCAATGCTTGACCCTGTTCCCACACCTGCACCGGCTCCGCTCCCCTCTCTGGCCGGCGCTCCCGCGGTCGTGCAGCGCCCCCTCACTCCGCGTGAGAACATGCAGCAACAGCTCGAGGCTATTCAGGCGTCCTCCAGCCCCTACCTTGCTGGTAGGTCCTCGGTTGGCTTGCATAGCGGGCAGCCTGGTTTCGACCGCCTGACCATCTTCACAGCCGACGTAGAGCAGTCGTCTATGATCGGCGATGCAGCCAGACTCTCCGTGATCGTTCATCCCACGCTCCTGCAGGGTGGAACTACCTCCGATAATGCAACCTACCAGCTCGGAAGCCTTCCCGCAGGCGCGATATCGGGTGCTCAATCCTCCTCAGGTGTGGGCGGAGAACTACAGCTTCGCACCCGGAGCTTCGGTGCTGCTCTGGGTTACACTCCCCACGGTTTCCTCGTGGAAAATGTCACTGGACGTCTTCTGATTCAACCTGACGCCGGCCCGGTCACCTTTACCTTCGATCGTCAGCCCATCGAGGACTCTCAGTTGTCCTATGCGGGCCTTCGCGATCCCGGTTCCGTCTCCTCTTCTTATCCCGGAAACGTATGGGGAGGTGTTATTAGCAACGCTGCCTCCCTCCAGGTTAATCGCGGTGATGCCGCTTCCGGCTGGTACATCTCCGGTGGCGGCCAGTACATCACCGGGCAACACATCCGCTCCAACTACCGCATCGACGGAGACGCCGGAGCGTACTGGGCAGCTTGGCAACGTCCTCAATATGGCAAGCTGACTGTGGGGATGAACCTCTTCGGTATGCACTTTGCTAACAACCAGCGCCTCTTCACCTATGGCAACGGAGGATATTTCAGCCCAGGAGCATATCTCCTCAGCAACATCCCTCTTACATTCGAGGGACACCAGGGAACTCGCTTCCACTATCGCGCTGCAGGATCAATTGGCCTGCAGGCATTTCAGGAAGGCTCCAGTCCCTTCTACCCCTTGGACAGCGCTCTACAGATGGCAAACAACAATCCTTATTCGACGGAACGAACCAGTGTCGGGGCCAACTACAACATCGAAGGTGAAGGCTCTTATTTGATGACAGATCACTGGCACATCGGCGGCTTCTTCACCGTCGATAACTCACACGACTACAACAACAGTCGTGTCGGATTCTATCTGCGCTACCTTACGCACTCGCAGTCGCTGGATTCATCTAGCGGCCCCACGGGATTGGATCGTAGCCGAGGCCTCAGACCGCTCCTCGTTCCCTAAGGAGTGGAGGAACGGCTTCGTAATTACATGAGAGTTTCGCTCATCCAATGTCGTGTCCACAAATGTGAACACGCGTGGCTCACTCATCGGATTCTCGCTCATCTGCTGTCGTGTCCGGGCTCTCGATTCGCGATGACTCCGCGATGGAGGAGCATGATTGCAGGAACCTGTGATATTCAAATCCGCTTTCTTTCAGTAGAGTCTTCAACTCTGCTGCTACGGACGCCACACTCTCAACCTGTTCGCGATAAAGATCTGGAGCAGCCTTCGTCTTGAGGAGAGCTGGTAGTGCAGTCCAATAAAGAAGCTCCTCAAATTGTTCCAGATTTATGTATTCGATAGCAGACGCAGTGTTGACACCAGCAAGCCAACGAACATCGCCGTCTCTCCAGAACTTCTCTGTTCGAAGGAGTGTCACTGGCTCTTCTTCGCCGGCGAATTTCAACAACACGCTTACCTGAGCCGCCGCTCTCCAGGCGGCTTCCCCTTCCATTCCAACGGAAGAGAACGTCTCCGCGAGTGCCCACCTCAGATTGAGTCTTTCGAACACCTCAAACGGCAGAAAACGTGCCTCAAGAGTCTCGAATACCAGCCATGTCATTACAGGTGCCCAACCGCGAGCTGATGACGACTTGGGATCGCAGTTTGGAAGCACAACACGTGCAGCGCTCTGCATCGTTTCGGGCAGAATAGAAACCATATGGGGCAGGTGCCGAGAGGCTTTCAGGAGAGAAAAGAAGTCCCGCCGCTCCACATCTTCTTTTAGTCCGAGCTTCTCGTACTCGGCAATCTCCTCTTTTGCTTTGCTGACTGCAGCGTGAAGACCGCCATCTAACTCTATGAGCCTTGCCACTTCTCTCTCGAACGCTTCGGCATGCACAACGAAGCCATTCAGTCGGGGATCAAGACCTTCATCTTCGTGCTCCCCTGTACTCGATGAAGTCTCCAGAGTCTCTCGTTCTTCGTCGATCAGTGTGGCGTCTGCCAATTCTTCAGCGTCTGTATGGGACTCATCCCCGAGGCTACCGTCAACATGCTCAACTCCACAAGAGATCTCCGCAAAGGTCTCGATGTTGACAGGGGATACAGCTTGGCGCAATTCTTCGAGGAGCGGACGGATTTGAAGTCTCGATAACGCTTCGTCAAGGCTATACACGCCTGAGCCATTGAGCGCGTCGCAGAGACGATCCCACGGATGCGCCGCCGTAGATTGGAACTCCCGCCAGTCCAACAGTGCTACATGCTGATATCCTCTCAGACCCAGCGTCAAGCCATGATCGCGGAAATCACTCGCACGCCGGAGATATTCAAGTCCGAGTACGTTATCCCTGTACGCGACCACGACCGATCCGTCACCTGAAAGGTTGAGTCCGGAAGCGAGGCTTCGTTGCTGCATGGAACCACTAAACTTTTCAAGGAATCCGACTGAGAGATGAATCGTACCGTGGGTAGACTGATAGCTGTTGTTGTAGACAATCACTGCACGTTCGGACCCCCGACGATTCGAGTACGCGAACACATTCTCATTGACTGACCCGTCGCCATTCCAAAAATCGTAGAGCAGGAAGTGTTCGCTTTCTGCGAAAAGATGGCGATTCCTCAGTAACGGCGCGATCAGATGCTGATGCCTGGCGACTAGATCCTCATTCGGATATTCATCAAGCATTGCCTGCTTGAAGTCCATTCCATAACGCTCGGTGAAGCCTTCGATTTGACCATGGCCAAACATCGGGAGCCCCGGCAGAGTCGCCAGCAACACGGAAACTCCAAAGTATTTGTCACCCGATCCGAACTGATCGATGGCGGTACGCTCATCGGGATTGCTCATGAAGTTGACGTAGCGCTTAAGGATGTCCGGATCGAACTCAACTGTCTTCTTCAGATAAGAACGGTACTTGGCGTTTTCCTCATCGCGCAGCATGTTCATGAAGGCGCTGTTGTAAACACGATGCATGCCCAATGTGCGAACGAAATAGCCCTCCAGCAACCAGAAGGCCTCAGCCAGCAGCAGAGTTCCCGGGACTTCCGCTGCGACACGATCCACCACCTCCCGCCAGAACTCATTCGGCATGAGAGCATCGAAGGCTTCCTGCGACATCGCATTTTCGGCTCTGGACGGTATGGAGCCTCCGGCTCCCGGTAATGGAAACCACAGACGCTGCACATGGCGCTTCGCAAGCACCATTGCAGCATCAAACCGGATGATCGGAAAGCGTCGGGCCACGTCAAGAATTACCTGAATCACGCTCTCCCGTACCGTGGCCTTCGAATAATCCAGCTGGGCCGTATCGTTCCAGGCGAATGTTGTGCCGTCGTTGCCATGATAGACATAGCGCGTAGACCCATTATTGTGGTGACGAAGTCGGAAGACAACAGCAGCATCAGTGTGATCGTAGTAGTGATCTTCAATCTTGATCTCTACACGACTGTCTGTGGAGACATCCGGTCCGTCGAAGCGATACACAGGAAAGGGGCTCTCTGAGCGAAAAAGGAACCATTCAGGATGGTCGATAACCCAATCGGAGTCGATACCCATGTGGTTCGGAACCATGTCGCTAGCAAGTCTGAGTCCGACCGCGGCTGCATGATCCCTGAGGTGCACATATGCTTCCTCGCCGCCAAGATCCTGGGCGATCGAATAGTTTTTCAGAGAGTAGGCCGACGCAACAGCGTGGCTGTTGCCGCGCAGCCGCTTGATAATCCTGGAAGCCGCGCTGCGCTCCCAAAGACCGATGAGCCAGAGGCCGGTAATCCCCCGGTCCCGGAGTAGCTTCAGCTCTTCATCGGGAATCTGATCAAGCCGATGGATGTGACGGCCGTACTTCTTCGAAAGTTGTTCCAGCCAGACATAAGTGTTTTTGGCGATCAGCACTACGGTGGGCATCCAGGCCTGATCCGCACTGAACGCTTCATATTCATGTAGCGGAGCCTGATAACCTTCGGCATATCGGCGACGTCTCGAACCATCCGGCAAGATGTCAAATTCACTTTCGAAGCCGATATATTCGTTTCCTTTGAAACCCTCATCTGCGCGTCCTGGATCTCCATGTCGGTGCCACACTGGACCAGCCGGATGAAATCTCATCCAGACGGCGATCTCTTCTTCGCGTAGAACGTCGATCGCCAGCAGTACGCGCCCAAGATCGCCACCGAGTACAGGTGCCCAATGTTCGCGAATGTAATCCAGTTGCCCAGTAAGAGATTCCGGCGATGCCAGCATCGGAGCTCGTAACGCATCGAGGAGAGTACCCAGACTCGCATCGACAGGAGGTCTATCCGCGAAATAGCTCGGCAGGATGGAAGTTGCGGTGACATATGCCGTCTCCGCCTTGAGCGTTTTATCACCGAAGAGGATACTGAAGGATGCGAAGGCAGGATTCTGATTCCCCAGCCATAGCAAAAGCATCTCTTCGAACGCAGCCTCCCGATTTGGAAGATCCTCAGTTTGCCCGCGCAACCATTCCTTGGCGGTCACTTCTTTTCGATAGACCGGCATAGATGGAAATTCTTCCGTGAAGGTCAGGAGAAGCTGGTCTCGTCTCTCCGGACTGATCTTGGAATCTAAAAAGCGGAGACCGTCGGCAAGGACAAGAGGATCAATATTTTTTCGGTAATTCGCTACAAGAGCATGGCTCAGCTCATCAATTAAGCCCATTGCAAAAAGTGCCGCACCGCTGACCGCTTCTCCCGGAAGACGCTTCGTCTCATCGAGGGTATTCAAACGCTCCGCTAATTTGCGGCTGGCAGCCACGTTCGCAAAGATGACATTTCCACTAAAACTGAATAGCAGATCGTCCAGACCAACACGATTCCGGATCGACCTGGAAATATGGAACTCCATTGCCATGCTCCCTCTGTTGCTGTGTCTTGAAATAGATCAGACGACCATCACTGATACTATTACCACCGTTCTAGTTCGATGCGTCCATCGTAGACCAGAGAATCCCTACCTTGGGAGTTCGGTCCAGCTTGCATCCGGATATCCGATCATCAGATCTATGTCCACCTTGTTCCGACTCGATTGACCCTTCAGTCGACAGCGAAACTGAGTCCGAACCCGAAGAAGCGGGTGGCCGATCTGTAACTAAGCGTTCTCCGAAAATGCACAGCGGTTTTGCCCCCGCGTGAGCCTTCAACTCTTCAGTCTGATGCAGAATGCTCGACCATGTGAGCAGCTTTACTGAGCCCGAATGCCCGGAATGATGAGGCAAATCCGATTGCTCTAGAACGATTTATGACCGACAGAACTCAAAATCTGAAAGATCAGTGGAAACGCACCGCCGCCAGTTTAGCCATGTCGCGGCCGTTTACCGCTCACTTGCACCGTTGCTGCCGGAATCGCCATCTGCCTGATCGTGTCTACAATATTAGACAACTTCTATGGCCAACGACGACGTCCAAAATACCGCTCCCGATCCTACGAACACCGCCGAAGCCATCGACGATTCCACAGAATCGTTCGGTGCGCTCCTCTCAGCATTTGAAAAGACTCATCGCGAACAATCTTCAACGAATGCTGCGCAAAAGGAAGGCGTAGTAGTGTCGATATCTTCGGATTCCGTATTTCTGGACGTCGGCCTGAAAGTCGAAGGCGTCCTCCCTCGAGGAATCTTTGAGAATCAAGGCGAAGGAGTTAAGGTCGGAGACAAATTTACCGTCTCGATAAAAGGACGCAACGAAGAGGGATACTACGCTCTCTCACGCCTGAAGATCGCGCAACCTACGGACTGGTCATCCCTGGAAGAGGCCTTTGCACAGAAGGCTGCCGTTGTAGGAATCGTGACTGGAGTGATCAAAGGCGGTCTCACGGTCGACATCGGCGTCCGCGCCTTTATGCCCGCATCTCGCAGTGGAACCCGCGATGCAGCCGAATTGGAGAAGCTCGTTGGTAACGAGATCACCTGCCGCATAGTCAAGCTCGACACCACTGAAGAGGACGTTGTCGTCGACCGTCGTGTCATCCTTGAGGAACAGAGTCGGCATCTTGCCGAAAAGCGTTACTCAGAGGTGAAAGAGGGAGACCTCGTCAACGGTGAAGTCCGAAGCCTTGCCAGTTACGGAGCCTTTGTCGATCTTGGCGGAGTCGACGGTCTGCTACACGTCAGCGACATAGCGTGGAACCGAGTCGAGAATCCTGAAGAAGTCCTCTCCATTGGCCAACAGCTTCGGTTGAAAGTCCTAAAGATCGATCCCAGCAACAAACGCATCTCGCTTGGTCTCAAGCAGTTGCAACCGGAGCCCTGGGACTCTGCAACCGAGCGGTATCAATTGGGCCAGCGCGTTAGCGGCATCGTGAAGCGCCTTACAGACTTTGGTGCGTTCATTGAAGTTGAGCCGGGAATCGAGGGTCTGATTCACGTCTCCGAGATGTCGTGGATCAACAAGGTCCGGAGACCCGGAGACATCTTGAAGCTCGGTGACACGGTTGACGCCGTCATCCTGTCCATCAATCCGGCCGAGCGCCGTCTCTCGATGGGACTTAAGCAGGCTCTTGGGGACCCTTGGACTGTAGTGCCGCAGAAATTTCCCGCAGGTTCTGTCGTTGAAGGCCCAGTAACTCGACTGGCAAAGTTTGGGGCCTTCGTGCAGCTATCCGAGGGTATCGAAGGACTCGTTCACATTAGCGAGATTAGCGCCGAAAGGCGTCTCAATCATCCGCAGGAGGTGCTGAAGGCTGGCCAAATCGTCAAGGCTCAGGTTGTCGCCATTGATCTGGAGAAGCGCCAGATCAAGCTGAGCATGAAACAGCTCATCCCTACGGATCTGGACCAGTATCTCGAGGAGCATTCCGCTGGCGACGTCGTATCCGGTCGTCCGATCGAATTGACAGCCGACACTGCCATCGTCGAGCTTGGTGAGGGAATCCGCGCTACCTGCACAAAAACCACAAAGGCTCAGGCTGAAGATCCGGGTATGGGCGAAGTCAAGCTTGATCTATCTTCATTGAGCTCCATGTTGAATGCTCGATGGAAGGGCGAGACGAAAACGCCAACCGCCGGCTCCGATCCCCTTCGTGTGGGTCAGATGCGGAGCTTTAGGATTACTACAATCAATCGCGAGACCAGACAAATTGGCCTGGAACTGGCACCGTGACAAGACGGCTGCGC
This sequence comes from Edaphobacter sp. HDX4, assembly GCF_036877565.1. Taxonomy (NCBI): domain Bacteria; kingdom Pseudomonadati; phylum Acidobacteriota; class Terriglobia; order Terriglobales; family Acidobacteriaceae; genus Edaphobacter; species Edaphobacter sp. HDX4. Next base: position 76,138 of record NZ_JAEDXW010000008.1, read on the forward strand.
TTCCTCACTCTGCGCAGCGCTCTTTCACAGGCTTGTACTGGATGACGGCATTCCGGTCGAGCATATGCCCTGCAAAAAATCATCACCTCCGTAGCGGCTGAGATAAAAGTGCGCTCAGCCTTCAACCAACGCTTCAACCGCAGGTTCTCTCGATGACAGAGATGCAATGTGGAAATACTTCCAGGTAAAGCGCTTCGAATCCTGAGACTTAGCAGCGTACCAGTTGTATGGACAGGTGTACGATCTTAGATACGGTGGCTAGTCTGCCCAATCGCTTTAACCCATTTGAACCGAATAGACGGAGATCTTCATGGCGCACAAGACTCATTCTGCGGGCACTCGACGCGTAAACAGAAATCTGCTTCGCACGGGAGCCGCGGTCCTGGCATTCCTCGTCGGTGGCACTGGACTTTCGGTCTCGCGGGCACAACAAAAGACTAAGCTCCCCGGAAATGACTGGATCCAGTTGTTCAACGGCAACGATCTGGGTGGGTGGGAAAAGGTTGGTGCTGAAAGCTGGAGCGCAGAGGGCGGCTTGCTGCACGGCCAGGGCCTCACCAAGGCCTATGGCTACCTCGAGACCGATAAAGATTATAAAGACTTCCAGCTTTCCCTTCGTTTCAAGTGTGTCGGCGATGGAAACAGCGGCATCTTCTTTCATACTGGCTTCAAACCCAACTCTGTCGATACCACACAGGGCGCCCAGTTTGAGATTGATTGCAACATGATGCATCACACCGGCGGTGTTTACGCAGAGAACGGCCGTGGATGGGTAGTGTGGCCCTCTCCGGAAAACGAGGGCGTTGTGAGAGCTGGCGAATGGAATGATTACCTGGTGGAAGTTGTCGGCAATCACTATCGCTCGCGACTGAACGGTGTCCAAATGGTCGATTTCACCGATCCGCATCCGGGCGCTCCCGATGGGAGGATCGCTCTGCAACTTCACTCAGGCGGACAGGGAAATATGCAATTCAAAGACATCTGGATTCGCGATCTTTCGGCTCGCTGAATCGGTGCCCCGTCGCAGCGAAGGTGAGAAGGGGCTTCTTCGTGGATGAATATCTGTTCCGAGAGGCGGGTTACGCAGTTGCTTGCAAAGACGTCTGGCCGAGGTCTTTTTTCTGCTTTGGTAATGCTGACTTTTATAGGTGGCCTCTCCGCAACCGCGATGGCTCAAAGCGTCGCAGAGGCATCACACATAGACGCCCCTCATGCCCAGTGGAAAGACTACGGAGGCGCGCCGGACGGCGCACAATATTCGTCCCTCCGGCAGATCAACCGAGCTAACGTATCCCAGCTGCAGAAGGTCTGGAGCTTCAGCACCGGTGATAGCAGGGGCTATCTCTTCAACCCTCTTATCGTCGACCGCACGATGTATGTCCTGGCAAAGAACAACTCCGTTGTGGCGCTGGATGCAGTGAGCGGAAAAGAGTTGTGGGCCCACTCATTCCATGCGAAGACGCCTCTGATTACGACTCGCGGTCTCAATTATTGGGAAAGCGAAGATCGCAAGGATCGGCGACTGATTCTTGCCGTCGACAACTTCCTCCAGGAACTGGACGCACGCACGGGAAAACCCATCACGGATTTCGGGGAAAACGGGCTGGTCGATCTGCGCGAGGGATTGGGGCGGGATCCGAAGAGTTTGACACTGGTTCAGTCGTACAACCCCGGCCGCGTCTTCCATGACCTGATCATTCTCGGCTCCGTTATGAATGAGGAGTATCAGTCTGGTCCTGGAGACGTGCGCGCCTACAACATACGCAGCGGAAAGCTTACATGGAGCTTCCACACGATTCCTCATCCCGGTGAAGTTGGCTACGATACATGGCCGAAAGATGCCTGGAAAACCGTTGGAGGAGCAAACGCCTGGAGCGGTATGGCGATCGACGAGAAGCGCGGCGTCCTCTACGTTCCCACCGCAAGCCCGAAATACAACTTCTACGGTGCAGATCGAACTGGTGCCAACCTGTTTGGTGATTGCCTGCTTGCACTCAACGCATCAACGGGCAAGCTCCTCTGGTATTACCAGATGGTCCATCATGACATCTGGGATTACGACAATCCTTCTACGCCTCTGCTGGCTACAGTTCGGCACAATGGAAAGCTGGTGGATGTTGTCGCCCAACCAAGTAAAGTTGGGTTTTTGTGGGTGTTCGATCGCGACACGGGCAAGCCCTTGTGGCCAGTGGAAGAGCGACCCGTACCAAAGTCGGACATGCCAGGCGAGGTTACCTGGCCTACGCAACCCTTCCCCTCGAAACCTCCTGCATTCGCGCGGCAGGCTTTCACTGAGAAGGATCTGAGCCCCTATCTGGAACCCCAAGAACGTGCAGAACTTCAACGAGAGCTGCGTGGCGCGAAGAACCATGGTCTCTTCACGCCTCCCAGCACCCAGGACACGGTCGAGATGCCTGGTAATAACGGGGGCGCCAACTTCGGAGGTGCAGCCGTCGATCCTTCCCACGGTCTGCTGTACATCGTTTCCAAGGATCTTCCGTCGATGCTCAAGCTGACATTAGCTCCCGAAATGCCGACAACCGGGTCTGGCGAGACGCGCGGCCGAAGCGTCTATGCAAACAATTGCAGCGCATGCCATGGATCGGATCTGCTTGGACGCCCTCCGGCAATTCCCTCGTTAAAGAACGTGCAGGAGCGTTTGAGCGACGAAGAGTTTCACGAGACCGTGAAGTTTGGAAAGCCGCCCATGCCTGCCTTCTCACAGCTATCCAATGCAGAGGTCGATGCCCTGCTGGCCTATCTCAAGCACCCAGAAAAAGCTGCGACATCTAACGAACAAGCGAAGGCCGCCCCGATTGACCCCGCAAAGGCCCACTACCGCAGCGGATTCGGTTTCATGTTCGCGAGCAGTGGGCTGCCTGTGATTGCACCGCCTTGGACCTCCCTGACTGCCTACGATCTGAACTCCGGCACAATTCGCTGGAAGATCCCGCTGGGCGAGGTGCCTGAGCTTGCAGCTCAGGGCCACGCCAATACCGGTTCCCACTTTCCCAAGACCAACCCGGTCGTGACCGCGGGTGGGGTGATCTTTACAGGAACCCGAGACCGGATGGTGCGCGCAATTGATAGCAATACCGGTAAGGTGCTTTGGCAGGCCCAAATGGACGCCGCCCTGGAGGGAATGCCGGCTGTGTACCAGATCGATGGGCGAGAGTACGTGGCCTTCTGCGCTGCGGCACGTTCAACAACCTACACCCATGCCGTCCCCGGTCATGCAGCTTCCCAGGAACCCATTCATGGAGCTTACGTGGTCTTTGCCTTGCCGGATGCAGAAAAAGCGCATTGATTGCTTCTTGCAGTTCGCAAACGCACACCCGGGAGAAGACAAATAGCATCGGTAAAAAGATTTCGTTTCACCACTAGTCAGCCATCGTTTCTCCCCTGCGGCATGAGACTCGCACTCGAACACGATTTATTCACCGCATCAGCGCTATCTTCAAACTGGATGAGTTTTCATGAAGTTTGGATTATTAGGATATGGGTTTATGGGCGGCGCGCATCTGGCCGCATTGCAATGTATAGACGGTATTGCGGTGACCGCTGTCGCAACCCGTACCAGGCCTTCTACCGATTCGCCGGCACGAGGCAACATGGACCTGCCGAGCGGGCCGTTGCCGGAGTCGGTGAAATGGGTTCCCGAGTGGCAAAAGGTGATACAGGATGCTGAAATCGACGCAGTCGACATCTGCCTGCCGACAAATCTTCACAAAGAAGCGGTATTGAATGCCCTTGAGAACGGCAAGCACGTCTTCTGCGAGAAGCCCATGGCACTCACCTCCACGGACTGTGCTGATCTGCTGGAGGCGGCAAAAAAGAGCAACCGGGTCTTTATGGTCGGACAGGTTCTCCGGTTTATGTTCCCCTACCGTTACGCTGCCGCATTTGTAAAGGAAGTCGGTCGCGAGCAACTTCGAGGCTGTACCTTGCAACGGAGTACCGGATATCCGGGTTGGGGTGGATGGCTCGGCAAAGAAGAACGCAGCGGTGGCGCAATTCTTGACCTATTGAGTCACGATCTCGATCAGGCGCTCTCGCTCTTCGGCGAGCCTCAAACAGCCAAAGCGATAAGTCTCGGCCCTGTGGATACGATGCAGGCCATACTGCATTATCCAGACGGCCTCGAAGTCAAGGTAGAAGGTGGTTGGCTTGAGCCCGACACTCCTTTCTCAGCCAACTTCCGTATCGAAGCGACGGGAGAATCGCTCGTGTATCAAGATGGCACTCTTTCGCGGGAGCGAGGTGGAACCCAGGTCACGATCCAAATTCCCGCTACAGACAACGGCTATCTCTCTGAGCTCACCTACTTCGTCGATTGCTGCAGGAATAACTCGGCCCCCGACCTCTGTCCCCCTGTAGAGTCAGCGCTGGCCGTTAAAATTTCGAACTTGTTGAAGCTCTCGCGAGAGCAGAATGGAAAGGAAATGCAGTGTCGGACATAAATCCACTCGAGATCGGATTGGTCTTCTGGGCCGAAGAAAGTGCAGAAGCAACCCTGGCTTACCTTAAGGGCTTCGGCCTCCGCGCCGGACAATTGGGCGTGCCCCCCGGTATGGACTGCGAAAAGTCTTTGGACTCATGGAAGAGTGCCCTCCAAGAGCATGAGGTTGTCGTAACAAGCGCCGTCTGCTGTTATGCAGGCGAGGACTACGCTGACATAGAGCGTGTTCATCAGACCGTCGGCTTCACCGTCGAGAAGTATCGACCAGAGCGGATTCGGCGCACCAGCGAGATCGCAAAGTTTGCAGATGCGCTCTCTATCCGCGCCGTCTCGTGCCATATCGGTTTTATCCCGGAAGATCGGGGAGCCACGCTTTATAAGGAGATGCGGGATCTCACTCGCCTCTTATGCGACTCGTGTGCGGCCTATTCGCAGGATTTCGTTCTCGAAACAGGTCAGGAATCCGCAAAGGTCCTGCTGGGATTCATCCGAGATGTTCAAAGGCCTAATCTCAAGGTGAACCTCGATCCGGCGAACATGGTGCTCTACGGCTCGGGCGATCCTCTGGAGGCGCTTGTACTGCTGCACGACCATGTGCTCTCCGTACATTGCAAGGATGGGCTTCCCCCTGCGCCCGGCACCGGCCTGGGCCAGGAAGTCGCTTTGGGAGAGGGAAAAGTCGATTTCTTGGCGTTTCTGACCCAACTGAAAAAGATGAACTATCAGGGCATCTTATCCATCGAACGCGAGGAACCAGACGCTGTCACAAAAGCCGCTGACATTCGCACCGCAATCAGCCGGCTGAAGAGCTGGAAGGCTCAGATCGGCATGTAAACCGTCTGCCAGTCTATAGAGCGAGAACTCTCAGTAGAGCAGGAAGGACCACAGTGAATCGCCAGTGGCGCAGAGAAGATACTGGTGGCCGTCCAGCGTAAACGTCTGCGGGGCATTGGTTACCTGTCCTACACGCGTATGCCACAACGGCGTACCGTCCACCTCATCGTATGCCACCAAATTGCCCGATCCGTCGCTAGTGAAGACGAGACCTCCCGCGGTTGCCAGTATCCCTCCACCGCCAACGGAGTTCGTATGGAACTTATGCCGCCATTTCGCCTGTCCGGTTTTGTAATCAATGGCCGTTAGATAGCTGCCTGCAGAGCCGACTGTCGTCTCTTCCTTGCCGCCCAGTCCCATCGATCCGCGCGGATCAGTGTCGGTCAGGTAAGTGAGGGAGAAGGTATCGGTCTCATACGTGTAAAGCAGTCCCATCTTCGGAGAAAATGCAACCGGCTCCCAGTTGATGGTGCCGCTGGAATTGGGTGAATCAAGCGAGCCGGCGATCGTCGCATCCTTCTCCGGATCGTGGTCCGGCGCACCCTTAGGGGTGTACCCCTTCGCCCAGTTGGTGGTTGCGCCATATTTGCTCGTAAGAAGGTGTTCGCCGGTGACACGGTCCAGTACGAAGAAATATCCGTTCCGTGCCGCGGTCAGAACCAGCTTCCGCATTCTGCCTCTGAACATCCCATCGACAAAAACTGGTGTTTGCGCAGAATCGTAGTCATGCATATCGTGGGGCGAGGTGGAGTAGTACCAGGCCATCTTCCCGGTGTCCACATTCACTGCGACCAACGCGCACGTAAAGAGGTTGTCTCCGTCGCCCCGCTTGCCCGTGGTGTACGCCGGAGTAGGATTGCCGGTGCCAAAGACGTAGAGTCTCGTCTCAGGATCATAAGCGCCCGTAATCCACGTTTGGCCTCCGCCGTGACTTGCCGCATCCAGACTGGCCCAGCTGTCCGCGCCAGGATCGCCCTTCTTCATCGGAACGGTGTACAGCTTCCATTGCAGATCCCCGGTCTCCGGATCAAAGGACTGGAGATAACCGGGAGCATCAATGTCATTGCCCATCCCGACCAGCACATGGTCTCCAATCACGATCGGAGCAGGCGTCGCGAAGTATCCCAGGTCGACGTCGGCGATCGTCTTATGCCATCGTTCTTTTCCGGTCTTCGCATCGAGAGAGACCAGGTAATCGTCCGGGGTCTCCATGAACAGGTATCCGTGCCACATACCGAAACCGCGATTACCGATGTGCGTTCCGCCCCGCGTCTTCCAGTAGTAGTGCCACAACTGACGTCCATCACGGGCATCCACTGCCCATGCGTTATCGGGCATCGTGACGTACAGCACTCCGTCGACCGCCAACACAGAACCCTTGATAGAGCCAGAGCGGATGTCGATATCGCCGGAGCCTTCTCCGCCAACATTCTGGATTACGGTCGGGCCACGAGACCTTCCAGACGGCGGAGTAGATTCTGCGCCCGGAACTAATTGCGACATCCAGCCAAGGGTAAGATGCTTCACGGTCATCTTGTTGACTGCCGTGAGAGCGCTATAGCGCTTGCCCGTGTAGTCGCCGTTGTAGGTAGGCCACGAATTCGAGAGTGGCTTGAGCAGGCTTTCTGGCGGCACGGTGCCTTGCTGTCCGACGGAAAATGCAGAAAGCAGGAACAGCGGCACGAGGAACAGAGAACTCTTCATAGTCACTTCAGGGTCACCAGGTAAGCAGTCACATCATGAATGTCCCGATCGCTATACAGACGCAACATATCCTGATGCGCCTGAAGGGGATCATGCACAACAACCTTTGGTTTTGCACCGATCCGCTCGAAGCTGCGGGAGGTGCCATCGCTAAGTGCCAGGGTCACCAGAAAGTCATCTATGTGCGTGACCTGGCCTTCAACCACGTCACCCGAAGAGGTAAATACCTCCGCGGTTACAGTTGCGGCAGCATCGCGGGATCTGGAACTCGCCCCACCGGAGACCCATCGCGCCTGTAATGCCTTGGCATCCGGCACTCTATTCGCAATGCCTTTCAGATCGCCTTCGGCAGAGTGACACTTCTGACAATGTGCGGCGAAGTAACTCCAGCCGCGCTCCGGATCCCCAACAACGATGTCCAGCACCTTTTCTTCTCCAGGAGGTGCTCCCTGTCGGCCGATGGTGCCGATTACACTGCGAATATAGGCAGCCACCGCCTTGGAATCATCGATCGTGATCCCGATCTTCGGCATTCCCTGTGCCATTCGCCCACCCTGGATAATCGGCACGATATTTTCACCGTGCTGATCGGCGAGCGTTACCTGAGAGCGCAATAAATTGGGCCCACCCATATCGCCTCCGCGCAGGTCTTGTCCATGACAGGCCTGACAATTCACGGCATAGAGAGTCTTGCCTTTCGCCACCATGGCCGGGTCTTCCGTTGGACGAACCTGACCGGAGTTGAAGACTGACGTAGCCCGCTGTGCGGCGGCGACCTGGACCACTTTGAAGGAATGCGTCCAGACAAAGATCGCGGTACACGCGACCGTAACTGCACTAAACGTGACGAGACGAACCTTCACCAGCACCTTCCCTCAAATTCTGCGGCGTACCCGGAGCAATGTCTCGTGACCCTCTGCGAAAGCGAGACAGGCAACAGAGATGCAAGGAAGCCACTGTGAACAGTTATGTGATTTTTACTACATCGGAAAGTTGTATGTACAGGCGTCAGCCCGGAAAGGGGATTCCGATAGGGTTTCTGAGCCTTTGCATCGTCGTGGGGTTACACACAATTCAGCTTGGCTTTCCCAGGGAGATACTTCGCACCCTCCGCACGCATTCCGATGGGCAGCTAGCCAGCAACTCTCACCTTTCGCATTCTCTGGCTAAGTGCTGGCTGGCTCTTTCCAATTCCTAATGCTTCTTGCTGGCAGACGGAAGTGCAAATGCGATATATCCCTTCGATACTGTGGAAGGAGACACGCCACCGGCCGGCATGTAGGCTCCTTCCGGATACGGAGTGGCGCCACCGCTGACCGCAAGCAAAATGTACTCCCGTCCGTTCGCCTCGTACACGGCGGGAACACCCTGGGACCCGTTCGGCAGGTCTTTGCTGCAGAGTAGCTTACCGGTGGAACTGTCCAACACATAGAGCTTGGAGTCATTGCCGGCGAACAGGAGCAGTCCTCCCGCAGTGGTGACGAAACCACTCTTCGGGTAGATGTTCCCCCGCATCTTGTCGCTTGGCCCCGCCTGCGGAACATCGCCATAAGGTGTCTTCCACTTGATCTTGCCCGTATTCAGGTCGTAGGCGGTGATCGTGCTCCACGGTGGAGTGATGATGTAAGGTTCGTTTCCATAGCCGGTCTTATATCGAGATGGAGGTCCCTCGACATCGGCGGGGTAAGATGGCTCGTTCGTCAGCGATCTCATCATGGCCTGCGCGGCAGCCGTCGGCGCAGAGCCCAGGGGAGCCAGATCGGGCTGCGTAAGAAAGGCCATCAGATCGTTCATGGAGTGTTGCGGTAAAGTAGAAAACGCGGGCATGGTGGCCCTGCCATTCTTGATTGTGTTGCGAGTCGCCTCCGCACCCAGGCGGCTAACAGCGGTATCGAGTGCGGGTCCGCGATCTCCCTTCAGTTCGGGCCCGTGGCAAAACTGGCAGTTCTGTTCATACACGGCGCGTCCCATCTGTTCTTGTGTCGGAAATCCGGTTCTGACATGTGCTGCATTGTGCGGACGGGATGGAATCAGTCCACCGGCATTCGCCGTAGTCGACTCACCGCCCGGAACAAGCTTGACAATCGACGGCATATCCTTCGACAAGACGTAAACTGTACCGTTCGTCGGATCCGCTCCGGTGCTGAAGAACAATGCACCGCCATTCACGCTGGGAAGGTTGATCGTATCGACCCCGACAGACGGCGGTGTATAAAAACCGGTTTTGGCCTTCGACAGACGATCTTTCCACCAGGCGACTTCATCTGGCTTCATGAAGCCTTCATACATGTCCTTCACGGTCATCCCCTGGCGCGAGAACGGAGGCACAACGGTTGGAAAAGGCTGCGTCTTCGAAGTAATCTCACCAGGCACGTCGCTGGCTGGAACGGGTCGCTCCTCGATAGGCCACAGCGGCTCTCCCGTCATCCGGTTGAACACATAAAGAAAGCCATTCTTTGAGGCCAGAGCCACAGCATCCACCGTCTTGCCGTCGTGCTTTACCGTGACGAGCTGAGGAGCGGCATCCGGGTCGTAATCCCATACGTCATGGTGAACGGTCTGATAGTGCCAGAGATACTTCCCGGTGCGGGCATCCAACGCCAGGAGAGAATCGGCATAGAGATTGTTACCAGGACGGTCGCCGCCGTAAAGTTCATATTTCGCGGATGCTACCGGAAAATAGGCGATCCCATGCTTGGGATCCACGGTGATCTCACCCCACACATCCACGCCACCCATGTACTGATAGGCATCTTTGGGCCACGTGTCGTATCCGAACTCGCCAGGACGCGGGATCGTATGGAACACCCACAGAAGTTTGCCCGTGACTACGTCGAAGGCACGAATGTCTCCCGGAGGGGCCAGGTATCCCTCTCCAGTTGCACTACCCAGGATGATGATGTTCTCAAAGACACGACCTGGAGTTCGGGATGACAAGGGTCTAGTGGCTCGGTCCAGACCGGTCTTCAGGTCGAGCTTCCCATGATCCGCGAAGGAGTCCACCAGCTTACCTGTGCGAGCATCAATAGCCTGTAGAAACCCTCCTGAGGAGACAAGTAGACGACGATCCTTTCGATCTTTGCTCTCCCAGTAGTTCCCGCCGCGCATACCCGTGATCCCGCTGAACCGGGAGGGCACACTGCCCGGAGTCGTAAAAGAATGCGCCCACAATTCCTTGCCGGTCGTTGCATCCACCGCCACAAGCGAACCCTGCTTCGCTGCGAAATAGGCAATGTTATCGATCACCAGTGGACTGAACGTATAGGTCACGTCATCCCCGGTCGCATAACTCCAGGCAACGTCCAGCTCATGTACGTTTCCGGTATCGATCTGTTTCAGGGGCGAATAGTGCGAGCTCTCCGGTCCTCCGAGATAATCCTTCCAGTTAGTGGCAGCCCTTTGTGCAGATGCTGTTCCAACCCCCGCGCACGAGACCACGACAGCCGCAAGAACTACCCAGACTTTGCTCACCAGGGCTCCACTCTCGATCGACTCATCAGCTTGGAAGATGGGGCCGTGCACGGCTGATTGCAGGAACCGACGAAGTGCGTGACGCAAAACTTCACGATGCGCGGAGCGAATGCTCCGTAATGTTTGTGGGCCTTCCATTTCTTTCCCTTCCCTTGAGAGAGCCTGCCGAGAGACGCAGAGAATAGTACATGACGCAACTATGTTTGCGCATTATGCAACTCATGGGATTTGATTTCCCTGATGGAAACACTTGGGCGTTCCGGTCGCGCTCGCCCAGCACATGAGAGGACTTCCAAAATATAAGGCTACTCGCCCAGATCCTCTTCCAGGCGGGAAGCCGGATAACCCAGACCGCGGAAGCGCTTTATCGGCACAATCGGGTTGCGGCGCCATCCGGAGATGCAGGTAAGCGGCAACGCGGAAATTGAGTCCCCCATCACACAAACATGGGCGGCACCTCCACGAATCACGCTATCGAACAAGTCCGACGAGCAGCAATCCCGCTCAGCTTCAATCAGGCAGAGTCCGACGAATATGATCCCCTAATCAAGGCCATCGGTGACGCCCGCATCGTTCTGATCGGCGAAGCCTCTCATGGAACGCATGAGTTTTATCGAGAACGGGCGCGCATCACGCGACGCCTGATTGCAGAGTTGGGGTTTTCTGCGGTCGCGGCGGAGGCAGACTGGCCGGATGCCTATCGCCTGAATCGCTATCTCCTTGGCCAGACCGATCCATCTTGGAAGACAGACAACGATGCGGAAGAAGCTCTAAGGGGATTCCAGCGCTTCCCATCATGGATGTGGCGAAATGAGGACGTCGTCGGTTTCTCCGAATGGCTCCGTAATCACAATCGAGGCAATCGCCATTGTGCTGGATTCTACGGTCTTGATCTTTACAGTCTCTACACCTCCGCTCAGGCCGTTCTTACCTATCTCTACAGGAATGATCCTGAGGCTGCGAGACGTGCGCGTCTGCGATACGGGTGCTTCGAGGAATTCGAAGAAGATAGCCAGGCCTATGGTTATGCGGCAAATTTTGGATTGACTGAGAGCTGCGAGTCCGCTGTGATTGAGCAACTGCTCGACCTCCAACGGAAGAACTCCGAGATCGCGACCTGGCACGCTCCTCACGATCGAAGCGAGGCGTTCTCGGCGGAACAGAATGCATTGCTTGTTCGGGATGCGGAACGCTACTACCGCATGATGTTCGAACGGAATGAGAGTTCGTGGAACCTGCGCGATACCCATATGGCCGACACGCTGGACGCGCTTCTGCGCTTCCTCGGCCCGAGTGCAAGGGTTGTGGTGTGGGCGCACAACTCCCATCTGGGAGATGCCCAGGCGACCCAGATGAGCCGGCGCGGCGAACTGAATCTCGGTCAGCTTGTGCGCGAGCGTCACGGAAGTCAGTGCTTCAATCTTGGGTTCACGACCCATACCGGAGAAGTGACGGCAGCTACCAACTGGGATGAGCCGGCGCAGCGAAAGCGCGTGCGCCCCTCGCTTCAGGGTAGCTACGAACGCCTCTTTCATGAGACTCAGTTGGATAACTTCCTGCTCCGTCTGCGCTCCCAATCCTCGCTGCGGGAAGCCCTCAGTGAATCTCGTCTGGAGCGCGCCATTGGCGTGATCTATCGGCCTGAGACAGAACGGATGAGCCACTACTTTCTCGCGAATATGTCGAATCAGTTCGACGCCGTGGTTCACATCGATCAGACCCATGCACTGGTCCCTCTGGAACCCAGCGAAGCCTGGCACGGCGAAGAAGCAGCGTCGCTCGTGAATTGAGACCGCGTGTCTTCCTATATCGATAATGGGATTGCACCCCAAGAACGGCAGCTGCACCGGATCATAGATCCAGTCGTACGAACTGACCGTATCTCACAGTTCGGTGGAACGTTGCAGGTGAGAGACCACAACAGTTCCGGGGAAGGAGACTTCCCCCGGCAGACCTGACGAGGGCTCTTTGCGAAGCATCGACAAAGAGAAGCGGCGGCTATTTCGCTATTTGGAGGCTTGGTTGTAGCATCCGCAGAATACTGCCTCCGATCTCTGGGAACTGATAGGCAAGCCAGGTGAGTACAGGAACGGCGCCAAAGGTCACAAGGCGGATATAGAAATCGCTTCCTAGCTGGTTGGGAGTCGTGGAAGTGATGCGACTGAGAATCGGATCGCGGTGCATCTGCGCGAAGACCCAGATAAATCCTGCGCTGAGCCCGAGCATAAGGATTGTCAAACACCAATCGATCAGCTGGCGCGGCTGGAACGGATAGGAGTTCCACGCGACGATAGCGAGCACGAAGGCCGCCGAGACGAAGACCATCAGGTGGCGGATGTTGACCAGCACGGTTCGAATGAGGGCAACGTAGCGGATGGCCAGAAACTCTTCGGCAAGACGGATGTGAAGCGGCTCCTCGGGGGCATCTGCGATGTGCTTCCCATCTTTGCTGTCGATATCAAGCTCGCTTACGAACCCGATGCGCTCCTTGTTCCAGTAAGGAATGAGAATGTACTCCAGGAGCTTCTCGCAGAATGTTGCATAGCCACGCTCCATCGCATAGATGCAACACAGCTCGCGCCGGGAAGCTGCATGAGGCAGGTCCCTTCCAATGCATTGCTGGGGAGCGCCAGGCTTCGCTGCGCCGCCGATCGATTGCAGAAGATCGCTTATTTGGTCATTGAGGCTGTCGGAGGCGATCATAAGGTCGGCCCAGCCGCTCCCTGCGGCCTTTTTCATCTCGCAGTTGTTCATGAGCTGGCGGAGCGATTCGGTCGACCGGGCCATGTCGCGCCAGCGGATACTCAAGCCGCTTTGACTGAGCATGGTCACCCAATCGACGTCGCTCAACCGGCTGAAGGCGAGGCGAAAGGGACTGCGCTCCAGTTGTTCGAGCAGCCCGTGCTTAAGCGCAGCCCAGACAAGAATGACGCGCAGCCATCCAGCCAGCGCGATCATCACCAGGGGATAAAAGAGGATAGAGATCAGCATCTCATATGCTGTAAAACGAGCCGGATAGAGAAAGCGGTCAAGGCTCTGGATGTGCAAGCCGAAGGCGCAAACAGTAAAGAGAATGCAATAGAAAAGAGTCAGAATCCAGTTGAGGATGCCTCCATGATATCGCCCCACAGCTTTTGTAAAGTGGCGCCCGAGGGTACGGAACCATTGATTCGAGCTACCCTGGCAGGACTTTGCCAGTGGCCAAAGCCAGTACGCTACCGCAGGTCGTGTGACGCGGCTTGCCAAGGTGCGGGTGATGAGTAGACAGTCAATGTTTTCGAAGAGGCAGCAGGCTAGTGGAGGCTTGCAATTACCCAATTTCGTATCAGCGACATAAAGGGGATACACCGACGTTGAATGGACGAGACCAGGAAGCCTGGGCCGGTTCATGGCTGAGAAGCGCAGACGGGCTGTCTGAAACATGGCCCAGAGATACCATGCCAGTAAAAGAAGCAACACTGGAACTACGGGTGAGACTCCGCCTAAGGGATAGAGGCATCGATAACTGAAGAACAGATTAACGTGGGAGTTCCTCGGAGAGGCTGGATCGTACAGGCACATCCACCCCATTAGAACCAGGACAACGACAACGCTGGCAGCTGCCATGCGATTGAACCACGGATACAGACGGATCTGATCGCCAGGCATAGTAGCTGCGTTGAGAGAACGATATCCCTTGGTCTTTGCGAAAGTCACAGTTGCCGCTATCAAGGCGGACAGTAGAGCAGCGCAGGCAACAAGAGAGGCGAGAATATACCACCCGGTCTTCCATGCGAAGCTGAACCATGGGATGGTAAGTGCCAGTGCCATGGATACCAGCATTGACGTGCCGATGTTGATGTAGACGGTGCGACGGCGTGGTTGATCGTTTTGCATGATGGCGAGGTCACGTGTAGACGGGGACCAGTAGTTCGCCGAATAGAGGCTGGCAGCATGGGTCAGGCACAGCGCAGCGAGGCAGATACAGAGCAGGTACCAGAACATCGAGGGCTTCCTCGATGGCAGGAACTTGTCTACATCGCTGTCCGTCATAGTGGAATCCTTTGTCGGGTCGCAAGCTGTCTGGTTGCCGTCATTGCCAGGTATTCCGATGTCTGGGAGTATGGCGCGGGTTTCACCGGCACATGGGCTGAGTATCCCGAGGGGATAGTAACCGTCAGCTCCAACAGCGGTCGCTAGAAGAGGGAATCGCAGCCTTCCATCGGCCTTGTAGGAGCCTGCCAATTTAGGCAGCTGCTTGTCGGCAGAAGCTTTCGACCCCCACCAGAAGATGTAGCTGGCGGCGTTGTAGAAGGCGGTAGCACGGGAGTCCGCGAAGAAGCGTTGCGAAGGAAGGGTCGACGTGTCGAAGGGAAGCAGGCTATATGGTGTGACCGTGATGGAGCCGATATAGGGGGCGTTATCCACGTCGCGCTCCACCAGTAGGTCGCCTCCACCATAGAAGGTAATCGTGGCGTTGGGGCAGGCCCGGTGAAGCTCCTTTGCGAGAAAGATCTCATCCAGAGTATTAGAGGCCGAGATGAGGATGTAGCGGATGTGCTCCTTCTGCAAGCGCCGCTCGATCGCCATGAGCTGTGCCTCCTGAGAGAGGGCTGTCTGTACGGTAGAGAACTTCGGAATCGTATCGTCGACCCCAGGATCTTTAAGGGACAGGTTGAGATAGGGGCTTGGCACAGGAGTCGCCGGCTGGGGACTGCTACCCTGGTCGCCCTGCGCATTGCGCAGTAGAGAAATGTCACGGGGAAATCGAATGTACTCCGGAGATAGGAGCATTGATCGTTTAGCGAAAACCGTAGCCGCTCCGAAGGTACTATCGTCTTCAACGAGAATTGCCGTCGCGTTCGAACGGAAGATAGGCTTAGTCAGTTGCCTTTCTTCGAACCTGGTATCTTCGCCGAAAGAGATATAGGTAATCGGATTGATGTTGTCAGAGCCGGTATTGAGCTCTCTCGCGGAGACCTCCGTCGAGCTGGTTCCAGCGGCGATCGCCCTGGTTGTGTGAGGAACGGGAGACGGAACATTCGTCCCTGGTTTTAGATCCGCCTGAGGCTGTAAGTGCAGCGCAGATAGTAAAGCTTGGCGCAATGAAGTGGCTGAACCCGAGAAGTGCGGACCAATGACGGCTATGGTGTCGCCGCTCTTCTCCATAGACAGGGAGGCACCATAGTTTGCGCGCAGCGCTTTCTCATAGGCAAGCGCATTGTGAAGCTGCGTTCCATCCATCCCCAGGGCCGGAGATTCCGCCACAAGAAAGAGATAAATGACGCGATAGAAACTGCTTTCTCCTACATCAGGTTCTTCAATTTCGTTTTCAGGTGGGCTGTACTTCAAGATGATGAGTCCGGGTTGCCTCTGCCGCTTGCGCTCAGTGGCCTGTTCGGCCGCCGTTTGCGACGTCAATGGCGCAGACGATGAAGCGCCACGCCAGGGCAACCAGTACATGCTACTGAGATAGTGGTTATCAGCGGCGGCTTGGAGCAGCGAATCGGCCGTTCTATCGAACTCGAGTGCGAGATGGCCATGGACCGGGTCAGAGATTGCTGCGACGATCGCATGGATCTCGGGTTTCGCCGCCAAGGCCCGGTCCGGAATGCCCCAGCGCTGTATATCCGGCCCGCATTCAACCGAGGTGTCTGCGGGATCAGTCATAGTGGCCACGGTGGCGGCGAACCCGGGGTGGGTCCGGGTAAGCTTGATGTCGACCTGAGGCGCAGCCGCCGAAGCCGCGATCGGCTGCGGTTGTGGAGCGAACGGGCGGACTGCCGCCCAGTAGCGGCACGAAGCGGTCCACGGACCTTCTTCGGCCCTGGACTTCTCGACGGAAGCTTGTACCTCGTGTGATTTATCCAGAATCGGTGATGTCCCGGGGCTCAATGAGCCGCGGAAAGCAAGCCCAGCGAGCAGGACCGCTCCGACTGCCGCATAGCCTTGTCCTCTGGCCATAGTCAGCACCTCATTTACCATCGCTGCGATGGAACATTGGGCCCGGCAGAACCGGATAGGAAGTACTACTCAGGCGTGATGAGCGCGTACCTCATATGCGAGCGGCTTAGACTGGGAGAATGCTTGGAGAAAAGCAGAAAGCCAAACTTCAGGTGGACGGTATATTAGCACGTAGACGACCTAAGGAATGGATTTGAGAGCTGCACGACCTTCAGCACACGATCCAACCCGGGTTGATTTGCATGTTTTCAGACCAGCCTGACATCGCAAACGCCCGGAAGATCACAGGAAAACATTCGAATGATGATGGAGCCAACTCCAAATTCGCGAACCGCCCGAAGACAATTGCCAATATGAATGCGGCAGCGCTAGGATCGACTATCTACCTCGGCCCCACCTAATTTCCAAAACAATTGCCTGTCTATTACAAAGCGGTGGTACTCTCAGGGAATTCTCTCTGAGCAATCCCCAGCCCACACGCTAACTGACGAGACTGGAGCGCCTGGTCATGCCTGAAGTTGAAGTAGCCGAAGGGATGAAGATTGATTCTTCCGTAGGGTTGCGCAAGGATTCGCCGCTTGCCAAGGCCGGCTTGAAGAAGCTTCTTCCAGCATCCGCAAACTTTGCACAGAACCTTAGCCTGCCTGTCGATCTGATTCAGATCCGGTCCCTTGCCACGGCTGCTGACTTTGAATCCCCTGACCAGCTCTCAGACAATAGCACCAGCCTGATCTTCAAAGGTGATGTGAATTGTGAGGTGTCGATTCGAAACCATAACGACGGCTGCGTCTTTGAGGACGACGGTTTTTCGCCAAAGATCGAGATCGGTCAAGACGAAGTGTGGGTTGGGGTGGAAGTCGATTCTTTGATTCAGGCAAAGGTCAAGGCGAAGGCAAACGGACTGGGCGTATCCGTTGGCGTGCAGACGGGGGCAGACCTGATCACGTACAGCCGAATTGCGAAGGGCCAGAACGGCTTCCCGAAACTGCAGGACGCCATCATCGAGGCGTGCAGTAAGTTTGGCGTTTTGCTGGATGCCGCTTCAATTCGCAGCCAGGCACCGGGTACGGTGCGCATTACCGACACGAACGGTAGCGTCACGATCGCGGCATCGGCCGAGCTTCCTGTCGATCTGGATGCCTTCGCTTCACTGAGGCTTCCGCTCGACACGCCATTTAGCATCGCGCCCAGCGTCACACTGGAAGTCACGGCATCACTCAAGCTGGAAGGCGATCTGGTAGTGCGTTGCTATCGGGTCGACGCGGATACCTGCCAACTTGGGGTCTATCGCAAGAGAGGGAGCACTCTCAAGTTGAGTCTAGATGCGGGCGCCGGAGTATCTGCAACGGCTAAGGACAAAGATCTGCTCGCGCAGCTTCTTAGTAAGGCATTCAACGCGTCGGGTGACTCCGGGCTCTCGAGCACCAGATACAAAGAGCTGAGCAAGATTTTCGGCGATGCCGTGGATCGCAGCTTGTCAATCGCGATGAGTGCCTCATTCAGTTCGTCGGATATACATGAAGCCGCGTTTCTGGTGAGTGTAAACCTGAGAGGAGGTGAGCCATTTGCAACCGATCAAGCAATGAACGCTGCGCTGCATGGGGATTGGACGTTGTTGGCAAATCTAGCGGAGAAGAAGCAGAACGTAACTCTACTGCGAGATCTGACGGTCGAAACGACATCTAAGAAAGGTCTCATACAAATCAATCTGCTTGGATTTTATACGTTCGAGCAAATCTCATCCTATCTGCAAACCAGCACGGTTCTGATCGATGAAAACGGTGATCTGACGATCACCGATGAAGCTACTGCGAAAGATCTGAAGATTGTCGGAAAGTCTTACGCTGAAGCTCGTGACCAGCTGAGTAAGGCAATGATGGACAGCTTTATTGCAACCGCGGTTTACAAGGTGATCGGTTCCGGGTTGAATCTCGACATCAATGTGAGCCAGTGCTACTTTGACTACGCAAATTCGATGTCGAGGAACCGGATGCTGTCGAACCTCCTGCTTGTGTACACTCTCGGAACCGCTCAGGAGGGCTCGCTGGATTACATGTTGGACGATCCACGATGGCTCGATCACGTTGCCTTCACGGCAACGGTGACATACAAGAATGCTGATTTGATGGCGTTATTCTTCAAAGATTCGGCGCTGATGACCCAATGGGGGACAGACGAGCTAATGTCCTTGGCTCGTAAGACCCTGGCTTCTCTAATTCGTCCCGAAACCAACTTGGAGAAAGCACGAATCCTCGCACTTCAAACTCCGGAATACTGGGCCGAATTGTACGAGCGACCAGCAGGAAATTATGCCGCTAGCGAAGTTCTGCCGAGTCTGATCAAGCAGTATGCCGTAGCCGTACATGTGGATTGGATGGAGATTACAGACTGGGTCAAAGCGATTCTGAATGTTGGCAAAGCGCTGGCCGACACGCTAAAAGTCATGTCGTCTTCCAAAGCAAAGGACCCACGAAAGGATCCAAACTTCAAAGATGCCAGAAAGAATCTGGCCAACAGGCTGGGTAGCCTCGCTAAGTCCAATACCGGGACGCTGACCAGAACCTGGGGGGAGCTTGTGCAGTTCGCACTGAGCGGCCAACGAGGAACCGTGGCGATCGATATCGAGGCTGCGTCGCAGACCAGGCATTTAGGTAAGGCTGCCAAGGCCTGAACGCTCCCTGAATGGAACGATCTAGTCCGGCATCAATGCATCCGCACTGCCAATCTGGTAATTGGCCAAATGCCATGGAGCTAAACTTAGGCAGCACTCAGTGTGCCAAAAATAATTAGCAAAGCAACACCAACAGCGCGGCGCACCCGCATTAACACTCAATCCTCTATTTGACTGTCAAGGTCAGGTCCATGGTCCTGACCAGCGAACCAGACGTAGCCGTCAGCGTGAGCGTGTAGCTCTGAGGGGTCGCTGTCTGAGTGCCAGGACTGCTGTTCGAACTGCCGCCAGAACTGCATCCGCCCAAGTTGATCGTCGCTGCCAATAACAAAACGAAGATGCCGCGAGTCTTGAGTGAGAATCTCCGCGAGCGCAACGAGAGCGGCAAAATCAGGATGCCAAGGGCAAGCGAAGCAAACGGAGATCCGAAAAGGCTCTTCCGGTGCATCAATGCGGAAGTCACCGGAAGTTTCACGTTCAGAGTGACATTCGTAGCCAGAGCTCCAGCGGCAATCGACTCCGGCGTGAGCGTATAGGTAGCCCCCGGTGGTAACCCGCTGACTGATAGCGAGACTGCGGACGAGAACGTCGCAGAGCCAGTCGGACTCAATGTCAGAGCATAGGTCGCGGTTCCTCCGGGAGATACTGTCTGGTTTGTGGATGCCGCTGAACTACTTGATGGAGCAAAGCCGAGATCCTCAACCGTCTCTGTCAGAACTGCGCTCCTCACTGGGCCAAAGTTTGCGTCGCCCGAATATGAGGCTGTTATCTGGTGTGCCCCCGCAGCCAGGTTTGATGTGTTGTAGCTGGCAGTCCCACTCACAATCGCGACGTTGCCCAGAACGGTGGTTCCGTCGAAGAAGGTCACCGTTCCCGTCGGGGTGCCGTGGGCCATGGACACCACCGCAGTGAAGCTTATCGAGCTCTGGGCCAAGGCAGGATTTGTCGACGATGTAAGGGCAATAGCCGCGGCTGGCTGAGCGACCGTGATGGTCCACGACACCGGCGTCGCGGCCGCAAAGTCGTCGTTGCCAGGCTGGTTCGCTGTTACGGTGACGTTCCCGGGACCGGTCAGGCTCAGGATAAGCAACGTGTGGATGACATCGGCAACGACTTTGGCTGTCTCGGTGGCGCAGTCCAGGGCGAGCGGCTCCAGGTGGGCGCGGTCATCGGCCTGGGCGTACCGCACCATTTTCTGGGCGATGATCTTGTTCCTTGCGATCAGCCCCGCCATACGCGTCTGCAGGCCCTCCAAAGCCTCGGTGTCGGTGCGACCGAGGAGCACCGGATGGTAGCCGCGTAGATCGATAGTTGAAGCGTCGAGCCAGTTTTCCATCTTTGTGTGATCGGGGCCGAGAACCGGAAGGGTATGGGATGGCGATCCAGAGTCGGTGACAAAGTGGAGCAGGGCTCCCATCCAGCGGGTCGCATTGGTGGCGTCCTCGGTCCGCAGCGCCTGGAGCGAGCGGCTAAAAAAGGGCGTGTACGTCTCAGCCACGTACGGCATAACGTGCGAGTACATGTGCGGAGCCTTGGGAAAGAGGAGGTAATCGTTGCCGAAATATTCGGAGCCGGCCAGGGGGAAGTCTTCCGTGGTCACGTGCCAATTCTCGCGGTCCACGATCAGCGAGTTCACCCAATCTCCCATCTGAACGGTGTTGCGCAGGTGCCGGACCTCACCACCGAGGCGGATGGCGATTCGGTCCTGAGCGGGCACAGAGGTGAGAGCGGCGTCGATGATAAAGGAGTGGGGAGTTCCACCCCAGGCTCGAAGAGAACGTACTGGCATCAGGATAAGGATGGTCAGCAACGTCGCCGCCGATATCGTCGCAAACCGGACAGAGCGATGGCGGAACCATAGCTCGGTCTTCCTGAGACGAGAACTGGTCGAGCGGTTGCAGATCAAAGTCAGCACGTCGAAACTCCAGGGACCCGCCGCGGATAGAGAAGCGATCGGACATCCAGACTGTCTCGCAGGCTGTCAAGGAAAAGTAGGCTCAAAGCGGTTCGTAACGGTTACGCGGAGGCTCAAGTAGCTGATACTTAATAGGTAAATGTCCTACGCTGACAGCGTGCCGCGGCACGGACTCATCACCTGTTCATCAATTCATTCGGTGTTTATACTGCTCTGCGAGTCTTTCAACAGAAATTCCCCGACGTCCACGCGTCTCAACCGATTCATGACGACGTGCTGACAGGAACGATCGTTTTCTCACGCCGAGGATCGGAGGGACCTGTTCGTCAGATCGCAGATGCAAGCGAAGAAAGATCAGGCTATGATTGCAGAAAGTGAAGAGCTAAGGCTAAAGGCCCAGGACGAGCTAAACCGCATTCTGAAGAGTCCCGCCTTCCACGGCAGTCCTCGTTGTAAACAGTTCCTGCAGTTTGTTGTGGACCGCGCTCTCGATGGCCAGTATGACCTACTGAAAGAGCGTATGATCGGCATTGAAGTCTTTGGCCGCGATCCTGCATACCAGACCGATGGCGACTCCGTGGTTCGAGTACGCGCTAGCGATGTCCGACGGCGTCTGATCCAGTATTACTCGGTCACGGAAACCGTACCCGCGTGTCGCATCGAGATTCCTTCGGGATCATACATACCGCAGTTTCTGCCTCCCGAAAGCAGTACGCCTTCCCTGGCCCCGTTCTCGTCAAACATCGCGGAGAAAAGCGACAAAATCCCAGCTTCACGGCCTGTTGAAGTGGCCGCCTTTGAATCTGGTACATCAAGAGTGAGACGTGCCCTAATTGCGTGTTTCCTTGTCTCCGCCGTGCTGATCGCATTCTTCGCCCATCGCAGGTCCGATCGATATGCGAGCGCAACAGACACTCCATTTGAGGCGTTCTGGGCTCCCGCCCTTCGCACTTCGAAACCGATTCTTATTTGTGTTGGCAGCCCGGTAGCATACAACTATGCGAAGGCTTTTCGAGCTGCTTATACCCGCAATATGGGCCTCACCCCAGACGAGGCACCAGATGCCGTCATCGACCCCACAGGAATTCCGCTTAAAGGTTCGGATCTGATTCCAGTAAGGAATGAGTTTGTCGGTGCTGGGGACGCTAACGCTGCTTCCCTGCTGAGCGCCCTGTTTGGAAGTCTTGGCAAGGCGACGCAGTTCCGAATCTCGACCGAGACCTCTTACTCCGAGCTCTCCGACTCTCCAACTGTCCTGATCGGTGCCTTCTCAAATCGGTGGACGGAGCGCACGTTAGCTAAGATGCCTTACGTCTTCGTTGAGAAGGACTCAGTCCGCTTTGTTCAAGAGCAGACGGGAAGCAAGCGAAGCTGGACTCTGCCTCAGCTTGGGGCGGACGGCAAAACCGACGAGGACTTCGCCATCGTCTCGAGGGTTCTGGATGCGGAGACGGGCCAGTTTCTCGTAACAGCTGCGGGCATCTCTAGTTTCGGCAGCCGCGCTGCCGAATATTTTTGACTCGACCCGACGAGATGAACAAGGAACTCGACAAGGCTCCGAAGGAATGGAAGCAAAAGAACCTGCAGCTCGTCTTGAAAACGCATGTCGTGGACGGGGCTCCCACAGCACCTCAGGTTGTCGCGATAACATTTTGGTAGATGTGATCAGAAGGATCATTGTGTCAGCAAGTTAGCGACATCGCCACAGCAGCCGT
This sequence comes from Edaphobacter sp. HDX4, assembly GCF_036877565.1. Lineage (NCBI taxonomy): Bacteria > Pseudomonadati > Acidobacteriota > Terriglobia > Terriglobales > Acidobacteriaceae > Edaphobacter > Edaphobacter sp. HDX4. Next base: position 98,850 of record NZ_JAEDXW010000008.1, read on the forward strand.
CGCGATGTCGCTGTACCAAGCGGGGACGATTCGTCTCAATTGACCCTGAGTATTCTGGTTCATTCTTGGCATCAGCGCCAGCTCGCAACTTTGATTTCGAACCATGGCTGAGAAACGACCTCTAGGCAAAATGCGAACGGCAGTCAGGAAACCTGTGATGGATTGATCGGCCCTACTATATGTAACTATAGTTAAATACATCACTGCAACTTGGTTGTATTTGACCGAATGCGCATCCAGCAGATTAGAGTGCTGATGATTATTGTGCCCCAAAACCAAACAGATGGGTATTCATGGCAAGCCTTCGCCCCCCAACGGAAATCCTATGTTGAAAGGTAGGCGTTGAACAATATTCGAAAGGGCGATTCCAGAGGCTTGAATTGCTCCGCCTGTTTTTCGAAATTCGTCTTCTCAACGAGAAGGGCGAATGCTTTTGCGACTTCGTGACATGATCTCGTACTGTAAGTCAGGCCATGCTTTATTCGCATCCCTTTCTACCGAGTTGGCTTCGAGCCAGAAGGGCTCATAGAGCGAGCCGTCAGCGAGAAGGAACCAGAACTGCCCGCCTAAACACGCATACGCCAAGCCAGGCGCATTGTGGAGCGCCGCTGGAAATGCGTCCAGTTCCAGGCGTATTCGCCTTCCCGACAACGTGCGCCTTGAGAGAGGAGTGCCGGCAAGGTATCGAATATACGGACGCTGGCAATGTCAACAGACTCTACGAAGAAGAGGCTGATGAGTTGGAGCGGTGGATTCGCCACTATCTTGGCCGGAGCTTTCCTCTTGGGGAAAGACGCGCAGCGCATAACCGAAGAGAGTGTGAGAACTCGGCTTTCGACCTCACTCTTAGGAGAGGAACTCTCTGCGCTGGTACTTCAATTAGCCCGTACGATGAGCCTCTGGAGGATCGCACTGAGTCAGCGGAAGCCCTTTTCAGCGGGTTTTTTCGCGGAATGGGACTCGTCGATCTCTTGTAACCCCAAAAGGAATTGTTCAAAGAGCAGTTCATGTCCCCGACCTACCGCCCTCGTGCTCTTCGGGATGCTGCTCGCGCCATAGAACGCGAAGCAGCTCCGGCCATTCCTTACGAAGCATCCGCGTTACCGCCGATGACGACGATTTTCATGATGTATCTCCTTTGTCGAATGGCCGATTCCATATATGCCACTCGTACTCGCTATGACCGGACAGGGCTGGATTGTGTGACAGAAATTGCCACTCTTTCATGCAAGGAACGCATCCTGCACTACAAAATTGCCAGGAGGCCGCTCAATATTTTGCGCGGTCGCCACTCTTCTTCGCAGTGACAGAGTGAGTTCCTGTCCGCATCGATCAGACCGACTAATACATCCGCACCGATATGGGCACCGACCGGTCCAAGACGATGCCCTTCCTCAAGCACTGCGGCCTCACAGAGGATGTAGTACCAGAGCGGAGTTTCATCGTGCCAACCGATGGAGGCTAGGCCAATCTGCTCCGCATCCAGCGGAGACACGCCGATGTGCCTAGCCACGGCCTCTCCGGATGGCAGCCCAGAACCCTGTCCTCGCTGCAGATCGCGGACAGCCAGTGAGTGGTAGTCATCGATCTCGCATTCTCCTGTGATTGCAAGACGCAATTGAAGAAGAGAAAGTACAAGTCTTCCGTCCATCTTCTTCGCGCGTTAAGCGGATGGTGCACCGACGGTATCGAAGAACATCCTCCAGTCAACAACATGCTCACGTGGTACAGGACGAAAGCTCAGCAGATCTGGAAAGAGTGGAAGCAGGCCACTGTGAGCGTTCGACTTATACCCGTGACGGATTTGCGCGTGACCATATCGATATGCCGCGTTAGCAAACTCAAGCGGTATAAACCCATGCTCGCCCGGATGGAAATATCGAGGGCCTTCGCTTCGCACGTTTGCCGCAGCTTGCTCTCCAATGAGTGAGGGGAGAAATTCGTGCAGGATGATCCATTGGTAGTGCCAACGCGTCTGCCGAGAGGCTTCGTCAAATATGTGTTCATCTGCTATGCCGCAGGCACAGGCTTCGTCGACAAAGGCATTGTGCGCCTTCAGCATTGCGAGGTGGAACCGCGAGATGAGCCTGTGGGAATTGCGCGATCGCCGATGATAGCAGGGCCATTTTCATTTCGTTGAATATCTGCCTCATCCTTGCCGAGTCGAAACTTTGCCGGATCGTCACGCTGAAAGAGGTAGGGATGGCCCGTAGGTCCGTCGTCGTACAGGCATTCCAGATTAAGCTTTGGGGAGCGTGCGTTGATCAGCCCGGCGGTGTCCGTATCGGACCGCAAGCGCGAACGATCGGCTGTGATGTCGTGGGCGATGAATTGGCCAAAGATGGGCCAGCCTGCCGCGGTGTCTGCGAGCGATTCAGGCGTATCGTCAGTGGCTTCCAATCGCACACGCCGCCGACTCTTCCGAGCGCACGCAGGAACTCCTCCTCAGCCCGAAATGCCGGAAGGCTCGGAAACATCCGCGCGTAGTGGACGGGGCACGAGCGGCGCATCGATTGAGCTCGTCGCTCCCAATCGCGCCATACAGTGGTCTGGTATAGAACGAATGCAGCTTCTCACGGATCCCCCTGCTTGGTTTATGACCAAGTGCGGATTTTGGCTATTCGATATGCGCCGTGGCCAACGCTCTTTCAATGCGACGGTCTGGGACTAGCCATATCAGTCCTCCGATCACGAGGATCGTTTGGGCTAGCCCGGGAGCACGAAGTGTGGCAAAGAGCGCTACGATATACAGCAGGAGCGATAACTTCGCCTCCAGTTGTCGCCGATGGCCCGCTTCAAGATCGAACGGCTACCCTGTGCCCGCATAATGGCGTGTTGAAGGAAGAAGCAAGCAACCCCAGCCATCAGGAGCACACAGGCGTAGAGCGCGGTGGGGGCCGATGCGTAGTGGTTTTCTCCAGCCATCCCGCAGCAAACGGGAATAAAGAAAGCCAAACAGGAGATGCAGGTCGGCCCCCAGAATTGAAGCCGTGACGTCCTTGCATGTTTGCAGGAGGTGATGATGGTTGTTCCAGTAGATTCCGATGTAGAGGAAGCTGACGACGTAACTCAGGCAGACTGGAAGGAGCGGGGCCAGGTCTCCAATGCGCGAGCCGTGTGGCACTTTCAGATCGAGCACCATAATCGTGATGATGATTTGCTATGACCGCGTCGCTGAATGCCTCGAGCCGCGTGGTGGTCATGGGATTCCTCCCGCTGTCTTGGGAACATTACTTCGCGTCCTGATTCTGAATTCCCTCAACTCGTGCCATTCCGCCTTCCACGACCACGTAGTAGGTCTGGAGTGGAGTAACGGCGGGTCCACGCAAGACAGCGCCGGTGCAAACATCGAATTGTGAGCCGTGCCAGGGACACGTTACGGTCGAACTATTAACATGCCCCTCAGTCAGGGGACCCTGCTGATGAGGACATTTGGCCTGTGTGGCGCACACATGGCCTGCGACGTTGAACACTGCGACGCTCCCAAACCGAGCCTTCCGGGATCTCGCCGATCCGGAACCGCTCTGGCGCGAGTGAGTCGGAGGGGATGGCGGACTTCGGAGTACGTGATGTTTGCGTGTTGTCTTCCATGGTTGCACCTTTAAAGAAGATCTTCAGAAAGCCGAAACTGTCTGCCACTAAGACAAAGGTTTCCAGCCGATCGAAGGTGCGGACGGGTTCATGATGCCCGCCACGCAACACGACGCGCTTGTGTGGCTCCGGCAGTGCGTATGACGTAATCTTCGACATGGCACGTTCCGTGATACGAGATCTGGCAGATGAGGCTTTTTCAGAGGAAGAGACATCGAGTTTGTCTTATCGTCATGACCGCGATCTGATCGGATTTGTTGACGGCTCCGAGAACCCCAGTCTCCTGGAAGCGCCCATAGATGCACTGCCGCTTCCCCAGGGCGTTCCGGGTGCTGCCGGCTCCATCCTCCTCTTGCAGAAGTGGAAACACAAGACGGCTGATTGGGAATCCCTTCCTGTGGATCAGCAGGAGCCTGTCATGGGGGCACGAAGCGAGATAGCGTCGCGTGGAGCGCATCTGGCGTCGCGAGGGGCTGAAGGTTCCGCAGAAGCAGAAGCCGCGAGGCCGACTGTGGCTCAACGATGGCTCGTGCATACGGTTGCGACCGCAGCGCGAGAAGCACGTGTGAAGTTACAACTTCGTCAGTGCCCGGACGCACGATGGCCGCAGTGTCCGCATCCTCAACCTGATCGACGAATACACGCGAGAGTGCCTGATGGTGCGCGCAGAACGGCGATGATCGAGCGCCAGGGTGATCTCCGCCCTGGCCGATGTGATGGTGATGAAGGGAGTCCCAGAACATCTTCGATGGGATAACGGCCCGGGATTCGTGCCCAAGGACCTGCGCAAATGGCTTGCGCATACAGGAGCGAAGACACTGTACATCGACCCCGGATCTCCATGGGAGAACGGCTACTGCGAGAGCTTCAACTCGAAGCTGAGCGATGAGTTCCTCAACGGCGAGATCTTCTACTCAATGAAGTAACTGCGCGTGCTGGCGCGCTTCCACTACAACACCGTCAGCCACACTCCTCGCTGGGCTATAGATCACCAGCACCCGAAGCGTGGCTGACTTCAAACCCGGGGCATGGAGAAGTCGGAACCGCTTCGCGCTTCCGACTTCTCCACACCCCCGACGGCGGCTATTTGAACTCAGAAATAGCTGCGCTACACTAACTCTTCCATCGGCACAAAAGATCGGGCAGTCCAGTCATAGAGATACATCCTTGACGCATCTCCGGTTCTGATTCCAATCGCCCTGGTTTCAACATCGCCGTACTCGCTGCCGCCCTAACTGTACCCATCCGCAGCAAAAGAATAGTGCCCAGCATGGTGAGTAATGTGCCAAGGCTCTTGTCCATCGTTTGTGTGGCTATGGCGGCTGTGGGCAGGGGAATGGACAACTCTCCGGCTCCCCTATTTCCCTTCATAATGAAGCGAACCCGCCAAGAAACAGTTGGACGACCCATATGGCTCGCAAAAGTTTATGAAGTACCTCTTCGACTAGCTAAAATAGCCGCATGATGCGGAGTGGAAAGACAATTGAAGGTCCATGGCACGTGCTCGATGTTGGAAGCATTTGGATGAAAGAATTTGCCTCCGCGTTGACAGAACAGGTCGATGTCATAGCCTGGGAGCCGACGTTTGACAAATTGGGAGCCTTCAATAGAAGGACGTCTGTAGGAGAGCTGGCTGATCCTCCTTTGCGAATTCGTTCCTTTATGCAGCAGCGCGGATTTGCTCGACCCGTCATCAAGAACCTTCTTCCCTACAAACGTAAAGTTCTCAAGCTTTTGCTGGATCAGACGCCAACACCGCCGTCGGCCGCGACGCTCATTTGCACTACGCCTTACTACGCCGACGTCGCAGAACATTGGCAAGGGCCGATCGTTTATTACTCAACAGATCTGACTTGGCGTTACGAAGGAGTTGACCCCACCCAAGTAAAAAAACTGGATCGAAGGCTTTGCCAGGTAGCTGACCTGGTTTGCCCTAACTCGCGGAGGATTGCAGATTATTTCAAAGAGGTAGGGTGTAGTCCTGACAAGATCGCGATCATACCAAATGCGACCCGACGCAGTAATGTTCCAGATAAAGTCCGTGAGCATCCTGAAGAGCTGCCTTTGGATGTGCAAAACATGCAGAGACCCGTGCTAGGAGTTTTAGGAGATCTTTCCGGCAACATGGACTGGATATTTATCGAGAAAGCGATCGGGGTAACGCCGAAGTTTTCATGGCTCTTCATCGGTCCTACACATCGAAAGATCCATAACGCTCACCAAGATGCCGCTCGCACCCGCGTAATGCAGATTGCAAAGTTCATTGGCATGAAGCCTTATGGTGAGTTGCAAAGATATGCCAGATGTCTCGATCTCGCCGTGCTTCCCTACCTGAAGAAAGAACCTACGTATTCAGGGAGTTCGACTAGATTCTATGAGCACCTTGCCGCGGGCAGACCAATGCTGGCGACGAGGGGTTTCCATGAATTGCTCCAGAAGGAGGGTCTGCTCTACCTTGTGGATACTCCTGAAGAACTCTCCGATGGTGCGGAACGGCTCTCGAAACTTGGCTTTCGTGATGGTCACGAGGAGGATCGTTTCGCTGCAAGTCAGCATGGTACCTGGAGTTTTCGAGCAACAACAATGCGCAATGCTCTGAGCGCGATCCTCAGTGACCGAGCCAGATTCGGCGCAAAATGAGCGGTCTCCGACCGCAGCGGCCGGTGGCCAATCTACTGAACAGTTAGCGTGGGCCTAGCTAGCGGCTCCGACGAGTAGTGGGTTCCATTCACGAAATAGGTCGTCTCAGCTTCGAGTACCTCAACCGGTCTAGGCGCAACATACGACTTGCTTCGAAGTGATTCCTGCAGGATGAATAAAACCGATCCCATCAGACGATGGGGACGACCTTCCTCGCCCCGCGTAAGGACAAGATACCCGGATCGTCCGACGACGAGATTCATCTTCCAGCACGGATGGATCTGACTCTTATCGAAATTTGCTTCATAAACAGTACCGGCGACGAACATTTGAACCGAAGTAAAACACATCTCACTGCACGCATTCTGTACGATAGTCCAGCTCTCTTCGACCGTCTTAGCTGCATTGATGGAACTCTCGAGCTCTTGGAGGTATATCTCTTCCTTGAGGATTCGGAAGACATTTTTGCGTGATAGAGTTCTGCGCGCAGCTGAGACTTCAACATAACCGAGCCGGTTGATGCCGCTCCAGATGAGTATGCAGAAGGAGATAAAGATGGGCCCCAGAAACCTGATCCCGCTAAGACTCGCCAGCAGTGCGAAGAGTGCCGCAACCGCGCTGACTCCGTATAGGATGAGTGCAGCCACATGGGGTTTGTGTCCAAGCGCGAGAACCATGTGATGGATATGTCCACGATCTCCTTTGAAGATCGGACGACTACGCAAAGAGCGACGTGTGACGGAGAGAATTACATCGAGCAAGGGAAACGTAAGAGCCATGAGCGGAGCAGCCATCCCCAGCATGGTTCCGGTGTGTTGGCTCCAGACCAGACCGAAGCAACCCAGCATGAAACCTATGGTGAGACTCCCACAATCACCGAGGAAGATGGACGCTGGACTGAAGTTGTAACGAAGGAACGCGAGAAGACACCCCAGTAGAGGCGCTGTTGCAATAGCAAGTCCAGTATTCCCGGTCACGAGCGCCGCAACAAGCGTTGTTAGCGTTGCGAAGAGTCCAACACCTGAGGCAAGTCCGTCAAGTCCGTCGATGAGATTGACGGCGTTCGTGCATCCGATCAGCCAAATGATACTGAGCGGTATCGTAATAAGGCTGGAGTGAGGTATGCCATCCATCGACATACGTGCACCCAGCGATACGGCCAGAACTGCTGCGACAAATTGCCCGAACAGCTTTTGCTTGGGCTTTAAAGTGAAGATGTCATCGACCAATCCAGTCAGAAAGATCAATCCGGTTGCAGGTAACAATGACAGGAATAATCGAAGATGTTGGATCGAAATAGCGGCCCCGCGAGGAGCAAGGGTCAGAAGAAGACCCAAAGCACCCGCATATGAAAGTACGATGGGAATGCCACCAATCCGTGGAATCGGTTTGAGATGGAACTTTCGCTCGCTGTCTGGACTGTCGACGATATTAAAGCGAAGAAACAGATCGCGACAGATAGGAGTCATCACCAGGCACAGGACCAATGCTACAGAGAAAATTAAAATAACCGCATTCATAAGTTCCTCTCGGCAGTCTGCGGTACGGAACCGGAGACGTCTGATGAATTCAGAATGTCCTCTTTTGCTGGAGGGGCCCGGGGAAAGGTTTTCGGTTGGACGACAGGCTGTCGGTGCCCAGAATATGAGCGATTCTGGCGACGCCGAGCGGACGATCGTAGTGATTCAAAAATGCTTCTCGTGCAAGTTGACCAGCAACAGAAACCTCTGCGGGATCATCCGCAAGTCGCATTAGGAGGTCGGTGAGTGCATCCGTATCTCCGCAACGAATCGCCCAACCGCAGCCGAATTTTTGGATTATGCGAGCGGGGGTAGCGGCAGCGGGTCCGATGAAAAGAATGGGACGGCCGGCTGCGAGAAGACCGTAGACCTTACTGGGAACCACGGAGCCACAACAAGATTCGCGTTGTGTAACGAGACCGATGTCTCCTATTGAAAGGCTATTACCCAAATGACTTCGTTGCACATAGGGAAGAAAAGAAACCTGGCGAAGATTATTTTCGGAGCAAAACTCTACAAGTTGTCTAGTATTTCCGCCGTCTCCGACAAACACGAATCGGAACCGAGTATCGTCGCTCAAATTAAGTATGGCGCCGGAGATTGTATCCACATCATGAGCAAGGCCTAGATTTCCGGAATAAAGGACTGTGAGCCGAGCATCTTCTGAAGATCTATCCATTGGTTTGATTGCGCGGCCATCGGCCCAGTTTTCTGCTACGTGGATTCGCTCTCGATGTACTCCCCGTTGAATAAGACGGCTTTTCATGCAGTTGCCGAGGGCAATGATGCCATCGGCGCGATGACGGGAGAAGTCCGCCAGCATCCCGATTACGCGATCAAGAATTCCGCCCGCTTTGAAGTGATCAAGATCTACGGCAACGTCAGGATATACATCCATCTCCCATATGAAGTGAGTGGAACCACGAAGCGTCTTGATAGCTGTGCCAAGCAACGACAACAGGGGTGGCGTCGTGAGCGTTAGAACAAGATCTTGCCTCGGCAAAGCCAGGCCGTGGAGAGCCGCCGAAATATAGAAGGAAGCGTAGGACAACACTCGCCCTAGATTTCCGCGATAGAACGGAAGATTCTTTGTCCGGTATATACGCACAGATGGGGGCTGCTCGTCGGAGGATATCGAGTATCCACCCGTCTCCGTGCAGATAACGGAAACCTCATGTCCTTGTTCAACAAAATGGATCGCGAGATCAGTGAGCAATTGACTCGTAGCTGCCGATTCGGGCCAGAAGAACTGATTTAGAAGAAGAATTTTCATCTAGCCTCCTGCTTGTCCGCCGCGACAAACTCGGAGTTACGAACTGAGCGCCTCTTAACGAATTTCGCGGGATTCCCGGCATAGATTTCATAATCGGGAATGATGCCGGTGATCACGCTCCCAGCGCTTATCACTGCGCACTGACCAAGTACCGTAGCGGGCCCAAGCAGTGCGTTCGCTCCCACCCAGGAGCCATCATTGAGCTGGATCGGCGAGATCATCAGGCCAAAGTGGGGATCGCTCCAGTCATGATTCCCTGTGCAGAGGTAGGCCCCCTGCGAGATACACACATTGTTTCCAAGGCGGATCGTAGTGAGATTGTCGATCCAGCAGCGTTCTCCCAACCAGCAATCATCACCGACAACCAAGTGCCAGGGGTACTTGACCAGAACTCCTGGCTTTGTCACTACATTTTGGCCAATGCGGGCCCCAAAGAATCGGAGTATCGTCACCTTCACAGAGCTAAAGGGAAGCCAGTAAGAGCGAACCAAGGGAGAGCCGACGAAATGCCAGAGCACCTGAACAAAGCGACCGCGACCTGGCTTGTACCACTCGTTGTTGTATCTTCCAAGTCTTACAGTATTCATAAGTCGCCCCTTTAGACCAAGTCGACAGCTTGCGGTCGTGAACCACCCTGGACCCACTGATATAGTTCGGTAAATTGCTGGGTAACGATCGACCAGTTATAACGGCGTGCGACGAGTCGAGCGCCTTCCCTTCCGATCTTTCGGTTAGTTCCTATCGAGTTTCGTGTGAAGTCTGCTAATGCGGCAGTAAGCTCACTTTGCTTCGGCTCGATGACCCAACCAGCTTCGGCCTGACGCACCTCAGGAAGATTGCATCGATCGCTGATTACTACCGGTAGGCTCATGGCCATTGCTTCAAGGATCGAGACGCTCAGCCCCTCTGAATAAGAGGGCAGGACGAAGCAATCCGCTGCGGCCATCGTGCTCCATTTAAGGTCGCCACTAAGCATGCCGGTGAAGGTCACATCCTGAGCGACGCCAAGTTCGCAAATCCTCGCCTCAAGCTTGGTCTTTGTCCCTTCGAAATCTGGGCCGGCTATTACGAGGTGGGCTTCCGGCGACTGTTTAGATAACTCCGCCCAAGATTCAATAAGGATGTCGAGGCCCTTTTTGTAGTGAATTCTTCCCAAGAAAAGGATGATCTTCTTGTTCTTGAGTGAGGGGAATTTGGAAATAAAAATATCTGGAGAAGGATTATCCGGAACAGCGACTCCGTTCGGGATGACCGCCACGGGGCGGGTGCAACCGAAACGACGGTAGTCTTGCGCCTCCGCATGAGTGAGGGCGTGAACACAAGCTGCGCCCTCGACATTCGCCCTCTCGACGAGGGCGGCATAGAAAATCTTCTTCCACTTTCGGTTTGAGAGAGCCCACGGTTCCAACATTCCATGTGCGGAGAGTACATAGGGAATTCGCAACGACCGGGCAGTACGGGCAGCCGTTGCTGTGCTTTGTTCCCAAAGCCCGTGGATGTGTACTCCCTTCGCAGAACCGATCTCGTCGCGAAATCGTGAGCGGATCGCTAAATCTTTCAACCAAATCAAACGGCTTGTAGGCCAGTAGGAGATCTTTAGACACGAGCCCTTCGAAGGCATGTAATGTTCGCCCGGATTGCAAAAGGCGGAGACCCCCATCGAGAACGATCCGGTATCTGCAAGCAGAGAACTGAGCTGCGGAACAACCGTACTTAGACCTCCGTAGCGAGGATCTAAATGGGAGAGAACACTGATCCAGTGCGGAGGCGTGTCGAACGAAGGAGACATCGTCCCCTGGTTGAAGTCGGTATGTTCGTCAGTTAAACTTTGCAATGACATGATCCGTAACCTGCTGAGGAGATCTTTAAGCCCCGGAACGATGTGACATACAGCTTTGCCGACGATCTGCTTCTGAAGTAACTGGCCCTGGTCGTGCTGGTTCTTAATGTTTATGCTGCGGCGATCGAAGCTACCTGCTCCCCAAAAGCCTCCGGGGTGTAGTTTTCGATAATCTCGAGTGAGCGAATTCTCATCCGATCCAGTGCAGATGGCCCGAGTGATTCCATCCTTGTAAGGAGAGCGGCCAATGCACCCTCCTTCGATGGATCGAAAACAAAACCATTGCTGCCCGACTCGACGAGGTCCTCCGCGCATCCACAACGATTCGATACGAGCACCGGAAGCCCTGAGGCCATGGCCTCATTTACAACTAGTCCCCAGGGTTCGCGTGTACTCGGGAGAACGAAACATTCGGCTAAAGCATAGAAGGAGGGCAACTCTCGGAAGGTTCTGTGGCCCGCGAAGTAAATGTCCTTGGCGAAAACTGAGGCCAAAGCGATCGCCTTGAGCGAGTCGGTTTCAGGGCCAGCTCCGACAATGACAAGAGACCAGCTACCGCCCTGTTCCCGATATCGCATCCATTCGGCCAGCAAGCCATCGACGTTCTTTTCACCGGAGAGTCTGCCGACATAAAGGAAATATGGTTCAGGGAATCCTGTGTGACTTGCACTCTCGAGCCTAAGAACGTTCACCGTGTCCTTGAGGTAGCGGTTGTCGACGACATCATAGAAATGCCGGATACGACGGGAAGGAAAGCTGAGTCTCTCCAGATAGCGTATATGAGCCTTTCCGCCCGAGATGGCCCAGTTGAAAAGAAGCCGGATCAGCATGCCTTTGAGCGATTCTTTCCACATGCTTCGTGCGTGATCGCCTTCGGTGCTCTCAGTCATAAGTACGCTTTTGCGCCCGTGGAATCTGGCCCACAGCGCGGCTGCTATGGCGGGTAGCGTGTAGTAGCCGGGAACCAGAACTACCTCGGGATTGAGGCTGGATAAGCTGCGCCACAGTTTTGCTGCGAGAGCGAACTTGTTTGCTTCGTGCCAGCTACTGTTGGGCATAAGCGTCTCGATCGGCAGACCCAATGGCACTTCCTCGCGAAACTTCAAACCAGCGTGAACTCCAACGCCTCCGACCAGTTCAATTCCCTGCGCACCGTCGGCCAACAATGGATGTGCCTGAATGCCCCTGAAGCGGGCAATGTGATACGCGTACCAGTCGATCCAGATAGCGACCACCCGGCTAGGCGATGACATACTTTTGGAGTGGTGCAAATGAGCGTCAGGCATGTTCAATCGTCTCCATAGAGCGTGCGTTCTGCGCTTGTGAACGTTCGCGGCGTACGGGAACCGGCTGCAGAGCCCAGCGCCAGGTAAGCCAACACGGAATGGAAAGGAGAAGTGTCCGAAAAATAACGGCTTCCATCGTCTGCATGACGAGATAGATGGAGAGCGCCGAGAGGATGACATATTGGCTTGCCCAGGGACCACCGCGAGTTACGGCTTTCTTCCAGGCAAAGGCATAACCGGCCCCTAATAATGCCATCAGCGGAATGCACAACCACCAGGCTTCTACCCAAAGATCGGCGATGATGCCAGGTGCCGAACCGACAGCGCCGACCCATCCTAGAGCATCGCCAAATCCCTCACCAGTGCCGGCATTCTGACGAAGTTCGGGGACACCGAAGTCTTCATATTTAGTGGTCCATATAGCACTTGGGATTGGACGAACGAGAATTTGAGCGAGATAGCGTCGCATCCAGAAGTAGTGGTCACGGCGCTGCGCGCTCAAAATGGCGCCTGCGCCATAAATAAACTCGTTACCAGTATCAGCTTTGTCTACAATCGCTCCCACATCCGTCTTCACATCAAAGCTCGAGCCAAGATAGATGCTGCTTCGATTGGTCACGAGGAAAAGAACGAGCCAACCGAGAAAAATCCCCCCTAGACCAACGCTCACAACCGGCGGACGTTTCTCCCGACTGATGTACCAACCCATTAAGACGATGACGACAACAGCGAACGTGGGGCCACGACGTGCCATCAGGAGTGCCTGGGATGCCCACGGCAAACCAAACAGCCCCAGCATGATGAAAGAAGGTAGTCGAGGTCCATTCGAAGCAAGTGAGGTTATTGAGAGAAGGATGCCGACGAGCAGCAGCAGTGTCCCATCACGAACGTAGCCACTGTCATCCCAGCCACCGGAGTATGAACTGCTGTACGCATTCACGAAGCCACCGACATTGACGATGGTGATCGCCCAACATAAAAGTCCTAACGTGCCTGCAATCGCAGCGCCAATGAGAAGACGTCGGCATGCGGTCTCGGAGACCACAGGGGGGCGGCTGTACAGCTCAGGTTGGAGACGTACGCCTGACGCGAGGCACGCTCCCACGAACGCCAGGATACCAAGCACATTGAGCGTCTGAACGAAGACCAGCTGTTCATGATCGAAGAATTGATCGAGACTACCGGTAAGGTAGACCTTCCAAGGCATCCAGATGTAAAGGAAGATCATCATCGGACCGATCAAGATCAACGGATGGAAGACATCTCGGCTCCCATCCATAGCGGCAAGAATGCCGACAAGTGCGATCAGGAAAGCGGTAACGAGGAGAATCTCAAACATGAGCGTTTCTCCTCTGTCGCTTATTGCCTTCGGACGCAACAAATTCGGAGACTACGTCTGCCACGCGAGCGCGGAACTGCGACCAGGTGAAATGCTCTGCTCGAAGACGTGCCTTTCGGCCCATGGAAGCAAGCTCTTCGCGATGACCGATCGCCCACTCAATATGTTGTGCCAGAAGGTCCGGTCGACGCGGCTCGACGACAAAACCTTGAACACCGTCTTCAATCAAATCAGGCGCCGCGGTACGTGTCGTCGACAAGATCGGGAGACCGCAAGCCATTGCTTCAAGCAAAACCTGGCCGAATCCCTCTGCGACAGAAGGAAATACGAAGAGATCCGCGGTCTGGTATGCCTCGATAAGTTCCTCGGTGATCACGGACGGACGGATGGTGACCTGTGAGGAGAAGTTTTCGAAGAGCTTGAGATCGTCGACTACTCTTCCGCATATCGTGACATGAACGTCATCTCGATTGAGAAGCTCGAGCGCCTGGAGGAGATACTTGACGCCTTTACGTTGATTGATGCGGCCTACAAAAAGAAGGTTAAGCTTGGTACCTTTCGTCGCAGATCGCGATTCCGTCGGCTTGAACCGTTCAAGGTCCACGCCATACGGAACCACGCTGATCCTCGCAGGAGAGATACCATGCTCCACCAGAGAAGCTTTTGTGAACGAAGAGGCCACCAGAATGTGTGAGGCCATGGTGGGCTCGAGCACCAGATGCTTAAAATCTTTTTCCGGCAGAGAAAGCTCCCACTCCTGCTGGAGCGAAGAGGCACAGTCGGGGTGGGTCTCAAGTTCTTCCGTGAGGATACGCTTCATGGTATCTGGGTGGGGATGAAGCTGGAAGAGCATGCCCGGTTCTCCGTACTCGCGGAAGGCATCGTACGCGTAATAGCTATAGGTGAGAAGATTCGCGTTCGCGCGTCTCGCCAATCGTCCGGCGTGGCGACCAAGGACTGCGTCCGCATGGCGCATCATATTGCGGCGAAGGGCGATCGAAACACCCGGAAGTTTTTCCAGTAGAAGGGTAAGTGAACCTACGCCGCCACAGAGACTCACTAAAGAAAATGGCACTCTCGGCTCGCTGCGCTGTCGCAGCATGGATTGAAGCTTAGCAGGTAGTTTCTTACTGAGACTCGCAGCCAGTCGTCTATCGCTAGGCCAGAACAGGTCCGTGACAAACGACTGCAACATCTTTCGCTCTGAAAGGGCTAATGAGACCTGATATGCATCGCGTGCGCCACTGTGTACAAGTACAATTTTCGTGGGCTTCGTCCCGGAGACATCAGGGCCGATCAACGGCGCGGATGCCGGTTGAGTTTCGCGAGTTTGTAGTGTCATCGCCATAGATCGGTATTGCTACAAAAGCGAATCAAAATGCCTCTTCAACTGTGCCGCGGAAGAACTCCAGGTGAATTGTGCGGCTCGTTGTCTACCTGCTGCGGAGAAATGCTGTCTCGCGAGAGGGTCACCGAGCATATCTTCAATTGCTGCGACATGGGTTGCTGGAGCGTTGTCCGCAACCAGCAATGCGGCATCGCCTGCGATCTCCGGCAGTGATGAGGCATGACTGGCAATTACTATGGCGCCACAGGCCATCGCCTCAATCACGGGAAGCCCAAATCCCTCGTAGCGGGATGGGAACCACACCACTGTTGCGGCCGAATACAACGCATGAAGGGCTTCATCCGATACAAAACCGAGAAGCTTGAGATTCGGCTCAAAGGCCCGAGCGCGTTCAAGGTAAACGGCATCGGAATGGTTGACGATCACGATCTTCAGATCCGGATGGCTTTGGATCAGCAGCGGGCATGCAGCAAGAATCAACTCTGCATTCTTTCGGAAATGAAGTCCGCCTGGCACCAGCACAAAAGGTTGGCCAAAAAGTTTCTGCTCTTCGAGATATTGCGAACCCTTTGCAGGAACACTTTCAAAAAAGTGCGGCGTCACAGCGTTATGTACCACACGAAGTCGAGACGCGATGGAAGGGAAAAAATGGCTTAGGCGGTCAGCAGAAAAGTGTGAGACCGTATGAAACATATCGACATTGCGTGACAGCTTTGCAAACAGTAGCTTCCACTTCAACCTTTGCTTGTAAAAAGACGAATCGGCGTAGTGAGCACTATCCTCAAAATAAGCGGCGTCATGAACCGTGACGACCAGTCTCGCCTTCGAAACCGGCACATAGGACTCAGCTGTGCAATGAACAATCTGCACATCACCCCAGAATGACTCGGCATAGGGCCTGTTGAGGGCGAACCAGCGCGCCTGCTGTCGTGAAGTGTCCGAAGCGAATGTATGGTACGAATAGGTTCTCCATGCTCCTCCGACGAGAGGAACAATACGAGCATGATCGGCGGCATCGGCGAGAATGTGCAGGTTAACGTCGCTGCGCTGAGCAACGTGTTCTGTAAGCTGACGTGCGACCCTGCCGGCTCCTGTCGATCCGTGGATGTTTCGCATGTGAACATACGAGAGCACGTTGATCCGACTCAAAGTCGGCTCCGATGCAGCGATGGAAGGATAGGCAGTCCCGGCAGTTATCACGAAGCCCCCCCGACACTTCCACGTCGTAGACTCCGCAATCGCGAAAACGCTTGGGCGGTCAGGCGCTTCGTCGCTTCGGTGCTCGGAAGCCAATGATGCTTCTTTCCGATCACGTAGAGAGAAGAGAGCGCACCCACCGAGATAACGGCCATGCTCACAGTGAGCACCGACGTAGAGCGCTCTTGACCAGCACGGAGATAGGCAAGTGCCGCTAGGAGCACACTTGTGATAGTGCCAAGTAGGAAGGTCGTCACCATGCTGCGCGGAAGAAAGTCCTTGCGGTAAAGTACGCAGAGAACCATGATGGCTGACAGCATATGACCAACGAGGAAGATCGTCATGGCCTTCCATGCAGTCCCTTGGTGGAGCAAGAAAACGGTCGCCCCTACGGCGACGAGGATCGCCCAAAGCGTATTGATCACGCCGACGGAACGAAGGGAGACAATCGAAAGTCTAGCCGCGGCAGGACCGTTTCCCATATGAACAACCGCGACGGCAAGCGCAATGCAGGTTGTAACCGTAGCTGCGTCGTAGGTGTGGCCGTAGAGAATGCGAAGAACCCATGGCATCACCGTGATACCGACGGACGCTATCATGAGAGAAGCAAATGTTGCTCCGAAAGTGCAGAGCGCCATGACGTGTTGAGGCGTCTCGGAACCCTCGCCTTCTGGATCCGTCATAAAGGCATAGCCGGACTCCGTCAGAAGACTCGGAGGAAGTGCGGCGATATTGCGCAACTGACTAGCAATCGCAAAAAAGCTCATTTGCACAAGCGTCGTATCCGCTCTGGCCACAAGAGTGGTCAACCACCATCCGGAAAGGTTCAATCCAATCAGCCCTGCCAGTTGAACAAAGCCAAACGACCAAACCTCTCGCAGCATCGGTCCGAGCTTGCCAGTAGCGGCTGTTCCAGGAGTGAAGAGTCCCAGCGACCGGGCTAAAAGCATGCAGACCAAAATCGCACCGATCGCGATCGAACCTTGGGAGACGATCATTCGAATCGGGCTATGCATCTTGGCGGCGAGAGGAATAAACGAAATCATTCCGACGCCAACCAGAGTCGAAAGAAGCACCAGGGCTCTGAGGTGGCGTTGTCCGACGAAGAAACCACGCGCGCATTCAACCAGAACAATACCCGCAGCTGAGAGCGCAGCCCAGCGCAGTAGAGTTGTCAGACTCTGCTTCTGAAGAAGGTGTGCGATTGGCGCTGCGCCAAACCAAAGACCTGCCGCGGCAATCACCGCCGAAACCAGAGAGACGATCGTCAGGGCCCTTGCAAAGGTTGAATAGCCGCGGCTGCCCCGGGGATATTTTCCCGAGAATCGTGCTGCCGTTGCTCCAATTCCGCCTGCGGCGTATGTGGATATGTTGTTCGCCGTACTGATGGCCAGAGAATAGCCGCCAAATGTCGAAGCGCCTCCAAGCCGTGCTGCCAACAGATTGGCTAGGAACCCTGCGCCTCGTTCGATGAAAACGCTCACACCTAGCGCTGAGGTGCCCCCGATCAGACGTTTCGTGACGTGAGTCGGAATCTTATCAGCTGAAGAAGTCACCGGCTGTAAGGTATCTACCGTCGCAGCTTCCGGAATACTGATCGAACTCATGAGCCGGTGCTCGCCTTCTTCAAGGTTTCCGCTTCCTGTTTGTAGCGATGGTAAGACTCGTAGTATTTGGGGAGACCTTCTTTTACCGGATGGAAGGCATTAAGGATTGTCCCAATCAGTCGCACACGATCTTTTTCGAAGAGATCGCGGGCTTTTGCCGCTTGTTCGCGTGATGTCGATCCTGCACGAACTACAAGAATCGCACCTTGAGAGTAGAAGGCAAAGATTCTGGCGTCGGTCATATGCACCATGGGCGGCGTATCGATCAGGACGACATCGAACTCTCTATGAAGTCGATTGATCAACTCGCCAAGAAGAGGTGAATGCAGCAGCTGGACGACCTCCTCTGACCTCGATCCCGAAGGAATGACCGAGAGATTCGGTATCTTTGTAGGCTTGCAGAACTCTCCAAGCGGGGCGAGCGCCGGGTCAATTTCGCCTCTTAATATATTTCTTACGCCAATGTCATTCGGCAAGTGGAAGGCGTTATGTATCGCCGGCTTGCGTAGATCACCGTCAACGATAACCACGCGCAAATTGGATTTGCTGAGAGCCACCCCCAGATTGGAAGTGACGGTGGTTTTGCCCTCACCCGCATTGGGACTCGAGACTACATACACTCGCGCGCGCTTTGAAGAATTCCCCGTCAGCAGAATTGAGAACGTCGCACTGCGATACGCCTCAGCAGCGATGGAGAAGTTGCTGCTCCATCCAGTCACATCCAAAACGTTTTCGGAACGAGTCGCAGATCCGTTTAGACTGATCAGCGAATTGTTCCGGACTACTGGGAAAGACTTGTCCCCATATTCGGTCGCTGGGATCACGCCGAGTTCGTTGACGTTGAGATATCGTTCCATCTCGCCGGGAACTCGAAGAAGGTCGGAGTTGCGCTCTTTGAAGAACGCAAAGCCTATTCCAAAGATCGACCCTAACAGCAGGCCAGCCATCGTGGCGGGTCCCCTTCGTGGCGAGAATGGAATCTTCGGACTCCGAGCAGCATCCACTACGCGAACCGTAGAGGCCTGCATCGCAGATGCGAAGCCAGCTTCTTTTGCTCGCTGAAGAAGCGTCTGGTAGAGTTGCTGCTCCGACTCGACTTCACGACGCAGCAAGGACACCTGGGCCGCTTTTCCCATATCAGAAGAGACGCTGCCCTCCTGTAAGCGATAGGCCTCCGTCAGAAGCATCTCGCGATGTCTTGCTGTCGCCAGCTCATTCTTTAATCGACTCGAGTTGGCGTTGCGCGTCGCTTCCATAACCGCTTCTATTGCGCGGATCTCCGAACGCAGGTGGATGACCTTGGGATTCTCTTCAGTCAGCGGAGGGACTAGTTGTGCGACCTTGTCTTTAAGGTCGGCAAGCTTCTCCTGATAGCTCCGATATTCCGGGTTATCCATGACGCTAGGCACAGTAGTCGGCGCAGCAGCAGCAGCAATCTGAGCCTGCGATTCTTTTTGGATGCGGTCGGCCTGCGCCCTCACCAATTCAGCCTGAAGTTCACGAAGCCTGTCTTCTCCGACGGTGGCGCTCTCCTGGCTGAGCACCAGGCCGTTCCCCCCCGTGGCCTTCTCGAGCTTGTGCTCCGACTCCTCCGCCTTCAGCTTGATATCCGCTGCCTGTTGCGCAAGCCACAGGCTGGTCTTTTCAGACTCACTGCTTCGCGTCTCAAGATCAGCCTCTTTGAACTGTGTCGTCAGCGTGTTACAGAATTGAGCAGCAAACTCCGCGTTCCACGAGTCACAGGTAATTTCGACCAGTCGCGTGATCCCCAGCGGCTTCACCGTGACATGCTTCGCGGTATCTTCGATCAATGCGTCGTTCGAAAGAGGCTTTCCCAGAGAGAACGGGAGGTGAAGCATTGCGATTATCTGCGAAGCCAGATCGAGACGCGGCGTCGTGGTAGAGTGTGGTTCGACAGCGAGTTTCGCTTTCGTACGTTGAAGCAGCGTTTCGCTCTGAAGGAGCTTGATCTGGGTCTGCACATTCGTCTCAGCCGACGAACCGCTTCCCTCCCCAATCGGAGAGGACGCACGCATATTCATGAAGTCGCTGTTCAGACCTTGAATGTCTAACGACGTACGTGCGCGATAGTAAGGAAGAGAGGTAAAGTTCGCCAGGAAGCTGAGCAGAATTCCGGCTATTCCGAATCCAAGGATCGCGCAACGGTGACGGGACAGGGTTTTGACATACTCCGCGAACAGACTCTTCCTCGGCTCCTCCCGATCAGTCGCCTTCCACGACTTCGAGAGAGTCTCACCACTCTCATCACGCGCAATGATGCCCAGTGGCTGGCGATCAATCCCGTTGGTGTTGAAAGTGTTTCCCATGTTGCTCCTTTTATCCGTCTCTTTCTTCCGGTAGCCGTTTAAAACCTGTAGATCGCGGCACCGCTGGCGACCTGCAGAATGTCCATCGCGCGATGAGAAGCTGACTTCAACCCGCTGTTGGGGACGAAGAGAATATCGTTGGCAAATAAAGGTTCATCCGGTGCCTTTCCCGCGAGGATTGCCTTAATATCCACCGGAATCTCCCGAGGATTTCCATCACCGCCCGGTGCAGGACGGATGATCTTGGACTTGCCTTCGGCGGAATCACGCCCCAGGCCCTCCGCGAGCGACAACGCCTGCAACAAAGTGATGCTGGTATGCGAGGAGAGTTGAAATCCTCCTGCCTTCTTTACGTTGCCTAAGACGTAGACCACCTCTGCCTTCGGAATCGAGATAATGTCGCCCGGAGAAATCAGGATGTTATCGGAGGGATTCTTGGACGCCATCAGATCCTCAAGCGACAAGCTGGCCGTGCTTATGCCTGTTACTTTGTCTACCGCCGCATGCGGCAACGGTAACGCTCCCCATCTCTTTTCGCGCGTGACGATAACCCTCGAGCCGGCGTCCGATTTCGTTCCTCCCGCCAACAAGATCACGTCGATGAGGCGTTTCGGGCCCTGCAGTTGATGAACTCCAGGCGCATTAACAGAGCCAACAATCGAGACTGGCCTGCTCGAATATTCCGTAAGACTGATCGAGATCTGGGGTGAACTTATGTACTTGCTCAGCTTCGATGCCAATGTCGTCTTCAGTTGTGAGATTGTGAGACCCGTCGCTTCAATAGGACCCGCGAGCGGCAGGTCTATATAACCGGATGGATCGATCCGAACCGGCTTACTGGATAGCTCCTCTAAGTCTTGGACATTGATAACAAACTGATCGCCATCTCCGAGAACATACTCATTCATCACAGGTTTGCGGGGAATCAGCGTGACTTGTCCATAACAGCAAAATGAGACTAAGAGCAACGAGATACACAATGGACGTCGAATTGAGTTTTGAAAATTCATTCGGTCGATTGAAGTACGAAGTTGTTGAGGTCGTTGGATGTCAAAAATCAGTCGGCTGATAGACGGTCCGGTAATTCGGAACCCGTTCTCACAAAACGATAGCTTCGGCGTCGCGGGAACAGTTACACCAAAGACATCGCAATTTGTGTGCCAAATTCGATTTCGTCGCTTGCGAGCGAAAAAATGCAGGCAGCGACCATCGGGAATTTTGTCGCTCTTTAAACGACGCTACTTCAGAGGGTAAGAGATATGACAGCTGTCCCAAAGAAATTTGGATCAGGGATCGTAACGATGAAGACATGAGAACATCTCGTTGATTCTAGGATGATTCTGGCATGAGTCCATTTTCGAAGAATTCAAAATCGACATGCGAGGAGCGCAGTTCAACGCTCCGCCTATGTTCGCTCGTCCTGAGGAAATGCGAGTTTTAAAGTCTTCCTTGCGTCAGAGAATGGCAAAAATTGCGTTCGCGCTTTACCTCGAATGCAGTAGAAAGATCAACACCCAAAATTAGCCGTCCTCGCAGATTTTTTCACAACTCAGGAAATGGATTACACATCGATCCAAACAGCAGATATATCACGTCTTCTGCTGGGTTTGTGGAAGCCTCTCCAGTGGCGAAGTAATCCGAAGGGTCAGTTCTTCTCGAAAACCACATGAAAAACTTTACCCACGCGAGGAACTGCTTAATTAGTTCTTTTCTTAGGCATGAGATTTAGAATGTCTAGCCATTGGCCACGCGCGGCAAGTTCCGCGTATCCGGTCTGTCAGGGGGAACGGCAATGACAAACTTACCGTTAGCTGGATTCGCTTCTCTTCTTTGCTTTACAGTGACAGCCAATTTAGTTCGAGCTGATCAAGGCTCGCCCGTGGTGAAATGGCGCGATCGTCGCCCGATCGGAGAACTGATGCTTGCACCAGTATCGGGCCGTGGCGCCGTTAATGACGGCTTCGGGGATGCAAATCCACGTGGCTGGCTCAACGATAGAACAATTGATATTACGAACAGTGCGGGTATCGCCAATTTTCAGCGAAAAGTTTTAGCGTACGCTGATCAGAGCATCGGAATTTTAAAGAGCATGAATGCTCAAGGTGCAATCACATGGGATCTCGAAGGCGAGCAATATCCCCAGGACACCACGTATATCGGCGATCCGTCGCTTGCTACAAACATCGCTCCTGAATGGGAATCAATCGTCTTAGGGTCGGACACTCCTTATGACGGAATGAAACTTATTGATGCATACTTCAAAAAGTTTCTCGATGCTGGTTTGCGTACGGGTATGACAATTCGCCCGCAAACGATGGAATTTGGCAATTTTTCAGACTGTAATTTGCCAGGAGACCTCAATCATTCCTGTCAGCCTTTTTCCATTGACGAAAATGCACAAGTAAATGCTTTGAAGCAAAAGATTGCCTACGCGAAACAACGGTGGGGAGCCACTCTGTTTTACATCGACTCAAACGTTAAAGCGGATCAGGTTTGGCGTTGCTATCCTCCCGAGTGCAATAACAACGCAGCTTCGTGCCCTGCGACTTGCAGCACCGGTTCGACATTGATTTTAGGTGGAGGAAAGAGTCGCTTAGGGGGATCTCCACTTGAGGGCTCTGTGTTTGCGAGTGTTGCTGCCGCGAATCCTGATGTCTTACTCATTCCAGAGCATAACTACAACGTTCATGACGTTGGCCACGCAGACTACTTTGCGGTAACGACCCCACTCTACCAACTTTCCCAAGACTACAACGGAGTGCCCGCACACACATCGGATGAAGAGCGAGCCTCTGTGTCTGACGCCTTTAGTGCCGTCATCATCAACAATGCCGGTCTCGCTGTCGGGGATCAGCGGTATCATGAGCTCGTTCAAGGGGTGAAAAACGGTGATATTTTGATCGCACGTGCGTGGTTTCGAGATTCCGATCTTGACATCGTCCGTGCAATCTACAAAGAGGCCGGTGTTTACCGACATCGGCAGTAACAATACCCGTGTCAGTTTAACTGATACCAGCGACGTCATCTATACCCGCGGGTACAAATCTAATTTCTACTCGTCTTCATTCACTTTGATGACATTGAGATCGCCTGGCGCTCAAATCAACACTACAACGGTTATAGAACTGGACGTTTGAGAGACTCATCGGAGGGCATTCGGTACCTCCACAATCTTTGCTTGGTGTACATCGGCACCTTCTGCGGCCCACAAGCGAGCGAGGTTCTCGGCCTGCAGCGGAAGTCCTGAACGGAACAGCACTGGTTCCCACGGAACTGCGTTTGAAGGGCGTTTGTATCCCTGGCAGTCTGAAGTATCGTTTGCGTCGGGCACCAAGTGGCGCACCGGAACAGGTGTGACCGGACATCGATGCATGGAGGAAGCTGGAACTCAGATTCGTCAGAGGCTCAAACTTATGGGGCGGAGCCTCTGGCCACCAGTACGTTTATTTTTTCATTTCGATGGTACGACCGATATTAACCTTGTGGTCACAGGCCAGGCTAAAAACCTCGAAGGACAAGTGCTCGATTTCGCCCCCGGAACCATTGGCAGAAGCGTTCTGGAGAAGGCTCTCGTGGACAGGTATTAAGGCGATTGAAGCGAGGAATGGCATATGACGCAACAAATCGCGGCTTGAGCCGACACTCTGAACGACGGACTGAAATAGCTGCGATAAAACTCAATTGGTCATTGATCGCCATTAGTCAGAATCTCAATTGAGAATTTCAGCAGTTAGCACCTATTGAGCTGACAATGGACGTGCGAGTTGTCGATTAAAGACATTCGGTGATCTCGCGTTTGGCGGACAAAGGTCGATTTCGCGACGGGCTGCCATTTAGTCCTCACGTGGAAACTAGACGGCACCACGGCTGATCTGGAAATAGATGGTGACGTGAAGTATCTTCTCGAGAGTGATCTCTGGGGTTGGTAGCGAAATCGATGAGGAGTAGAGACGATTCCTTATCGATGTGATACACACCGGGTCCTTCAGAGGAAACTGTAAAGCCACATTGTTTGACGACAGTCCTCTGTCAACATCGATGAGACTCGGACTTTGAGCAACTAACGAGAAAATTTATTGAATTTATTAACCGGACTTAACGGTCGATTCGGCAATTTGCATGGAAACACAGGTGGGGTTCGGCCTATGGTTTCGTGACCGTTAGTGGTTGACGACTCAAATAGCCACATTGACGCCGCCTCGGGTTTTCGCAAGGCGAAGCTCATGATCCGTGTTCATGAGCGTCTCACTTTCGCACTCAAATACAGTGTAGTCAAAGTGTAGTCAACGGATGATCCGGGGCTTCCGCCGGCAAACCTATAACGTGGACCCTCCAATCTTCTTGTATGAATCGGAGTAGTGCGGAGTTACTCAAGAGCCGCACCGGTTTACCTTCGTTTGAAGACCCGAGAGCGAGACGTCGCTTCCCGGCCAGAAATGGACATGCATATAGAGAGTGTTGCCGCGGCGCGTAAACATTGCATGCGAAGGGCGCCACGGTTGGCAGAGATCCGTATCGAAGATGGCTTCGCCATTTCGTTTTTAGCCAATCTCCAGCTTCGGTCAAAATACGCACGGCCGGCTCGGGAAACGTCCCGTCTGCTCTAGGCCCAGCATTTCTCAAGAAGTTGCCTTGATCACGGGCGCAGGTAATCAAATTGCGCAAGTGTGTGCTCGGTGATTTCCACTCAACATCCTCCGGGTCATAGCCCAGCTCTCGTTCAGAGTCATGCAGCTTTCGCGGCTCTCCCGTTGTGAGCCGCGATGATGCTTTGTTCCGGAGTGGAGAAATCGCCAGGTGCCCAATTGCGTCCGTTCACCACGATATCCGGTTGAAGCTCGAAGACCATTTTGTTCATGCGTTCGGTTTCCCGATAGAGCCCGTGGATAAAGAGACCGTACCTCGCTTCGCGCCACCACTTCAACCTTCGAATCTGTTCAGCTGTTGGTGGAGGAGACGGAGGTCGCGAGGATAAAGGCTGGCATGGCTGAGGCGCGCGTTTGCCGCTTTGGTCTCAGCCTCCATAGGGATTACTGCGCCGATCAGTGCAGTACCGCTACCGAGCAATAAACCTCTAGGTGTGATGTGATCCAAGGTCTCTCCTTCGGAAAAATTCCGACCATAGACAACCGTAACTCACTGGAATCAGTGAAGCTTAATTCTATTGCCGAACCTGATCGCGAAGCTTTATTTCATGGATCTCAAGAAGATTTACGGCTAGACCGCTGAGATTCCGGGGTGCATGATGGGCCGTTTGAGCCTGGAGACGGCAGGTGAGAATCCGCAGTTAAGGCAACAGATAAGCGCAGCTTTTGCACATTGGCAGCATGCGATCGCCATGGTTATCGAGCAGGCGGTTACACAGAAGGAACTTCCGACGAATACGGATTCGGAATCGCTGGCGGGGTTCGTGCTCAACGGCTGGGAGGGGCACTCTTGCGTTCGCAGGCGGAAAAAAGCAACGCGCCGCTTGAGATTTTCATACGCTACGTCTTCGATGGGTTGCTGACGAAGGAACCGAAGACAAGGTCGGCGGCAAATACGGCGACATTCACCGCGTCAGCAAAATAGGTCCAAGGACTTCGGAGCAAGGCGGTGCAATTTCATTTACATGAAGGACGGTCATCGATCGTCTGACAAACAGTGTTCATCAGAAAGGAAAAACAAATGTCCACGATTCATCTTC
This sequence comes from Edaphobacter sp. HDX4, assembly GCF_036877565.1. NCBI lineage: Bacteria > Pseudomonadati > Acidobacteriota > Terriglobia > Terriglobales > Acidobacteriaceae > Edaphobacter > Edaphobacter sp. HDX4. Next base: position 124,504 of record NZ_JAEDXW010000008.1, read on the forward strand.
ATCAGACAACTACCCTCACACCGGAGCAGTATATCGCTGGGCTTACCGACTTCGGGCCGAACCGCTCGAAGGTTTTTGGCAATAGCGCGAACGAGTATCTCAAGGTGCATCAACGGGAAGCCTCGCAGGCCGATGTCACCGAAGGCTCAGCCGGCATCTGGGAACGCCTGCACTATGACTGGTCCAATCCTCAACATGTCGTTCTCACGACGACAGATTCCAATGTGTGGGGCGGCGCGTCGGGCCACAGCTACACCTTCACGCGCTTATCCAATGGCATGACCGACATTGACGTGGATGTCGTGCGCGAGGGCAAAGACCTCAAAGGTCGACTGCTTGGCCTCGTGCTTGGGACGGTTGGCAAAAGCGTCCTGCAAAAGGCATTTATCAACAGCGTCAAGGCCCTCGAAGCGCGTGACGGCGGGTCCCGGACTCCGCGGCCAAGTACCAGCCGTGGTTCTAAAGGTGACCGAGAATTCCGTTACATCCACCCTTGACACGATACTCTTCCGTACACAAGAATCCTCGGAGAGAAGCTGTTCTCCTTCATCACCGCCCGCCTTCTTGTTCCCGATGTCGTGGAACCTCCGGCCGGGATCATCCATCACCTAAGACCTAGGGGATATCTGTGAAAGCATTGATCTTTCGCGAGACCGGTGAACCGAAGAGCGTATTGGAACTGGCTGAGATCCCTACTCCGCCTTTGCGCCCTGGCGAAGCGCTAGTCCGGGTACTGCTTAGCCCCATCAACGCGTCAGACCTGCACATGGTGCGCGGGCGCTATGGCTATCAGCCGGAGTTGCCAGCGAGCCCGGGCATCGAAGGCGTCGGGATTGTGGAGGCCATAGGTCCGGGCCTGCAAGCTCCGACCGTTGGAACTCGCGTAGTCTTCGTAGACATCTGGAACACCTGGCGCGAGCAGATCGTATGCCCCGCGGATAAGCTCCTGCCCGTTCCGGATGGGTTGAACGATTCGACCGCTGCTGTTTCTTACATCAATCCTTTGACGGCGTGGGCCTTGGCCATATCAACTCACAACCTCAAGGAGGGCGACTGGCTTCTGCAGACGGCGGCAGCTTCCAGCGTCGGGAAGCTCGTTCTTCAACTGGCGCAGCAGTATCGATTTAAGACCATCAACGTCATCCGGCGGCGCGAGCAGGAATCGATCATACGCAGCCTCGGAGGCAACGAGGTCATCTGCACCGCCGACGAGGATCTCAGGGTACGCCTTCAGGAATTGACTGCGGGCAAAGGCGTTGAACGAGCCATCGACTGCGTTGCCGGGGCTGTTGGCGCTGAGGTTGCTCGCAACCTTGCTCCGGGTGGAACCATGCTGGTGTATGGAGCCCTTTCCAGTCATCGGCAGACGGATCCCGCGAAATTCATCATGCCGCTCTTCGCTCCACGTTTGATCTATTCGACAGCAACTGTTCGCGGGTGGTGGCTTCCGCGTTGGGTGCCTTCCCAGCCGCTCGCTGACGTGCGAGCAGCGGTGAGCGATCTTCTCACCATGTTGGCGGAGGGAGCCCTTACGCCAGCGGCGACAGTGCGGTACTCGCTTAAGAACTTCCAAGAGGCGGTACACCTGGCCGACGGTGAGGCAGGACAGGAAAAGGTTTTGCTCGACTTCTCCGAAAGGGCCCTATAACCCGTGGAGCCTTATGGCGATCGTCGCGAAACAGGCCGTAGCGTTCGGCCACAAATCTTCACTCACGGCGAAGCGAATCGGTACTCCTCAAGGGGTGTCATCGGTTACTTTCGGAGTTTTTTCTTCGACATCAACGCCAGAGATGCGAGCTTGAATCAGATTTCCGAGCCGGATCTTTGTGGCGGGCCAGTCGTTCATCGTAAAGGAGTAGTTCACAGTGTCGCGAACGAAGCCATCACGCATCACGGTGTGGCAGCGCAAAACTCCGTCGCGAACAGCACCGAGTCGTTCCAAGGCACGTTGCGATCGAATATTTCGTGCGTCGGTATTCAGCTCGACTCTGTTTGTCAGAAGCGTTTCAAATGCGTGAGTGAGCATTAAAAATTTTGTCGCTGTGTTGATGTGTGTCCGCCGGTAAGGTGCTCCCAGCCAGGTCTTTCCCAGTTCGAGCCTCCTATGTTCTGGCACGACGCGGTAAAAGCTCGTTGTCCCGACTGCCGATTGATTGGCTTCATCGATGATTGCGAAGTTCATCTCAGTCCCGTGCTCATTGGCATCCATCGCAGTGCCTATCCAGGCCTGCAGTTCGGCCTTCGATGCAAGGTGCGCAAAGGTCATATACCGCCAGATATCCTTCTCTGCTGACCAAACAGAAAGCTGATCGAGATGAGAGTAGTCGATGGGAGTGAGACAAACAGAATAGCCTTCGAGAACCACTCGTTGCAGTGGCCATTGAAAGCGGCGGTCAGGAAAACTTCGTGTCAACATGTTGATGGCATCCTTCACTCTATATCAATCGTGTTCCCGCGTTACGAATCGATAAGCCTGTGCGTTCACCGGGAAAGACGCACTTATACGGGGTTACTCGGCGACTGTTGGGCAACAGCGATTGAAGGCGCCAAACAGGCGACCAGGATCAGATCATTTCGCCTATTGAGATTCAGGAACACTTCAAGAGAAGTTAGCGGCACCACTCACCGGATTGATATGAAAGGCAATTGAGCGGGTCGTCACCTCAAATGGTAAATCGCTGCCTGACCGGAGGGGCCTATCAAATGGCGCCAGGATGTTGTTTCCGCAAACATCTTCGAGACTCGAGGCAACACGGACGTGATAGGACCCTGCCGCCCACGGCGATGTCGGTGTAAAGCTCCATCGTTTTTCGCCCTGATCGATTACGATCCGGCCGTTTATCGATTGCCCATCGGTGGATGCAATGGCGATCGCATGCCCAAGCAGTGCCCAATCCAACGGTTGTGGAAAGAGCAGCACCAAGGGCTCGCGGCTTTGACTCACGGGAGACACGATCTTCCACTGCTCGACCGCGATGTGTTCCCGTACGGCCTCTGTGATAACGAAGCGCTTGTTGACAGTCGCCGTCAACGGACGACCATCAAAGTCAAGCATCCCTGCACCTACTGCGAGCGTGTACACCTGACCAGCCTTGAGTGGTGGGCCCAGCTCGCGGTTCGGCCCTACCTTCCGTTTAAGCCTGCCAGGATCGAGCAGTATCGTTAGACACCGCATGCTCCTGTCCCAGAGTTCAACGGGGGCACGATAAAGTACGTCGGTCGCTGGTTCTCCATCGGGGCCGAGAAGCCTAATCTCAGCTTCGGCTTGACCGCGCTGCATCGGATTCGAAAAACCCACGTAGAAGCGAAGCAGGTTTTCTGGAAGATCGTCGCTAGAGGGGAAAATATGTTGCACCTCCGCAGGCGCGGCGCTCAGCGCTTTCGGAAGCGAAAACTCAAGCGTGAGCACTTCTGAGAATTCAGGACGACCGAGCGGTCGAGGGTCGAAGCTTGCTCGATAGGAGAGACCCCGTTCGAATGGAAAGTGGGGGATGAACCGCAAGCAGTCTTCCAAAATCTGATAGCGGCCGAAAATATTGGGAAGGTCGTCACCACTCGATGCTCCCGTTCGGACCACGCTCACACCGAGCAGGGACTTCAGCAGGCCATTCGTCAGTGTGCGCTTGCCGAGTGAGACCATCAGATCTGGATCGAGGCCGCGTACGGTGACACCGACCAAACCCGTCTCAGGCAGATCGGAGTCGACCGTAAGCGTCGGTTGGCTTGTCACATGTGCGCTCATAGGTCCTCTTTGACCGGCGTCTTCAAACCCATTACGGCATGTACGATATCTCTCTGTGATGCTCGCGGTAGTGAAAGGGATCCGGACCATTGGGCCAGTTCATTTCCGACATATCATCTTTGCGTTCGAAGCAGTACGGCATCGCCAGGCTGCTGAGATCCAGGCGGTACCCTGTCTTGGGATGCCGCCAAATCTGGACTGCCCATTTTGGACTAAGGACCGCAAAATGCTCGGCCTTTATCGGAAGAGTGGCCTGTGTTTTACCCAGGCCACTCGGTCCGAAGTCGATGGGGACACCTGTAGGTTGAGGCTTCGCCGTCGCAATATCCAAGACAGAGAGTCGCGACGCGCTTCGCGTATCCATGGTGACGAGCAGATATTCCTTCTGATCGAAGGGATCGGTGAATGTGAGCATGTCAAGCGGGTTGGCACCATACCCGAGCTCTCCGATCACATCGCCACGAACGTGAGCGCCATCCTTCAGAGAACTTAGGGGGATGCGCACCAGAGGCGTACAACCATAGACGGCGAACAGATATGGCTCGCCTTGCAGCTCTCGGATGAGTTGCCGAATGATGGGAGCTCGCGTTTCAAATTCACCGTGTACGGTGTGCCAGATTTCTACGGTGCTCGTTGCCATCTGAGCGTTGAAAGGGTAAGGGATTCGATACAGCGTTGAGGCGAACCGCTGGTTCGAAACGCCGGTTACGAATATCTCCCCTTTGTAATACTTAACGTCTGTGATTGCGAATGATCGCTGCGTGGCAAACTCAAGCATCGCTTTCTCATTGGGCTCGTGCGGAATACGGACTTGCGAGTGCGGAATGCCGTCCAGTTCCAGTACCTCCAGTTGGCCATGGTTCACCTTCACGATCGCCGAAATGGCATCCGTACTGCGGCCGCGTTCAACCGATAAAAAGATCTGCCCCGAAGGTTGGTGAACGACCATGTCGTTGACAACGATCTTGTCGTACGTTGTGCCCAAGAGTGCGGCGAGCTTCTTATCCAGACCGGCGACGAGGTCGCGACCTTCAAAGTTTTTGAAATTGCCGAGCTCTACGCCCGTCTGTGACGTCAGATCCTTATCTCGCAGCGCGAAGGCATGAACCGCCGCGCCTGTGATGTCACCCACAAAGAGAATGCCGGATGCAAAGTTTCCGGGAGGAAACCTTTCTTTTTCAACGAATCCATTGTGAGTCCGGATTTGTCCAAAGCCACCCGCTTCGCGTAGAGCACTGTACCATCAGACGCCAAGACAATGATCGGATTGGCAATAGCATCAGTGATCGTGCGTAGATGTTCCTCACTTCACTTCAGCTTCTCCTCGGTGCGCTTACCTCGATGTCAACTGCCGCAACGTACCAGCGGATGATATGGCCATGTTCGTCCTTTAGCGGGTTGTACTGAGCGAGATGCCCGAAGGCATGGCCACATTCTCTGGCGGTGTGATTGCCGTCATCATCACCATCATGGTGCTGGATCCTAAAGTTACAAAGCGTGATCGGACTTTCCCGGGAGCAGTGTGAAATGGGTCTCAATGATGAGGAATACTGTCCCGTTCGGCGCGGAATACTTCGTCGAGATCTGAATCCAGAAATGAGGAGAGTCCCATGGACGGAAGTAAAACGCTCTTGAACCCATCGGAATGTTGCGACGGACGTCTTCTTTTTCCCAAAGACCAGAGATGACTCTACGCCAAGCGATAAGCAATGGGAATTACTGCTTAGCCTTATGACCTCTGATAACTCGGCGCATCCGCGACGTGCCAAGCATACTCAGCCGCTGAAGCCGTTGTTTGCTCGCTTGGTGCGGAGTTTCGTCGGTGTAAGAGTCAAGGACGGCTGAGACGTTCAGTGATCGAGACGGTGAGATCGTCCCAGGGCTTTATCTTATGGAAGAAGAGTTCAAGGATTGCGGCCATAAGGGTCGCCAATGAAATGGCACAGCGTATCTTCCACCTTCCGCTTAGCCGGAATCTGCAGATCCCAAGCGGAATGGTGATGACGAGCAACCACTTGTCGTGAGGTACTTCTCTCAGTCGGGTGGGCCTTAGTGGCAGGAACGCACAGTTCCACTTCAGTACGTACGCCAACTTCGCTCCGCACCTCGAGCGTTCCTCCCATGATTGTGGCGCGCTCCCGCATCCCGCCAACACCGTAGTGTCCTGCACAACTCTGACCGGATAGAACCGCTGGATCAATGCCTTTTCCATCATCCCGCACTCGCACTCGGAACTGCTCATCGTCGTATCGGATTTCAACCCTGATTGTTTGCGCATCAGCGTGCCGAAAGGTGTTGCGTATCGCTTCCGCGGCAATCTTGTAGACCTCATCGCGAAGTATGGGATGAAGATTTTGCGCTTCACCCTCAACGGACACACGGAATTCCGGTGGTGGACGATTGCCTGCGTCTTTTGCGAGTTCTTCCCCAAGCGTGTTGATAGCCTGCGCGAGATTGTTGGCCTGGATTGTGGACTCGCGCAATCCCTGCACCGCATCCCGGCCTTCGGTGATAGCGTCTGCCGCCTGCGCATCGCACTTTGCAGCTTCTCCTTAGCCTCCACTGGGCGATCGGGCAGCAACTCGGAAACGGTTTGGAAGCGGAGCAACAAACCGTGAAAGCTTTGCAGCAGAGTGTCATGAATTTCACGAGCAATGCGTAAGCGTTCGGCCACGCGCGCCTCCAGAGTTGCCTCTTCGGCTCGCTTGCGCTCAGAAATATCGCGGACAAGAGCGAGGTTGTAGCCGATACCGCCGTATTCGAAATAGGTAACGTTGATCTCTACCGGAAAGTCGTGACCGTCTTTGGCACGGTCCCGGCTTTCAAGAGTTTCTGAACGGGTTGACCGGCGGCGTCGGGCCCAGCTTTCAGCCCAATCAGCCATAGGGTAATAGGGGTCTATATCCTTGATCCCCATACCGAGCAGTTCTTCGCGGGTGTAATGCAGGGCCCGACAAGCTTCCTCGTTGACATAATGGAAACGGCTTTCTTGATCAAACAGAAAGGCCGATACTTGCACGTTATTAAGGGCAAAACTTGTGAGAGCGAGTGATTCTTCGGCCCGCTTGCGCTCAGTAAGGTCGAGCACGAATGCCACACCTTGCCCTTCGCTCTTCGCCGCACCGATGAGCACGGGAACCCGAGTCCTATCTTTGCGGAGATATCCCCTCTCGAATGGTTGTAAGCTCCCGGAGGCCTTCAAGTCCGGCACCCATTTTTGTCCGTCAACGCTAAGCCATTCCGCAGGCGTCAGGTCCGTCCAGCACATGCGACCCGCATTGAGATCGTCACGATCGTATGCCACGATCCTGAGAAAACGCGTCATTAGCCTCAAGAATCTTTCCTTCGATATCCCAAATGAATATATTCCAACGATGTTGGCATCGAACAGCTGTCGAATCGTGGCTTGACGCTTAAGGAGCTCCTGTTCCGCTTGTTTGGCCGCCGTGACGTCTGTGATGGCTCCCACAAATTCGGTCTCGCCGCCTGAATCACGCACAACACGACCTGCGACCCGAAGATACTTGACTCTGCCGTCCGGCATCAGCAATCGGTGCTCGTGGTGCAGGTGTTGCGCGTCAAGTGTTGTCTGATTCGAGATAGGCGCCAAACACGTTTGTGAGATGTGAGCAAGAATCTGCCCTAGGTGAGCTTGATCGTCAGGATGCACACGCTGCCGCACAAATTCCAGCGTCGGTTTCGTGAGAGGATCCAAATCAAAGATTCGGTACGTTTCCACCGACCAGAAGATCTCGCCGGTAGCAACATGCCAACCGAAGCTGCCGGTGTGACTCAAGCTCTGGGCGAGTGCCAGATAGGCTTCGCTCCGGCGCAGCGCATCCTCGGAATACCGGAGTTCCCTTCGCTCTTTTGTTTCGCGCATTGCCCGCTTGACCGAGGGTACTAGGCGAGACAAGCGCGTTTTCAGAATGTAATCCGTCGCGCCGATCTTGAGTGATTCGATTGCAACATCTTCACCCAGAGTCCCAGAGACAAAGATGAACGGCATGTCTGGGCTTTGCCGCTGAGCAATCTTCAATGCCGAAAGACCATCAAACGAGGGCAGCGTGTAGTCCGCCAGGATCAGGTCGAAGTCGCCCTGCTTCAACGCAGAGATGAATTCGGATTCCGTTTCGACGCGAATCACCTCACAGTACACCCATCCGTTGCGAGCGTCTCACGAACCAACTCCGCATCGGGGACGTCATTCTCCAGATGCAAAATGCGCAATCGGACACTCATTTGTTTCATCGCTTCCTTGCGCTGCCAGGCGGCGGTTCGTTGATCACCGCCCAAACACTCCTAGTTCCTTGATGGCGTTCACAAATTCGTGAAAGTCCACTGGCTTAACTACATAAGCGTTGACGCCCAATTCGTAAGTGGCCACCATGTCCTTTTCTTCGCGAGAGGACGTCAGTACGACCACCGGAATCATCTTCAGGTTCTGATCCGACTTGATCTGCTTAAGCACCTCGAGTCCATTGACCTTGGGCAGTTTCAGATCGAGCAGGAGGACAGCAGGATTTCCGCGCCCGCGCTGCAGGTAGTTTCCGCGGAAGTACAGATAATCGAGCGCTTGTTCACCATCGGCTGCAACAACAACCTCGTTCGCAAGGTTGTAGTCATCTAAAGCCGTGAGCGTGAGCTCCACGTCTTTCGGGTCGTATTCGACGAGTAAGATGCGTCCCAAAATGTCCATCGGTCAGTTCACTCCCGTGCTCTTGCAAAGAGAGAAGTAGAAGGTGGCGCCGCCATCCACTTTGCCTTCCGCCCAGACGCGGCCGCCATGGCGGTGTACGACGCGTTGAACCGTGGCCAATCCGATACCGGTGCCTTCGAAGGCCTCCTGCGGGTGAAGTCGCTGGAAAACGCCGAACAGCTTGTCAGAGTATCTCATGTCGAATCCCACGCCGTTGTCTCGAACAAAGACCACCAGTTCCTCCTTGCCCTGGTCAGTGCATCCGATTTCGACTTCCGCCTGCGGACGCGTGCGGGTGAATTTTGCGGCGTTGGAAATCAAGTTGATCAAAGCCAGCCGCAACATCGAACGATCCCCGTAACAATCGGGAAACGAATTTAGCTTCCAAACGATCTTGCGCTGCGTCACGTCCTGGCGGACCTCGGCAACGGCCTCATGAACGAGTTGCTCCAGGTTGACGACGGACTTATGTGCCTCAGCGCGGCCGATTCGCGAAAACGCGAGCAGGTCGTCGATGAGGCAGCCCATACGGTTGCTCGCTTCCATAATCATCGATATGTAGCGTTTGCCTTTTTCATCGAGAGATGTGGCCGCACTCTTGCGCAGTAGCTCCGCGAAACCCGACATGTGGCGCAGAGGCGCGCGGAGATCGTGCGAGATAGAATAGGCGAAGGCTTCTAGCTCCTTGTTGCTGGCCTCAAGCGCGAGCGAGCGATTTGCAAGCTCCTTGTTGAGAGCTTGAATCTGTTCCTCCCAACGCTTTCGCCCGCTGATGTCGTTGCTGGTTTCGAGGATCGCAATCGGGGTGCCCTGTGAATCGCGCCGCAGAGACCACCGGCTCGCCACGATGACCTGTACGCCATCGGCTTTCGTGCGCGTGAGTTCACCTTCCCAGCAGTCCTTCACCAGCAGCTCCGCCCGGATTTCCTCGATTGGCTTCGGGAAGATGGTACGCAGGAGTTCGTCGGAATGCCTGCCAATGGCTTCGCTCTGTTTCCAACTGTAGAATTTTTCAGCGCCTCGGTTCCAGTACGTAATGATGAAGTTCGTGTCGCCGACGAAGATCGAGTCGTGCGTCAGGTCGAGCAGGCTGGATCTCTCCTCTACTTCAACCTTGAGCTTGTCGCGAGTCTGGAGAAGATCTCGCTCGACGCGGCGTCGGATCGTGCTGAACCATGAAACGAGCGAAGCGAATGAGGCAAGAATGATGAAGTAGGGGACATCCTGGATTGGATGGAGAAACTGTGGAGGGGTTCCGTGAAAAAATAATCGAAGCTTAGCGACGACAGGACCAGCGCCAGCACCGCAGGTCCTGCTCCTCCATACCAGGAACTTACGGCGATCGCAAAGAGAAGCAGTGGAATGCCGCTGTCGTGGAATTCGAAACCATTAAGGAGGAGCGCGGCCGAAAACGCGATCCCCACGGAAACGAAGGCAAGCCCGTCGCGTTGGAGATGCGTTAGGCGTGGCCATGACGCTGACCGATGCACTATCGAATCGCGAGCATCAGTAACTGGCACGTTCATTCCATACCCCAAGGCCGGTGCTTGTAACACCGATATGACGCTGACCAGGGCACCTAATCAGGAGGCACCCATGACTGCACATTACCGTAGCGCCACATCCCGGACGACTCAACCCAGATTTCCATCTGGATGGATCGTGCTGCGCGGAAAGCGATGGTACGGCTACTACCGCAGGCAGGTCATTCACCCTACAACCGGGGACGTCCGAGTTAGAATCGTTCCCATTCGACTCGGCCTTAAATCGCAGATGACGAAGCTCGCGGGGGAACGCGCCGCGAGATGAGATCGCCAAGTGAACAGGCAAGATCGCAGATGCCAGATTCTGAAAGACGGACCTGTCGCTCTCGATTGGTTTGTTCCCAACCGCTATTTCCCGCTACGCGAAGGGGGACTGGCGACCTGAAACGGCGAAAGAGAAGAAAGCTCAAATCGAGCTTGATTTGATCTCAAAGTTCGGCGCGGATCCAATCGAGTCGATCGACAAATTCGAGCTGCAAACGCATGTGAATCATCTGGCAAAAACCTACTGCCAGGCGCGCTCTTATCTCAAGTCCATCTTCGACGAAGCAATCGAATGAGAGTTCCTCGTCAAGGACCCGACCTGAACGCTGAAGATTCCGAAAAATCTCCGGCCGAAGACAACCAGATCTTGACGTGGGAGCAGTTGCGAGCGGTCTTGAAAGCAGCCACTCGGCGGGATCGCATTCTGCTGATGCTGGACATGACCGATGCGCTCCGGCCCAGCGAGCTCTTCGCTTTTCGCTGGAAGTCCTTCGACGACGTGAATACGTTGTCGATTACCGAAACGATCTACCGAAGGAAGATTCGTCCCTTCGGAAAGACCCCAGGGAGCATGACGAAGGTCCATCTACCCGATGGACTTGCCGGCGAGCTCAGGCAGTGGAAGCTGGAATGCCCAGATCCGTCCCCGGACGCGCCGATGTTCCCGAACGCGGACGGCGGGTTCCTGGACCCGGCCAACTTCCGGTATCGAGTTTTGAAGCCCCTTCGGGAGGCGTGGGAACTTCCCAAGCTGAACTTCCAGGTGCTCCGGCGGACGATCGCTACCCGGGCACAAAAGCTGGGTTTCGGTGAAGGACGTTCAATCACACTTGCGTCACTCACGAGCAGACACCACAGCGAACGAGTACATGCAGGAGCTTCCGGAGAGTGTGCAGCAGATGGTAGGAACGGTCTACGCGATGCTCACGTCGACGGCAACAGAGCGGAAGGCAGGGTAGGTTTGAGCCGGTAGAACCGGCGCAGTTGATGCCAGCCGGTTGAGTTTGGCATGAAACCACTAACGCCGGTGTCGCTAAGTTATTGATTTCTATGGTGGGCGCAGCAGGATTCGAACCTACGACTTCCACCGTGTGAAGGTGGCACTCTACCGCTGAGTTATGCGCCCTGATCCCTCCAGGCCGTCAATCCAGCGCCGAGGATCTGCCTCAAAGAATAGCATCTCGCAGCTGCAACCCGAAACTCTCATCTAAGTCACTCAGCAACGGCCACTAAGTGGCCGTCACAGGCCTCCCGCGCAAAGGATACAATCAGCACAATTGCTTTAGCATGCCTTCTCCTCCCCAGTCCGGCCCCGCAAATGAAAATCCTCGGTCTCCGGACTCCACTCCTGCCAGAGATGTGTCGCAAAAGCACGATCAAGCGCAACCTGACAGCGGAGATGGGGTTACTAAGGATATGGCCACGCTCGCAGTCAGCCCGACGCTCCTTGAGGACCTCCGGACAGCTGAGCAACAACAGCGTCGTCCCGGCGAATTCGCCAATATGGACGATGCCGCCATCATGCTTGAGCTCCGCGCCGGAAATATGGCCGGCTTCGACTACCTTATTCAGAAGTATCGCAAGCCCATCATTCACTTCATGTTCCGCATGGTTCACAACCAGGCCATCGCTGAAGAGCTCGCACAGGAGGTCTTTCTTCGCGTCTATCGTTCCCGGGAGACCTACCGCGCCGAGGCCCGCTTCAGCACCTGGCTCTACCGTATCGCCACCAACCTCGGGGTCAATCACGCTCGCGATACCCGGCACGAACGCAACGCCTCGACCATATATCTCGACCAGGTCGACGCCGAGACTGGAACCACCCCCGACGTCGCCGATTCCACTCCCGGAGCCGAAGCCAGCATCCTCCGCCGCGAGCGGATGCAGGCCATCCGCGAACACGTCCTTGCCCTGCCCGAACGCCAGCGCATGGCCGTCCTCATGCACAAATACGAGGGCATGGACTACAAGCAGATCGGCGATGTGCTCAAGCTTAGTGAGTCCGCCACCAAGTCGCTGCTCTTCCGGGCCTATCAGACCTTGCGTGGAAAGCTGAAAGGTTTTATTTAGTCCCTTGGGGACCTTTATTACACCGCCTTTGCCGGTGTAGCTCGATAAGAGAAACTGGAGAGAATCTCATGAACTGCCGTGACTGCCAATCCGCGCTTCCAGATCTTCTGCTCGATCCCACTGCGCCATCCATTGCCGACGCTCAGGCCCACGTAGACTCCTGCGCCGAATGCCGTCAGGAGCTTCAGGCGCTGCAGGCGACGATGTCCTTGCTCGATACCTGGGAGGCTCCCGATCCCTCCCCCTACTTCGACCAGAAGCTCGCCGTCCTGCTCCGCGAAGAGCAGTCCAAACCTCCGGTTGGCTGGTTTGAGCGCATGCGCTCCCGGCTGCTCTTCAATACGGGCCGCCAGTTCCGTCCTGCTCTTGCCGGGGCTTTCGCTCTTGCCCTGCTCATCGGCGGCGGAGCCTTCGCCGACCTCGCCAATGTTCACCTCAACCAGTTAGACAAGGCCCCTGCTTCGGCAATCGTCACGGACCTTCAGGTGCTCGATAATAACGACCAGGCCCTGCAGACGATGGACCAGCTCCTTCAGGATGAAAACTCGCCTGACGATGCCTCTGGGTCTCCGATCAGCTAAGCAAGAAAGCATAATCTACTCTGAGAGGAGCCCGAAGAAGTAAGCTTCTTAACGAATCAGAAGTTCCTTGCACGAATCCCTTACGGTTTATGCCCTTGTCTGTCACATCCCGCCATGCCGGTGCTTCAGCGCTGACGGCTCTGTTGCTGTCTGTTCTCTGTCTTCCTGCCGCCGCACGGCAATCCGCGCCTGGCCAGAGCTCCCCCCAGCCGCCTCGCGCAATGAAACATCCCGGCTTCCCTGGCCCAAATCATCCAGGAAAAAATCAGGAACACCTCCTCCAATGGATGAACCGCCACAGCAATCTCACTCCCGAGCAGCAGCAGAAGGCTCTCGAGCGCGAGCCCGGCTTCCACGACCTGCCCGCCGAGACCCAGCAGCGAATGCAGCAGCGCCTCTCGCAGCTCAACAACATGAGCCCCGAGCGACGACGCCGCTGGCTCGAGCGCAACGAGGCCATCGCACAGCTCAGCCCTTCTCAGCGGCAGCAGGTTCGCGATGCCATGGGGCAGTTCCGCGGACTCCCCCCCGATCGCAAGCACCAGGTCGCTCAAGCCTTCCGCGAGCTTCGCGAAATGCCGGAACCGCAGCGCCAGGCCCTGCTCAACTCCGATCAGTACCGCAGCCAGTTCAACGACCAGGAACTCGGCGCGCTCTCAGGACTCCTCTCCATCGAGCCTTACCACGTGATCCTGCCCAACTCGCAGGGCTCGCCGGACAGATAGCTCCGCCCCTGCAGCAGACATCATTGTCTTCCAGGGATGCCATCGCTCTATCGCTGTAACCCTTGCGCGAGAGCCGGACCGCCCTGTGCGGCCCCGGCTCCGATATCGTATGTCTCCTATTGCGTCACGCCAGCATTGGATGGGCTTAGACCGAGTAGGGCTTTCCGTTGACGATCACGTTTTCGAGCCTGAGGTTAGTGACGCCGGAGGTATTGAGCTTGTCGTTCTTGATGGTGACGTTGAAATCCTTCAACAGGACGTCGCTGATTTCGGTCTGGCCGGGGTTGGGCTTGATGGTGCCGAAGGAGGTGAACGTGCCCTTGATGCCGACGATGTTCAGGTTCTTGACGATGGATTTGGGCGGCTCCATGCCCTGGAGATCGAAATACTGCGACCACGGTGCCATGTTGATGATGCCGCTGGAGGGGCCTTCGGATGTGATGTTGCGGAAGGTGATGTCCTCGTAATGCTGGGGGGTATCGGGGCGCAGCTTAAGGGTGGCGATGCGGACGCCGCCAGTAATCTTGCAGTCTTCTGCGATGACGTCGCGGACAATGGTGGCCTCGCTGCCGCAGGTGAGAACGCCGCCGCCGCGCTTGAAGGTGCAGTTGCGAACGCGGATGTGCTCGACAGCCGGGCTATCCTTGTCCTCCATGGCGCGGGGGCCCTTGGAACCTTTGCAGGCAATGCAGTCGTCCGTGACAGAGAAGACGCAGCCATCGACAGTGACGTTGCGGGAGCTGTCGATGTCGATGCCGTCAGTGCTGGGAGCCTGCCTATAGTCGTCGGGCACCTGGAAGTGGACGTTGTGCACAAGAACGCCGTCGTTTTTATAGAGGTGGCAGTTCCAGAACTGCGAATCCTTGAAGGTAATCCCTTCGATCTTGACGTCCTTCGAGCCTTCGATGAGCGCGAGCCGGGCGCGCGGCATGCCGGTGTTTGCAAAACCTTTGTTTTGGGCTCGATTCTTCCAGAAGAGCTCCCAGATGGGCATGCCGGCACCGTCGAGAGTGCCATCGCCGGTGAGCTGGAATCCGTCGCAGTTCTTCGCATTGATGAAGGCTGGAGTGAAGTTGTCCATGAAGTGGCCTTCGATACGGGTCCGCTGCGCGGGGAAGTTCGAGAGGTCGGTGGAACACTTGAGGACGGCGCCTTCCGTGAGGCGAAGATGGACCTTCGTTTTGAAGAAGAGAGCCCCGGAAACGAAGACGCCCTTGGGGACGACAACGGTGCCTCCGCCCTTTGCGGCAAGCTGATCGATGGCAGCCTGGATAGCCTTCGTGTTGACGGTGGAGTCGTCGGCGATCGCACCGCACTTGGTAATAAGGAGCTCGCGAGTGGGAGCAGCGAAGACTTTCGCGGCGAGTGACCAGAGAGGGGCCGAGGCGACGAGGGAATTGAAGCGGCGGCGGGAGTAGCGCTCAATAGACATCAGCGGATCCTTGGAACGGGGTCTGGGCCCGAGTGACGTCAGGTCCCGTCTCTGATGATCAGACTTCGGAAGGTTTGTTGTCCACCGCGGATGCTGATTGCGAGGGTTCTGCATTCGACTGCCAATGAATACTCGGAAGCGGCTTCTCGTCAGCAATCTTTCATCTCCGAGAAGCGCCTTTGCGAGTAGTAGTCCAACCGCCACGCGTGATGGATTGTTCCGCGTGAACGACTGTTCAAAGGTGCCTGGATCGCTAATCTATCCGCCGCATCTGTCACCGCATTGAACCATGCCTACCGGGACTGATCAGCTCCTGAGCATGTGCCGCTCTCTTCACATGCTCGCCTCCGCAGTTCATCCTCAAGTCTCTTCTGGTCATCGATATCGTCTGCGCTGCCATACCAGCGGATGATCTTTCCTGTCTCATCGCGCCGCGGAGCTCCCCGGGAACGGACCCAGCGCCACTCTCCGTTGGAGGAGCGTACGCGGCATTCCACATCAATCAGGTCACCGGTGCGCACGGAATGTTCGATCACTTCCTCCACGCGCTTCTGGTCGGCCGGGTGAAGTGCGCTGACGAATCCTCGACCGTGATAATCCTCTTCGCGCATCCCAGTGATCTTCTGCCAGCGGGGGCTGATCATGATAGCCATCCCTTTTTCATCGAGCACCCAAGGGATTTGCGGGTTCAATTCCACCATGTGACGGTAGTGATCCTCGCTCTCCCGCAGGGCCGCTTCAGCTCGCTTGCGGGCCGTGATATCAGTCACTGCCACGGAGATACCAAGCACCTCGCCGGCTTCGTCGAATACGGGCACGTAGGACAGGAGAAACGCTTCTTCCTCCCGCCCCTCGAGCTTCGGCCACGTGACCACCACGTTGGTGGCAGATTCTCCAGCCAGCGCGCGCCGCAGATATGGTTCGATCTGCGGATAAAGAGACGGAAGCATCTCGCTGACAGTGTGCCCCAGGTGCCTTTGAATCGTAGCGCCGTGCATGTTCGCTAGTTGCTGGTTGATGCTGACGTACCGCAAGTCAGGGCTCAGAAACGCAAGACCAGCAGGAGCACCATCGTAGAGCGCCTGCAACTGGGCGAGCCGCTGGCCTGGAGGCGAATTATAGGAAATGTCCCGCCATAAGCCGGAGGTAGACCGCGACGGGGATCGAGGTGGCTGCGCGGCAGTTACTTCGCTTAGCTTTTCTGCTGGAACGGGTCTTCCGAAAAGCCATCCCTGCGCCATCTCGCACCCCAGCGACAGCAGCATCTCTGCCCGTTGCTCGGTCTCCACGCCCTCAGCAATGGTCTTCATTCCCAGGCTCTGACCCAGGCCTACGACTGCCGAGACGATCTTCCGGCTCTCCCGCCGTTCCGTCATCGACCCCACAAAGCTGCGGTCGACCTTCAACCCGTCAAAGGGAAGGGACTGTAGATGAAGCAGGCTGGAGTACCCGGTCCCGAAATCGTCGAGCGCCAATCGGCATCCTTCTGCCTTTAGCTCCGCTGAGATTGTCTGCGCATGTTCCAGGTTCTCTAACAACGCACTCTCGGTAATCTCGATCACCACCCGGTTCAGGGGAAAACCGGTTGCTTCCGCGGCCTCTCGGATGCGCTTAGGAAGTGTCAGGTCGCGCAGCAGATGCGGGGAGATATTGAACGCAAGCCACTGCGGACTCGGTAACATTCTGCCGGCCGTGAACGCCCTGCCGATCAACATTGCAGTCAGATCGCCGATCAGCCCTTCCTGCTCTGCCTGAGCGATAAATGCGCTGGGTGGCACAATGCCTAAGGTTCCGTGTAGCCATCGGCCCAGGACCTCCACACCAGCAACTTCGCCAGTACGAAGCGTCACTACAGGCTGAAAGAACGGAACAAACTCTTGGTTCTGTAGGCCAACGCGAAGCTGTTCATTGCTGATGTACATTGAAGAACCTGCAGTTCAGCACCGCCACTATAGAACATCCTCGGGTTATCTGCTCGCCCTGGTAATAGCTCAAAGGCGGAATTGAACCTGGTTCA
Source organism: Edaphobacter sp. HDX4 (assembly GCF_036877565.1). Lineage (NCBI taxonomy): Bacteria > Pseudomonadati > Acidobacteriota > Terriglobia > Terriglobales > Acidobacteriaceae > Edaphobacter > Edaphobacter sp. HDX4. The sequence goes on from NZ_JAEDXW010000008.1 coordinate 141,578, forward strand.
GTGAGTCCATTTTCCCTGTTGGCGACAGTCGAGGCATCAACTGCGGAGGTCCCTTTCACAAACCGCGAGGCCACACCGGACTCGTAAGCACCATCGTCCATATGGGGCCTTTTTGATAGAGGGCGCCCACCATCTTGAGGAACGTCGGTACTTCTCCATCCATGACCCAGACCTTGATATCCGAAGGTTGTTTACCAATCACAGGGGCAACGGCACCGGCGACCCCCCCGATCTCGATATGAATGTTGAACGCACCTGCCCGCCGGCTAGTACCTCCTACATGAAAACGGTCCTCTTCACTCCGCTTGATTGCTAGCTTCACCAGGCGCGGCTTGGAGCCTCCTGCGATATAGGACACCTTCATCTCTGTCGCCTTCACTGGGAAGTTCTCAAGGATGGGTGACATGATGCCATTCGCCAAGTCTGGAGGAATATCCATCTCTTGGCTCTTGACTTCGTCTTTGCCGTCCTTCATCTCATGCCAGGTAACCTGCTTGGTCGCAACGTTCACCGTCATATCGAGAGGTTCTGGGAACGACGGCCCGCGCTGGATATGATGGTCGCTCACTAAGGCAAGGACAGTGCCTTGCCTGAAGACGGTAGTCTCATCATCGATAGACCCGTCTCTGAAGTGGAAGACCAGCCGGGAGCGCACCTGGTCGCCGTGAGTGATACTGATCTGATCTCCCACGGCTATGACCTTGCCATCAGAAGACTTCAGCAATAGAAAGCCGTGACTCGAGCCCTGCTTACGGTGAGCGGCCACAGGTTCCCCCGATGCCAGGCTACAGGTCGCAAAGCAACAGATCAGAAGCCACAGTACGTTAGAACGTAAGCCGATCACGATGCTTCCATTCGTGGTCCGCCTTCCGGAAGCCACTAGCCACCTGCTTGGCCGTATAGAGAAATCCCACCACATCGACAAGTCCCACCACATCGAAAAATCTCACCACATCTCCCTTTTCGTATTTCGATGTCAAAAACGAATCACCGGCTGTCCGGCACATCTGGACATTCGACAAGCAAACAAGCCTCGATCCGCATCGAATGTCATTGCGATGCAACCAGCCCCATCAGCTCCGCCGGAATCCCTCGCCCAGGCATTACCCGAGATGATTCGAAGCCCTCTTCGAACGATCGTGCCTCCGTGGAGTTCGAAGGCAGCTGCATGCACCGCCACGGTGCGTGCCGTGGCTTTCTTTGTGACGAACCTTCAATCCGGACGCGGAGAAGCTACGAAGGCTATGCTCGTCGAAGCCGTTTACGCCATCTTTGCCGGAGGATTGATCGGAGCGGTCTCGCAGCACTTGCGACGCGCCAGGCCTCTCTGGGCTACCGGGCTTCTCATCTGCATCGCTCTTCCCGGAACGATGACCCTTGCCCAGCTTGGAGTACATCACCTCGTAAAGACCCCACATCAGAGCGGGGGACTTCTTGTCTCTTTTTTCCTTGCGGCACTCGCGGCAGCCTACACCTGGTACGCCATGCGCCACGGCGCCATGTTGGGAGGCATCGACGAAACCACAGTCCGGCATGACCTGCGATCTCTGCCGCGCATCTCCCTGGATTTCCTTCTGGCCGGTCCGCGATGGATAGCCTCAAAGCTTAAATATAAAGACAAGCGCAGTTCGACCAGCGAAACTCCGGACCCCGGTGAGCGATAGATCGCCGACTCATCGAGAACCGATCGATACTCACAACTCGGCTTCTCGTCAGCAATACACTCCTGGCGGGAAGCGTGTTTATGGAATCGATGCGCAGATCGCCGGAGGCTGACTTCTTGGAATTGTGCGTAGGGCTGGGACTAATGGACTCTGGGGGACAGGCCGATTCCTTCACCTGCCCGCCTCCACAATTCTTCCTCGAGTCGCTTCTGGTCGTCGATATCGTCTGCGCTGCCATACCAGCCAATGATCTTTCCTGTCAGGTCACGTCGCGGAGCTCCCCGTGAACGGATCCAGCGCCACCCTCCGCTGCAGGTCCGGACGCGGCATTCCACATCGATCGGGTCACCGGTGTGAACGGAATGCTCGATGGCTGCTTCCACGCGACTTCGGTCAGCCGGATGGAGTGCGTTGATGAAGCCTCGTCCGCGATACTCCTCTTCGCGCATCCCCGTCAAGCACTGCCAACGGGGGCTGATCATCGTAGCCATCCCTTTTTCATCGAGCACCCATGGAATCTGCGGGTTCAACTCCACCATATGCCGGTAGTGATCCTCGCTCTCCCGCAGCGCCGCCTGGGCTCGCTTACGGGACGTGATATCGACCACTGCCACGGAGATACCAACGACCTCGCCCGCTTCGTCGAATGCGGGCAAGTGGGACACGAGAAAGGTTTCCTCATCCCGACACTCAAGTCTCGGCCGCGTTACCTCCACATTGATGGCAGATTCTCCCGCCAGCGCATGCCGAAGATGTGGTTCGATCTGCGGATAAAGGGCCGGAAGGATCTCGCTGATCAGGCGGCCATAGTGCTCTTCAATCGGAGCCTCGTCAATGTTCGCTAGTTGCTGATTGATGCTGATGTACCGCAACTCAGGGCTTATAAACGCTAGGCCTACAGGTGCACCGTCGTAAAGGGCCTGCAATTGGGCGAGTCGCTGGCCCGGAGGCGAGTTATAGGAGATATCCCGCCACAGGGTGGAGCTGAATCGCGAGGGTGTTCTGGGTGGATGCGCAGCCGTTACCGCACTGATCTCTTCTGCCGGTACGGGCCGTCCGAAAAGCCATCCCTGCGCCATCTCGCACCCCAGCAACAGCAGCATCTCGGCTTGCTCCTCGGTCTCCACACCCTCAGCAACGGTGGCCATTCCCAGGCTCTGCCCCAGGCCTACGACTGCCGACACAATCTTCCGGCTTTCACGCCGTTCCATCATCGACCCCACGAAGCTGCGGTCGACTTTCAATTCGCCAAATGGAAGGGACTGCAAATGAAGCAGGCTTGAGTAACCGGTTCCGAAGTCGTCGAGCGCCAGCCGGCATCCTTGCGCCTTTAGCTCGGTTGCGATCGTCTGCGCATGCTCCAGGTTGTCCAGCAACGCACTCTCGGTAATCTCGATGACTACCCGGTCCAGGGGAAAGCCGGTGGCTTCGGCAGCTCCCCGAATACGCTCCGGAAGCGTCAGATCGCGCAGAAGATGCGGCGAAATATTGATGGCCAGCCATTGCGGACTGGGCAACATCTTCGCGGCGGTGAACGCCTTGTCGATCACCATGGCGGTGAGATCGCCGATCAGCCCTTCCTGCTCTGCCGTTGCGATAAATAATCCGGGCGGAATAACGCCTAGCGTGCTATGAAGCCACCGCGCCAGGACCTCCACCCCAGCAACTTCGCCGGTTCGAAGCATTACGACAGGCTGGAAAAATGGAACAAATTCTCCGTTTTGTAGTCCGGAGCGAAGCTGATCACCGCTGATATACATGGATACCTTGAGACTGACAACGCAACTATAAAACATCCATCCGGCCTGGTCACGACCACGAAAGTGGGACTAGAGCATACCTCTCAAGCGATTGCAAAGAGCGTGGGCGATACGGGTCCATCGAAGGGATGAACACGCGAATCATCAACATTGACGGTTTAACTCGCATCAATTCTGCTGGTTACCGAGAAGCCGGCTTCTCGTCAGCAATACACTGCGTCCGGGAAGCGCATTTATCGTAGTTATGCATCTGGCGTGAGCTGGATTGCTCAATTCGGGAGAGTTTATGACCGACACAACCGAGTTTGACGGCGGACGAAAGGTTACCGTGTATATTCCGCTCACGCCGCCTGAAGCCATCGTGTTTGCAGGTGATGGTCAACGAATCGCCGGGTGGGGCCGTTCTCTTGAAAGCGCTATGGTGCCGTCAACCATGATCGTGGGCGTCCATAGCCTGAACGATGAGAGACTGCGCCTTCATGACTACTCGCCGGGCTTTGACCCAGAGCGCTTCGCTGCACATGAAACATTCTTCGTCGAAGACGTACGCCGATGGACGAAGGCTCGCTTCGGCGTAGCACTGCCTGCGGAACGTACCGCGATCTTTGGTGCTTCGGCGGGTGGAGAATCGGCTCTTGCTCTCGGGCTTCGGCACCCGCAAGTCTACGGAGCGATCCTATGCGCTTCTCCCGGCGGCGGCTATAAGCCGCCCGCTACTATGCCGTTCCCACTTCCACGCACGTATCTTGTCGCCGGTACGGAGGAACCTTTCTTCCTCGACAACGCTAGAAGATGGGCGGTCGCTCTGCACAATGCGGGTGCGGATGTCGTTATGCAGGAGCGAGCTGGGTCGCACGGTGGCGCATTCTGGAGAGAAGAGTTAGCCCTGATGGTGGCGTGGGCGTTTCCTCCCTAGTCCTGATAAGTTCGGCTTCTCGTCAGCAATACACTGCTTCCGGGAAGCGCATTTATGGAGAGAGATCACCGGACCGCCGCTTGTAGACTTCGACGATGTCCATCCACGCACAGCCGCTGACGATGTACGTCAGCCCGGAAATCAGACGGCGTGTATGTTTGTTGCAAAGCATCACGATACTTTGGTTGCTGGTCGAATCTGCTGTCTCGCGTTCGCTGCATCCGATTTGCACAATCTGTCACTTGTCGCGTTTGTCGGCGACAGGATCGTCGAACTGTTGTCCGCGCCTCTTGTTCTCCGTTCGTTCGGGCCGAAGTAATCCCTTACGAAGGCTCAAACCCATCAGTTATAGGAATTAATATGCGCAAGCTCAAAATCATCGAACATATCTCGCTGGATGGCATCATCCAAACCACCAGCGGTCCGGAGGACGATTTCCCATACGGCGACTGGACCGCGCCGTATCGCTCGCCTGCCGGGTTACAGGTAGTGAACGAGATGTACGGCAAGACCTGCGACGTGCTGCTTGGCCGCCGGACCTACGACACGTTGGCGAGTTACTGGCCGAAAGCGCCGAAGAGTCCGATGGCGGACCGCCTGAACGCATCGATGAAGTACGTCGTAACCCACAGGCCGGAGAGTCTGGAGTGGGGCCCGTTTGAGACGGTTGGATCGGATCTCGTGGAGAGCATTCGACGCATTAAGGCCAGGAACGGCCCGGACCTGATGGTGCCTGGCAGCGGTTCGCTGATCGCCACCCTTCTCGAGCACGGGCTGGCGGACGAGCTGGTTCTGCTGGTTAATCCGATTGCGCTGGGCAAGGGCAAACGCTTCTTCGAGGGCGGGACGCTGCCGCGCGGCTTTGCGCTGGGTAGCTCACAGGCTTTGCCCTCCGGCATACTCGTGAACGTCTACAAGCTTATTCCCACGCTGGCAGAGGAGGCCCTCTCACGCGCCAAGCTGGACCGTGAAATGGAGATTGCCCGCGAGGTGCAGGAGCGATTGTTCCCGCAGACGTTTCCTGACGTTCCCGGCGTAGAGATGGCCGCGCACTGCAGACCAGCCCACACGGTCGGCGGCGACTACTACGACCTGATCTCGATCCGTGATGGCTCGCTCATCGCAGCAAAAAATGCGCAAGGCTGCGACCGCCTGGGTATCGCGATTGGCGACATCAGTGGCAAGGGCGTCTCCGCCGCGCTGTTGATGGCAAGCCTTCATGCCAGTCTGCGCGGTCAAGTGCTGAGTGGCGCGGGCGGACTTGGGACCGATCTGGGAGCCAAGATGGCCAATGTCAACCGCCTGCTCTACGACGCGTCCGACTCCAACCGCTATGCCACGTTCTTCTACGCCGAACTGGACTGCGGCTCGCGCACCTTGCACTACGTCAATGGCGGACACAATCCTCCTGCGGTGCTGCGCAAAGAGCACGGCGCTTGGCAGGTATTTCGCCTGGGAGACGGCGGCCCCGTCGTCGGGCTGCTTGACGGTGCGGCCTACAAGCAGCAGATGCTTCCCCTGATCCCCGGCGATATTCTACTGGCCTTTACTGACGGCATCAGCGAAGCCATGAACGCTGCAGAAGACGAGTGGGGTGAAGACCGTATGATCGCCGAGGCGCAGGCCCACGCAGACGGCAACGCTGCGGAGCTGTTGCAACATCTGTTTCGTGCGGCCGACGCCTTTGCTGCTGGCGCGCCGCAGAACGATGACATGACGCTGCTCGTGCTGCGGATTTCAGCTTGAGATCATTCGGTTGATCCTCGGATCAGCCATGGCTTTCTGGTCTGGTCGACCGAAAGTCGTCATCCTGCGCTTGGTTGATCGGACGGGCACATCCTGGCACCATCCGGGGTAATCAGGCCTTGAACTCTACATTTGTTACGTTGACCTCCTCCGTTGCGCCCGCGACGACTCAAGAGAAGGTCCTCACAAGTCCGCTTCTCGTCAGCAGTACCCCACGCTGCTTCCGGGAACGGCGTTTCCGGATACTCATCTGCTAAACGAAGCTCAATGAGTTCGTTGGCCTGTTATCGCCATTGCGATCAGGAGAGTAAGCATGCCGAGGGTGGCAAACTGGCAACGAACGTTGGTTGACCTCTGAGATCCGGTTCGCATAAGACAGACCATGTTCATTCGATTTTTCCCAGTATCGAATTGACCCCTCTTGGTGCCCAGCGTAAGATTTGCCCGGCGCGTGAGTGATCCTCGCGACGTTCCTCGGTCCTCGTCCGTGGCTCTCTTCAGAATTCTATCTGCCCCCTAAATTCCCAGGAATCCCCGGCTCCCTGCTTCATTCCAACTAAACCGATGCCTCATCGAGAGCCCTCATCCGCTCTCGAAAAGCTATCTACCAGGCTCTGAAACAAATTCAGATCAACCATTGTGCAAACTCTCGGTTATCTCCTGTATCTCCCGTGTGGGTTGCCATTCCGGCTTCGGGCCTCTCCGAGGTTCACTCTCAGCAGCAACGCATTTCTTCAATTGGAGAATAGACAATGAAACGCAGAGACTTCCTGAAAACTACCGCCGCCGTCGCAGGCGCCAGTGTCGCCACTCGTCTTGGTTTCTCTCAAAACATTACCGAACCAGGAGCGAAACCCAACATCCTCTTCATCCTCGTCGACGAATTGCGTTGGCCCACCGTCTTCCCCGTCGGCGTCAACAGCGCCGAAGAATACTTCAGGCGCTTCATGCCGAATCTCTACAAACACGTCTGGAAAGGCGGCGTAAAGTTCTCCAATTACCACACCGCGGCATGCGCGTGCACGCCTGCTCGCGGCACCATCATCACCGGACTCTACTCCCATCAAAGCTGGCTCATCTCTACCATCCTCTCCAATCCCAAGCTGCCGGTCCTCAATCCTTCATTTCCCACCTACGGCAAGCTCCTTCAGGCGGCCGGCTACACCACCCCCTACTACGGCAAGTGGCACGTCTCCATCCCCAGCGGCCCCAGCGACACCGCCCCCTACGGATTCGCCTGGAACAGTCCCCCAGACGTAGTCGGATTCAACCTCCAAGGCACCTACGGCGACCCCATTCCCCCACCGCCTCCCCCCAACCCAACGGAACCTCCTCCATACCACAACGACGCTTACACCACCAACCAGGTCATCTCCTACCTGCAAAACGTCAAGACCACCGATGCCCCTTGGTGTCTGACTGTCGGCTACGTCAACCCGCACGACCGCGAATTCTATCCCGCTGGCACCGAGTTCCTCACCTACACCAACGTCTTCGCGAACTACAACCAGAAGAAACCCCCAAGTGCCCAACTCAAGCAGTTCACCGACTACACAACGACTCCGCCCATCGTTAACTGGAACATCAACAAGCTCAAATCACCTCCGCCTCAGGGGTATCCCTTCTTTCCCCCTAACTGGGAGAATCCCACCAAGTACGCGGCATTCAACAAACCCACCACTCACACCTACATTCAGCAGTTTTCAGCCGCCATTTGGGGAGGCATTGCTCCTAACCCATTTCAGCTCGGCTTCGAGGTCACTCCCTACGGCAAGGGAAACCTCGGCTTCGGTGTCGGCAACGCGCCCTTCTACTACTGGCAGCGCGGGCTCGACAGCTACACCCAGGTCACCAGGCTCGTCGATCAACAGATCGGCGAGGTACTCGATCAGCTCCACAAACTGCCCCAGAGCGTCATCGACAACACCGTCATCATCTTTGCCTCCGACCACGGCGAATACAGTGGCGCGCACGGCTTCGTTCAGGGCAAGATCGGCACCGTCTATGAGGAGTGCACCCACATCCCGCTCATAGTCATGGACCCCAGCGGCCGCTTCACCGGCGACACCAACACCATCCGCACAGGCCTCTGCTCCTCCGTCGACCTGCTCAACATGTTCGTCACCCTCGGCAACAAGGGCGACACAACCTGGCTAACGCAGGCCCCCTATAACCAGATCTACAACAACCGCCATGACATATACTCCATGCTGAAGTCGCGCTGGGCCCCCGGCCGAGACCATCTTCTCTTCGCTACCGACGAGATTGCTCCCAGCTACTTCAACTTCAACAACTCCCCGACCAACATCCTCGCCCTCCGCACCGAGGACACCAAGGTCGGTGTCTATGCCGACTGGAAGCCGCTCTCCGTCACCATTGACCCCACTACCGTGCAGCTCGAGTTCTACGATTACTCCACCAAGGCCGGTAAACTCGAGCTCTTCAGCAACCCCAAAGACCCCCGTGCCCAGCAGGGGTACGACGCGCTCATCAACAACTACATCCCCAACGAGCTCGCCGCGCCTCTACCCGGCAATCCCCTCGATCCCAACTCGCTGCGCTTCCAGCAGATCAAAGCGGAGATCGCCCACGTAGCATTCCGCGATCTCATCAAGAACGAGCCGGACTCCACATGGCAGACCGGCAACGGCTTGCGTAAGCTGCTCGGTTACGGTGGGCAATTCTAACGAATGGTCCGAACCGCAAAAACTCAGGGGGCGCTCATTCCGCGCCTCCCTTTGAGTCTTATTCAACACCTAACGCCTTGAGTAGCCAGCCTCCGAGATCTCGTTCGATCAGCGAGATCGCGCACTTTCCATACTCGCAGTCACAGATACTGACTGAATCTGCAATCAAAAGTGTCTGCAATCCGGCTATCGCAAGCTCGCGCCTCTGGGAGAGGAGGTATACAGTTTCCGAGGACGAACTGGATTACTCCCTACAAGTCGGCTTGTCGTCAGCAATCCTAAACTGACGCTATGAGCGTTTATCGGGACTTGGCGACTCTCCCGCAAACAGACTCGAATTGCTTCCAGACCGCTGCGTCGTCTGTGACGCTGAAAAACGGTTCCATCTTTTTATGCATCATGATCTCAGTTACGCCCGCCACCGTAACCGCGGTGTATGCCGGGTAACTAAATGGTGCTCCGTTTCTGAAGGGGTCCTTCAAAGACCAATATCCGCAACCCTCGCTGCCTTCTGCACTTCGCAGAGTATGCTTCGCATGGTCTTGCATAACGAATCCTGCTCTGCTTCCCCAAGGGTAGCTGTAGTAACTCATTGTTACGGAGACATCCATTGGCGCGAAGCCTGCAGGTAATGCAAGCCACCGTGGGAGCCGAGAAGCCTTCTCCAACTGGAACGTTGACTCAGGGAGGGCATGGCAACCGACGTAGGTCAGAGGCAGCATCGTTGCAAGAACGATCAAGAAATACGCCACAGTACGCGAACGGGATAAGGTCATCACTACGCTCTCGTCACCTAGTTGCCTGATTGCATGAACTGCATTCTATAGAAGCGGTCCATTCCAAGTCGGCTTGTCGTCAGCAATCCTAAACTGACGCTATGAGCGTTTATGAGGAGTAATCCTTTTAGTACCGCTGTACTGATTAATCTGAATCTTCGCGTTCGTGGGAGTACAGGTAGTAGAAGTCGCAATCTATGCCGACATTCAATTCGGCCAGCCCAGCGATAGTCGAGGAGTCCAGACCAAAGCCGGGATAGTCAGTGTGGAACCAACCAACAAGCTGAATGAAGACTGTGTGCGCACGCCCTACCTGCCGGATCTGCTCTGCGTAATTGAGACTTTGTTTTAGTACATCGCGAACGTGATCCTCAAGCGAGGCAGACCGAGCCAAGCGTGACTCCAGAGACCAGCGGCTGAACTTACGCTCGTAGTGTGTGCGCTCATTTCGGTCGCCCTTACTCCAGCTCTCTGAAGGCACCAATCCCAAGACAGACGTGATCTGTTCTGGGTCGAAATCGCCCGTCACGGTGAGGTACGCGTATTGCTCGTTATCTTTGACCATCAAGGTCAGCATATCGTTTAGCTTGGGTATTGAGAGCGTCCTCGGCCTCATCAACCGCAATCCACGTGATTACTCCTGATATGTCGGCTTCTGGGAAGTGACTGGGCGGTTCTCCGAGCTTCGGGAGAATACAAAGGCGTTCTTTGAGCCTTCGACCCAACGATGGCATTCAAGAAGGAGGTCCTGGTCGGAGTCGGAGGTCGTTCACGTCAAATTGGCCGACCACCTATTGACGATAGGCCAGGATGCCAGCACCCCCTGAGAAGCGCGCCGCTGTCGCTTGGGGATGTCTCCAGGAACCCCGCACGCGCGCCTGGCAGATCACAGATCTCCCGAGCCTTGGCGGTGTTCCTGCGAGCGATAGCGACGCCTGATCAGGTACCGGACCGTCCCCGCGCTCATCGTGAATCCTCGTCTCCTCCAAGGTGTCATCCTGAGCGAAGCCGAAGGATCGTGGTTCTGACCGGATTTCAGGCAAAAGACCACTTTGTCCTCAGCATGCAGAGTGCAGATCCTGAGAGGAAGCAGGAACGAAACTGCCTATCCTCTCCCTTCCAAGCCGTACGGCAGACCTCCATCTCACTTGACGCCTCCGCTCCGCCGTCCTATCCTTAAATAGGATGAACGCTAACTACACCCTCTGTTGCCGCTGTCGCCGCTCCTAAGCTGGCCAGCGCAGAGGCGTGTACGCTGTAGCTCTTGAAAGCGTTCCCTTCCTGCATCCCCCCACACTCCATACAACCTGAAAAGAGTCGAGCCTCTATGAAAGCCCTTGCTCGTAAGTTTTCGGCTGCTTCGGCGCTGCTTGCAGGCCAGCTCCTGCTCACAGCCGCGCTCCTCCACGCCTCCTCTCCCTCCGCCATCGACGGTCTGTGGGAAGGAACGGCAACTGTGCGCGGTCAGCAGGTCCCCGTCCGGCTCCAGATCACCGGATCCGCCTCTCACCTGGAGGCTAGTCTCCTCAACGGCCCTGAGCGATCGCCCGCGTCCTCCGTCACCTTTCAGGACGGCAAGCTCCTGCTCAGCTTCAACTACTTCGCCCGAACCCTCGAGGCGAACCTCGCCGGCGATCAGCTCACCGGCACCTTCGGCCTTACCTCCAACGCGCCTCACGCCACTCCCCGTGTCCCGGTCGCGCTCCACCGCGGAACCGCCAACGCTTCCTCGAGCGAAACCGGTCCTGATAGCTCGATTAGTCCTGATATTCGCGGCGACTGGGAGATCGCCGTCTCCAGCAACAAGGGCGAATCCGCCTGGCTCCTTCGCATCCAGCCCTCCGCAGATCCCGGCTCCCGGACTACCATCAAGGCCGTGGTCCAGCGCATCGATGGCGACACCGGTTCCCTCTACGGATCCTGGGACGGCCATCAATATACAGCGAGCCACTTCACCGCCGCCGGTCCCGCTCTCTATTCCATCGTTCCCCAGCCTGACGGAACCCTTCGCGTCTCCAATCTTCTGGCCTCGGATGCCCTGCGCGCGCAGTCTCGGGACCTGGTCGCTCGGCGGCCCGTCGAGGCACGAAAAGAGAATCTCGCCGCGCCAACCCAGTCCACCCAGCAGACTCGAATCAAAGATCCCGCCACCCCGTTCACCTTCAGCTTCCCGGATCTGGCCGGAAAACAGGTCTCCAGCTCTGACCCGCGCTTCCGCGATAAGGTCGTCATCGTGGCCATCGGTGGCTCCTGGTGCCCCAACTGCCACGACGAGGCTCCCCTGCTCGAGAGCCTCTACAAGCAGTTCCACTCCAGGGGTCTGGAGATCGTCGACCTCAGCTTCGAAGAAGAAGATCAGCTCCAGAACCCCACCCGTCTGCGCGCCTTCATCCAGCGTTACGGAATCACCTACCCGGTCCTCGTCGCCGGAACACCCGATCAGCTGACCGAGAAGATCACCCAGGCGGACAATCTCAACTGCTGGCCCACCTCGTTCTTGCTCGGGCGCGATGGCCGAGTCCGCGAGGTTCACGCAGGCTTCGCCGGTCCCGCCAATCCGGAGGCCCACAACGCCCTTGAGGAAGAGGTCACAGCGACGGTTCAGCGGTTGCTCGCCGAGCCATCACCCTCTCGCACAGCAGCCAAATGAACCTGCATCGCAGATGGGGCTCGGCCACCATGTCAAGCCCCATCTGCCCTCAATCCTTTTTCCTTCAACGATATAGAATTGCCGTTTTGTTTCCGTCCACCAGCTATCCTTAATTAGGAGGAGAGATGCGGGTACCGTCTTTCTGGAGCCGACCGCGGTCTCCGCACGAAGGGAAATACCAAGACGATCATTCCCGGGGAAAATCCCATAAGTCTCCTAAATAGAATAATTTGCATGAGAGAAGCAGATAACGTTCTTTATTTTCAATAGTTTGACTTACGGGCAGCAAAAGAGGTCCGAACCTAAGTCCTTATCTTGGAAGATTTTGCGCAAAATGCGGGGAGGGGTACCTAGGATTGCACAAGACTCTTGAGAAGAAAGATCACGTTCGCCGGACGCTCCGCCAGCCTCCGCATAAAGTATGGATACCACTCCGGACCGAAGGGAACATAGACCCTGACGCCGAACCCCATCTTGATCAGCCGTCGTTGCAGGTCCCTCCGGATCCCGTACAGCATCTGGAACTCGAAGGCCTCCTTCGGAACTCCCTGCTCGCGGACAAAAGCCAGCAGATTCTCGACGATCGCCTCGTCGTGAGTCGCAATCCCGCAGAACACCCCGGAGGTCATCATCCTCTCCGCCAGCTTCACGTAGTTCGCATCCACGTCTGACTTCTGCGGAAAGGCGATCTCGGCCGGCTCCTTGTAAGCGCCCTTACACAGCCGTATCCGGATTCCCTGCCCCAGCAGCCGTTCCGCATCGGCCTCTGTGCGGTAAAGATAAGCCTGCAGCACCGTCCCGACACGAGCCTTCCCGTCGCCGCGGCTTTGCAGACGCTCCGTGATCGCAATCGTCGCCTCGGTGTAAGAGCTTGCTTCCATGTCGATCCGAACGAACGACTGTACAGCGGAAGCGTGCTCGACCAGCTTGCCCACAATCCTCTCGGCCAGATCGGGATCGAAGTCCATGCCCATCTGCGACAGCTTCAGACTGACATTCGCATTCAGGCTGCGAGCTGCAATCGCATCCAGCAATCGGTGATAGACCTCAGCAGATGCCTCGGCCTGCGGCCCTGTCGTCACGCTCTCGCCCAGCGCATCCAACGTGGCGGCGATTCCTTCGCGATTCAGCCGATCACAAGCCGCGAGCACATCGTCGAGCGTCATGCCCGCCACAAAGCGCCCGGACATTCTTCTTCCCATCGAAGAGCGCTCTGCAAACCTTCTCAACGGACGGTTCTGCGACAGGGCTATGAAAGCAGATCGAAGCAAATTGCAAAAGACCTCGGTGCGGCCCGCGCCGCCACTGAAATCTTCTCACACGCTTCTATCCTGCGACTCCGACAGCTCGACTCAGGGACGCTTTCCAACCTGGTTCTTCTTGAGCGCAACCTGCAGCGGAATCGTCGTTGGCCCTGCCGCGCCGATGTACTCGAACAGGCTGTTCACGTAGTTGTCCGAAGTCCAGACGTTCCCCGATGCATCGATAGCAATGCCGACTCCAGCCGTCGCTCCGTTCGAAACGTATCCTGTCGACGGCGAGATCGCTGCTCCCTGGTTCGTGAACCTGCTGACCGAGCCGTCCGAGTTTGCCGTCCAGACCGTGTTATCGCCATCCACAGCGATCGATGCCGCGCCCGCCGGAATCCTGTAGCCCGCCCCGGACAAAGCCGCCCCGGAAGGATTCAACTTGCTGACGATGGGCTGATCGAAGCTCGCGATCCAGGCATTTCCTCCGGCATCCATCGCAACACCGACTGCACCGTTGATTCCGCCGCCGGTGTAGCCGGTGGTTGATGCCGCTGTGCCCGCGTTGGAAAATTTGCTGGCGCTGTTGCTGTAGCCGTAGTTCGCGACCCAGACGTTCGCCGAGTGATCCAAAGCGATTCCGTAAGGAAAGTCGAGACCACCCTGCGAGAACTGGCCAGCAGCGCCGCCCCTCGCATTCAGCTTGGTGATCGAGTTATCTCCATTAGCCGTGAAGATATTTCCGCTGGCGTCGAGGGCCAGCGCGTAGGGCAGCTTCAGTCCGCTTGCTCTGAAGCCTGTGCCTGACTTCACACCACCGCTCGGAGTGTGTTCGCTGACCGTGTTATTGCCTTCGTTTGCCGTCCATACATCCCCCGCGTCGTCCACCGCCACAGCCTGCGGATAGCTCAGTCCTCCCCCGGTCACGCCGGAAGATGCAGTCAGAGCCTCTCCCGCAGGACCAAATTTGCTCAACGTGCCAGGATCAGTCGCGTTGGGAACCCAGATGTTTCCATCGCCATCTGCCGCGATCAGCTGACCATACGTCAGGCCGCCGCCGGTGTACTCCACGCTCAGAGTCCAGTCATTCGGCACCCCCGCCAGCCAAGGCTGATAGGGACCAGTCAGCCCCAGAGAGTTCAGGCGAATCGCAGGATTCAAAGCAATATTCAAGATCGAGGCCAGCGTATCCTTCGGAGCGACTCCCGATATAGTTGTCGACTGGAAGAGCTTCGTACAGGCCAGCGATCCGCCCGAAGATTTCACACAGTTGGCAAGAAGATTAGCCAGACTATCGATCTTCGTCTGCGGCACGGTGCCGTTACCTGCGGGGGTCTTCGCGCGCAGACGGCCGCTGTACCTGTCATACAGGTTGTTAGCGGTCTTGAATCCGTTTGCGATCCCAATCGAGTTCGTACTGCTGCTGCCAACCGCCGTGCTGCCAACTTTCATGAACTGCGCCAGAGCATACGCGCTGGCAACCGTCGTAATCTCGTTCACCACGAATGCATGCCCATCTACCGTGCCGCACGCTCCCAGCGCGGACATCAGGACTGCGCCGCTATTTCTGCCCGCTCCCGCATCGCCTCCAACAACGACCAGATAGACCTGTACGGCCGCGGAGGGGCAGGTATACATTCCCACGAATGCTCCCTGGCTGTCGGTAGCGACAGAACCGGATCCGCTGAGAATCGAGCGAGCTCCCGTTCCATAACCTGTCGTTCCCACCGCATAGAGAGACACGCTCGCACCGCTGACCGGCAGGTTTTGCCCACTATAGATCTTCCCTACCAGCGAGGCCGAGGATGCCGTGACAGGCGTAGAAGGTATCGAAGGAGACGTAACCGGAGGGCTTGTTGTGGCGGGTGTGCCGGCGGCGGGTGTGCCGGCGGCGGATGTGGCGGCGGCGGATGTTGTTGTCGACGTCGGTGTCGACGGATTGGCGGGCGTTGTAGCAGGTGGAGTTGTGCTCGTTGTACCCGTCGCTGGCGGAGTGGTCGTCGTAGAAGACGAAGAAGAGCCGCTTCCGGACGGGACGGAGCCGGTCGATGAGAAGGATGAGCCGGGACCTGCTCCGGTCCCGCATCCGATGAGCAACATTCCTGTCGCGACCACGAGGCACGCACCTATCCCCTGCCGGGATTTCGTACAACGCATAACACTCCTTGGCTGACTCGCCGTTCAAGGCGATTCAGAAGAAAAAAGGGCTGCAGCGATTCATGGAACCAAGGGGGCGGCACACGTCATTTCTCCCTCATTGAGGGGAGAAGAAAACACAGCAGGGTCGTGCTCTACAGAAGGAATGATTGAGTGTGTCGTGAAAGACGGTGCCGGGCTATCCCACATTGGTGGAATGCAAAAGAAAACGGGAGAGCGAGGGCTCTCCCGTTTTCGCCATCTTGAAAGGAGTTATTTGGTGACAGAATCCTGAGAAGGCTGTACGACCACAGGCGGTGCCAGACGAACCGGCCTCGTCACCATCGACGTCGTGTCCCGGATCTCGGCTATCGCCTCGTCATAACGCCCGGCGATCGAGTTTGCCCGAATCACCGCCATATCTTCCAGCATCTTCATGCCGTCTTTCAGATAGCTGAGACGGCTGCGTTCGTCATGGCCCCAGGTAACGGGAACTTCGCGAATCTCGTAGCCAAGTTTCTGCGCGATAAAGAGGATCTCCGGGTCGAAGCCCCAGCGCTCGATGGTCTGCAGACGGAAGACCACCTGAGCGGCAGAGCGACGAAATGCCTTAAATCCGCACTGCGTGTCTTTGAACGGAAGTCCCATCACCGTCCGAGTGATCCAATTGAAGCAACGTCCGAAGAACTGTCGATAGAGTGGCTGATGGATCGTCTGCCTGGCGCGATCGAGCCAGCGAGAACCGATCGCCACATCGGCTCCGTCGCGGATTGAGGCTAACAGCCTGTCTGCCTCCTCCATGGGAGCGGAAAGATCGGCGTCGGTAAACATGACGATCTCGCCCGCTGCCTGCAGCAAACCATTTCGGACGGAGTAGCCCTTTCCACGATTTCCTGGATTCTGGATAAGGTGCAACCGGGGATGAGTTTTCATCCAGCGCTTTACGATTGCTGCGGTGTCATCGGTTGAGCCGTCATCGACGACCAGAACCTCGGCGTCCCATCCCTGCTGCTCTGCGCAGGACAAAATGCGATCTAATGCATGCTCAATGCGTGTGCTTTCGTTGTACGCAGGAACGACGATACTGAATTCTGGGTGCGCCATGGCGCGGTCCGGCCCTCCCGGGGGTTAAATCCTGCATGACGACAGTGAATCCTTGGGATAACGCCGTTCATCATACTGCAACTATTTGACGTGTGAGAACCACTTTCTGTTTCAGTTTCATACACAAGCATAAACTGCCTATCGCCTGTTTTCCCAGAGACAGTGTCCTGCCGGTGTTTACACCGGTGAGTGCCTGCTACACTCCACAACATGCCCGACGATTTTGCGCCGCAACCGTCGTTTATGCCTCCGTCACCACCCCCACCTCCACCGCCCGCAGGCGGATATGGTGCAGGGCCTTACAACAATGCTGCGGGGCAGTATCCTCCGGCCTACCGGCCCGGTCCACGGACCAACCGCTCTCCGTGGTTCTACGTGCTAACCATCGGAGGTTCTTTCGCAGCGGTCTGTCTGGTGTTCGCCTGCATGTTCTGGTTCATGTTTCGCTCGATAAAAGGGACCGAATCGTCCGGGCTCGGAATCGGTGGTACGGACAGCATCGCGGTGATCGACATCGAGGGCGTCATCCTCTCGCCGGAGACGGTAAACAGTCAGTTGCGCAAATTCGGTGACGATTCCTCTGTGAAGGCGATCATCCTCCACATCAACTCGCCCGGCGGAGGTGCCGCGGCTTCGCAGGAGATCTACCACGAGGTTCTGCGCGTCCGGGAAGAGAAGCACAAGAAGATCGTGGCCTCCGTGGAGAGCGTCGGTGCCTCGGGAGCCTACTACATCGCCAGCGCCTGCGACCGGATCTATGCCAATCAGGCCTCTGTAGTAGGTTCGATCGGCGTAATTATGGAGTGGATGAACTACGGCGATCTGCTGAAGTGGACGAAGTTGAAGAATGTAACCATCACGGCGGGCGAACTGAAGGATGCAGGGGATCCCAGTCGGGATCTGACCCCGAAGGAACAGGCTTATTTTCAGTCGCTTGTGGACAATATGTACTTGCAGTTCGTTCACGATGTCGCGACCGGCCGCCATACGAGCGATGACAAGATCAAATCGCTTGCCACTGGCCAGGTATGGACCGGGCAACAAAGCCTCCCATTGGGACTGATCGACAAGATAGGCGGCTTCCGCACGGCGCTGCTGGATACGGCCAGGCAGGTGGGTATCTCCGGAGAGCCGACGATCGTTCGCCCGGCGAAGAACAAGCGGGGCCTGTTTTCCATCCTGGCCGACAATGGGGAGGACATCTTTCCCAATCCTGGCCAGATGCTCAATCGAGCTCCGGGTTTCTACTTCATGTGGAAGTGACCGGGCACCAGGCTTTAGGCACTGATCCCTCTCTCTCGAATTTTGACTCAGTTTTTTCGCCTCGGCTCCCGGGTTACCGGGAGCCGAGTTTTCAGGCCGCCTTCGTGAGCCCAGATATTCTTCCTTTCCTTTCCGGAAGCCGGGTTTCCTTTCGGCCTCGAGATGCATCCCATTTATAATCAAGCTAGTAAGCCGGCATTTGGATGCAGCCCGCTCGGCCCTCCCTGATTGAAAGGACCCCGCTCATGACCAAAGCTGATCTTGTCGACAAAGTAACCTCCCTCGGCGACCTTACCCGTCGCGACGGAGAAGTAATCGTCGATACGCTCTTTGAATCTGTCATCGGCGCACTCAAAGCTGGTGACAAAATTGAAATTCGCGGATTCGGCAGTTTTCGAACCCGGCAGCGGAATGCGCGGACCGGTCGCAATCCAAAGACCGGCGACAAAGTGGACGTTCCCGCCAAAAGAGTGCCGTACTTCAAACCTTCGAAGGAACTTAGGGATTCGGTGAATCCTACGGGGATGAAATCTTCTCCGAAGACGGAGACTGCTTCCTCCTCTGAGCAGGTGGATCCGCATCATCCGCCGGCGATGTAAGTCGTCGTCTTGTTTTGAGAACGGGCCATTGTCTTCTCCATTGAGACACTGGCCCATTCGTATTTTGCTAACAAACTAGTGAGCAGCCGAGTCTTCTTTTCAGCATGCTTTGCCAAATGCTCTATACTCGGTAGAACGTGGAGCTACTCCTCAATTTCTTGTGGCTGTCTGTCTCGATCGCTCTGGTCATCACTTGGGCGCGAGCGGTCCGAAACGGCCACTCGAAGCAGAACTGGAGCGCCTTCATAGCTCTGGTACTTCTTCTCATTCTCCTGCTCCCCGTGATCTCGATGACAGATGATTTGGTGGCGATGGACAATCGCACGGAACTGGAACATGTCGTCCGGCGAAGCGAAATGCCCCTTTCGCAGTTGGCTCATGACACGGCAGCGCTCCTTGATATCGGAATGCTCGCCGTTCTGTTTTTGATTGGCTTTGCGGTACTGTTTTCACGATTGTCCCGCTTCACGCTGCGTGGTTCTGCAAGAAAATTGATGGACGGATTTATCCGTACCGCCGGAGTGCGCCCGCCTCCGTTCGCTGCCTCCGCAGCCTAATCACAGTCTTTCCCACATAAAACTTGCAATTCCGTTTAAGCGGATCTCTGTTTCCCTGCTTAAACCTGAAGGTAGGCATGACACCGAAAGCCCTTCGTGTCTTCGGCGCCGCATTTTTCTCTGCGGCGTCGTTACTCACGGCACAGACGTCACCCTCTGCGCAGTCTCCTGCGCCCGTCGCACCTCTCACCCTGCAGCAGGCTGTTGATCGAGCCATCGCCGCAAACCCGAACCTGGCTTCTGAGCGTGAGCATGTCTCTGCGGTACAAGCGGACAAGATCACGGCCGGGCTTCGCCAGAATCCCAACCTCACCCTGTTGGGGCAGACGATGACGCTTCCGGAGGTGAATAACACCGGCGGCAACCCATTCTTCTACTCCGCCGGAGTCTCCCGTCTGTTCGAACGCGGACAGAAGCGCCGCTGGCGTCTGGAATCCGCCACGGCGGTCGCGGACTCCACGCAGAGCCAATATCGAGACCAGCAACGACAGCTTGTGCTTGCAGTTCGTCAGGCGTTTACGACCATGCTGCTGGCCAAAGCTTCGCGCGCGATCGCGGAAGAAAACCTGAATGACTATCGCAAGACTGTTGATCTGAGCCGCGCGAGACTCGATGCTGGGGACATCACGCAAACAGACTTCGATCGCATTGACCTCCAGCAGGCTCAATTTGAGTCCGATCTCGACACCGCGAACCTTAGCCTGCAGCAGGCATCGGCACAGCTTCAGCTCCTCTTCGGCGTGGACCGCCCGGCTTCGTCGATGGACGTCGTCGGAACGCTGGATCCGCCGCAGATCCCGCTGACATTGACCGAAGCAGAAGAAAAGGCCCTGGCTGCGAGGCCGGACTTTCTTGCCGCACGACAGGCGCTTACCGCAGCGGAAGCGAATGCTCGTCTGGCGATAGCGGGAGGAACGGCTGATCCGACGCTATCGAGCGAGTACGAGCGAAGCGGCGCAGACAACACGTTTGGCGTAAATGTCTCTATTCCGTTGCGCATCTTCGATCGCAACCAGGGCGAGAAACAACGGACGCACTACGAGGTCGAGTCAAGCCGTCTGTCTGTAACCGCCGCGCGCAACCAGGTATTCTCCGATGTCGATCAGGCATGGATCGCACTCGATACTGCGCAACGATTGGCTCAGCGCTACAACAGCCATTATCTCGTCGAAGCAGGTCACGTTCGCGACAACCTGCAGTTCAGTTATCGAAACGGCAACACCACGCTGCTCGATTATCTTTCTGCTCTCCGCGACTATCGCTCCATCCGAGTCGGCGCCCTCACGGCGAATGCACAGGTATGGCTCGCACTTCACCAGCTCAGCTTCGCTACTGCGACGGACATCCTCCCATGAAGGTTCGAATGAACAAGATCAAGAAAAGTCCCGAATTTCTGCTTCTGCTTGCCATGGTGGCGGCTCCGCTGACGGCATGCAAATCCTCAGCGCCACCCTCTGCGCAAAGCACACAGCCTGCGAATGCAGGGATTGAGACCGCTGTGGCTCACTCGCAAAAGAGCACAGATTACCTTGAGATTCCGGCGCACATCGAGCCCGACCCCTCGCATGTCGTTCGCATCTTTCCTCCGCTGAGCGGACGAATCCTCGGCCTTCGTGTTCTTCCGGGCCAGGAGGTCAGGAAAGGCGACGTCATCGCACAGCTGCAAAGCAGCGACGTCGCTTCGGCCCGATCGGACTACGAGAAAGCAAAGATCGAGGTGCTACGAACCGACCGAGCGTTGTCGCGAGGCAAGCTTCTGCTGCAGCATGAGGTTCTGTCGCAGGCCGACTACTACGAGTTGGAAGCGGCAGATCAGACCGCGCACTCAGAGCTTGAGCGCGCGCGGGAACGTATCCATGAACTCGGATTTTCCGAGGACACCTCGTCCGATCAGGTCGCGCTGCGGGCTCCAATCTCTGGCGTGGTTCTTGATATCGGCACGGCAGCCGGAGAGATGCAGCGATCCCTCGACAACGCCACGCCAATCGCGACGATCGCAAATATCGACTCGGTCTGGATCGTCGGAGACATCTTCGAGCGCGATCTGGCCAGCATAAAGCCGGGTCGGGAGGTGCAGGTCTCTGTACCGGCCTACGCAGGGGAGACGCTCTCAGGCCGCGTTACCAATGTAGGCGATGCGATCGATCCCAATACACACACGCTCAAGCTGAGGGTCGTTCTGCCGAATCCGAAGCACACATTGAAGGCCGAAATGTTTGCGACGATTCGGATCCCCGGTGCTGCACGCGATGCCATCGTTCTTCCGTCCACCGCTGTGCTTCATGAAGGCGACAAGAACTCGGTGTTTGTCGTGAACACATCGGGCAAATACGAGGAGCGTCCCGTGACCATCGGTCGAACCTTCGATAACGGTACGAAGAAGAATATCGAGATCCTTACAGGAATCAACGACGGCGATAAGGTCGTCACATCAGGCGGGGCTCTGCTCCGTCCATCTGACGGAGAGTAACCGCGTGCAGTCACTGGTTCGTTTGTTCATTCGCTATCGCGCGATCATCCTTATCCTGTTCGTGGTTATGCTCGCGGCCGGCGCCTTTGCTCTCTATCGTCTGGATATCGAGGCGTATCCCGACCCGTCACCACCGCTGGTGGAGATCATCACGCAGAATCCCTCCTGGTCCGCAGAAGAGATGGAGCAGCAGGTCACGGTTCCGGTTGAAACTACGCTCAATGGCGTGCCGCATCTGGACCAGGTCCGTTCTATCTCGATCTTCGGTCTCTCGGACGTGAAGCTTTACTTCAGCTTCGACTCTGACTACTTCCACGATCGTCAGGAGGTCCTGAACCGCCTACAGACGCTGCAGCTTCCCAATGCCCTGCAGCCGCAGCTTTCGCCGTGGTCGCCCATCGGCGAGATCTTCCGCTATCAACTTGTAGGCCCTGGATACAGTCTCAACGAGCTGAAGGCAACGCAGGACTGGCTGGTACGAAGGGAGTTGAAACAAGTTCCCGGCATTATCGACATCACGACGTATGGAGGGACGACTCGCCAGTATCAGGTCGAGGCGGATCCCGATCGCCTGCTGAGCTACGGGGTGACCCTTCCGCAGGTTCTCACCGCGATCCAGTCTTCCAATGCCAACGCTGGTGGAAACTATGTTGAGCTTGGCAATCAGAATGTGAATGTCCGCGCATTGGGTCAGGTTCACTCGGTGGACGACATCGCGCACATTGTCGTCGCAGAGAAAAACGGCGCACCCATCACGATCGGGGACATCGGCAAAGTCAAGGAAGGATTTCAACCAAGGCTTGGACAGGTCGGGCGTAACCATGACAACGACATCGTTATAGGAATCGTTCTTCTTCAGAAAGAAGAGAAGTCTCTTCCTGCTCTGAAGGCTTTGAAGGAGAAGATCGCCAGTCTCAATACCGGCAGCCTGCTTCCCCCGGGCATGAAGATCCGAACGATCTACGACAGGACGACGTTGATCAATCGAACGACTCATACCGTTCGCGAGGTCATCCTTACCGGCCTTGTACTTGTGACGTTGGTCTTGCTGTCGATGCTGGGAGATCTGCGCATCACCTTCATTGCTGCGGTAACAATCCCGTTCGCCGTCCTGTTCGCATTCGGAATGATGGTTCTCAGCGGACGTTCTGCGAATCTTATCTCTATCGGAGCGATCGATTTCGGCATCCTGGTTGATTCCTCGATCATCGTCCTTGAGAGCATCTATCGCAAACTCTCGCGACGCCTGCCCGGGGAGCAGACAGGGGACCTGATTGTCGAAGGTGTCACGGATGCTGCGCGTCCGGTGCTTTTCTCAACTGCGATCATTCTGATCGCCTTCATCCCGTTGTTTACGATGCAGGGCGTAGCTGGTCAGATCTTTTCGCCCATGTCAGTCACCTATGGATTCGCGCTAATGGGTGCCCTGCTGTTCGCGCTCATCTTTGCTCCAGTCCTGGGGTATATGACGGCACCTGCAGAGCAGAAGGTGGGAGATGGATACACCTGGCTCAGCCGCCGACTGAAGAACGGCTACGAGCGGGCGTTGCATCATAGCCTTCGCTTCCCTCGCCTTGTGTGGATCGGGGCAGCCATCATGCTTTGCATTGGAATCCTGTGCTTCGCCCTGGTTGGAGGAGAGTTTATGCCTCCGCTCGAGGAAGGAAATCTCTGGATCCGGGCGACGCTTCCACAGGACATCTCCTTCGACACCTCGGTGAACATCGCGAACCAGCTTCGAGGCCTGATTGCACAGTCTCCGGAGGTGACACAGACGGTATCCCAGATGGGAAGGCCCGATGATGGAACCGACGTCTCCACCTTCAACAACATCGAGATCTCCGCAGCGTTGAAGCCACAGGAGGAGTGGCGCCCGGGCATGACCAAGCCGAAGCTCATCGACGAGATGAGTCGCCGATTATCGCGTTTCCCTGGCATCGAACTCAACTTCTCGCAGAATATTCAGGACAACGTCGAAGAAGCGATGTCCGGAGTCAAAGGCGAGAACTCCCTGAAGCTATTTGGAGATGATCTCGATACACTTACCTCGCTGGCAAACAAGATCGAACACACGATGCAAAGTGTCCCCGGTGTTGCGGATGTCGGCGTCTTCAAGGTCGGAGGTCAGCCCTCGCTGGTCATCCAAATTGATCGCAGCCGAGCAGCACGCTATGGCATTCTTTCGAACGATATCAATGCGGTCATCCAGGCGGCTGTGGGTGGCGCTCCCGTCACTCAAGTCATTCAAGGAGACCGGCGTTTCGACCTTACCGTTCGATATCCTGAGGCTAATCGCGCGACGCCGGAGGCTATCCGATCCATCCTCATTCCTACTCCCGACGGAAGCCGTATTCCGCTCGCCCAGATCGCCGATGTATCCATACGTGAGGGAAGCTTCCAGATCTTCCGGGAAGGGGGCAGACGATATATTCCCATCAAGTTTTCAGTTCGGGGACGCGATCTCGCTACCACCATCACGGACCTGCAGGCAAAACTCAAGCAGCAGGTTCACATGCCCACGGGTTATGACTACACCTGGGCCGGCGAGTTCGACTCACTCCGCAAGGAGCAGGCACGGCTTGCAGTCGTCATTCCCATCTCGCTTGCGATCATCGTCGTCCTGCTCTACATGCAGTTCGGTACGTGGAAGGACGCCTTCATTGTGGTGGCGACTCTCCCCTTCGCTGCTGTTGGAGGTACCGTCTCTCTTTTCCTGACCCATACGGCCTTCAGCATCTCGGCAGCGGTCGGATTTACCTCTCTGATCGGCGTGGCTACCCTGGGCGCCGTCGTCTTTATGTCCGGAGTCCGCAGAGCACAACGGGAGAGCATCAACGGAACGGGTCTTGAACACGGCTGTGTCGACGAGATGCGTCCTGTCGTGATGGCCTGCATGGCGGCTGGCCTTGGCCTTCTACCCGCTGCCGTCTCCAACGGTATCGGAGCTCAGGCGCAACAGCCTCTGGCGCGCGTTGTAGTCGGCGGAATGGCAACAACCATCATTGCCATCCTCTTCGTGATGCCCCTGCTGCTGCGTCAACGCACACATCTGACGATCGAGGAGGATGAAGCAACGATGGAAGACACTGAGGCCCGGTAACGGGCCTCAGTGTCCTCCTGAGGGCTTACCGGAGACACTGAATCTGCGCACAAATAAGAGCAGCGGCGTTACGGCCAGAGTCACCCAACCTATGGCGCGAAAGACGTCCATGAAGCCCAGCAGACTAGTCTGCGCGATCATCTGGTTGTAACAGCGCAGATAGGCAGCCCTGGCTGCATCGGCATGCGAGTATCCCTGGCTGGCCAGATAGTCGGTAGTCCGGCGTATCGAATCCTGGAACCACGCTCCTGAACTCGTCAGGTTGGCCGACATGATGGACTGGTGAAAGTCCTGACGCCTTTCGCTTAATGTGGTCGCGAACGAGATTCCGAAGCTGCCGCCCCAGTTTCTAAATAGATTGGTCAGACTCGACGCGCGATTATTCTCATTCGGCTTGAGCTGCGAGTACGCTAAGACACTTAGCGGAACGAAGAAGAAGGCATACCCCAGACCTTGAAACGCACGGGCCAATGCGTAGTGTCGATAGTCGGTCTGTAACGTAAGGCCGCTGTAGTAGATCATCGACGCAGAGACCGTCAGCAGGCTTCCCATCAGCAGAGTCCTGGGATGCACGATCCCACGTTGAACCAACTGTGCTCCCACCGGGGCAAGCAGCGTTATCACGAATGCGCCCGGCCCCAGGACAAGACCTGCATCAATGGCGCGATACCCATAGAGTGACTGCAGAATCTGCGGAATCATGGTGGTCGTGGCGAACAGCCCGAAGCCAAAGATGAAGTAAAAGACCGATGCGACTGCGAAATTGGGATAGCGTAGCAGGCGCAGCTCAAGGATCGGGTCGTCGGTCTTTAACTCCCAATAGATGGCCAAAGCCCAGCAGACGATCGCAATTGCGAGTAGCGAGCAGATGAAGCCGCTTCCGAACCAGTCATCGATCTGTCCGCGATCGAGCATGATCTCAAGAGCTGCGGAGCCTAAAGCTATCAAGCTGATTCCCACCCCATCGATCTTCAACTGGCCGCCGCGCCGCGCGCTCTCACGCTCTTCCTTGAAGGCGGGGGGATCATTTACAAATCGATTTGTAAGGTAGAGCGAGAGGATGCCGATCGGGATATTGATCAGGAAGACCCATCTCCAGTTGTAGTTATCGGTGATCCAGCCGCCCAAGACAGGTCCGATCGCCGGAGCCGTCACGATGGCAACCGTGTAGAGTGCAAATGCAGACGCGCGTTTTGCCGGAGGAAAAGTATCTACCAAAATCGCCTGTTCCACCGGCGCCAGCCCTCCACCCCCGATGCCCTGCAGAACGCGACTGAACAACATCACGCCCAGGCTTGGCGCAATGCCGCAGAAGAACGAAGTAATCGTAAATAATGCGACGCAAGCCATGTAGTAGTTCTTCCGACCGAAGACACGGCTCAACCATGCACTCATTGGAAGAACGACAGCATTGGCTACCAGATACGTGGTCAGGATCCAGGTAACTTCGTCGAAGCTGCGCCCGAGTCCTCCTGCAATATGAGGAAGAGACACGTTAGCAATCGAGGTGTCGAGCAACTCCATGAAGGTTGCAAGGGTCACTGTGAGCGCGACCACCCACGGGTTGACTGGAGCTTTGGACTTTGCGACCTTCTGCTGAGGAAGTACCTGAACCGCTCCCATTCCGAACCTCGCGACTCACATTTGAGACCAATCAGTCTCTTTGTGATCAAAGATTCAGATGTGCGGAGAGGCAGGAGGATTCTGAAATCAGTGAGGCCCCGGAGAGGCTGCCTCAGGCTTTCTGGAATTTCGGTACCCGGACCGTGGCTTCCAGATAGGTATCCAGATGCTCGAGAGCATCCTTCAATGCTTCGTCATTCTTCTCGATTCGACTCACGAGCATCCCGCCTTCCAGCCCCGAGATGATGAGGCGTGACACCTTTTCCGCATCGGCGTCTTGGCGGATGGTTCCGGCGGCGATCCCTTCCACGATGATTGACCGCAGCATCTTCTGCCATCCCCTGAGTGCATTTCGAACTCTCTCACGCAGGATGGGATTGCCGTTGTCCGAGTCCACTCCGGTATTTAGCAGTGGACATCCACCAGGAATGCTCGGACGAGTTACAAAGCGCGCGATGTGCTGCTTCAGGCGATCTACATGATCTGGAATATCTTCCAGTCCCTGACGCCGGGCAGCAAAAGCTACCAACCATGCATAATCAAAGGCTTCGGCCGCGATCTCCTCCTTGCTCTCGAAGTGACGATAGATTCCGCCTTTTTCGAGTCCAGTGGCCGCCATGATGTCTTTGATGACACACCCGGCGTATCCCTGTTTGTTGAAGAGAGGCGCCGCTGCCGCGATAATCTTCTGCCGTGTCTCCTCGCCCTTGTTCATATATCTCTCTCCATTGGATGCAAAAAGAGACTGGGTAGTCTCATCAGCTTTGCTGCTTCGTGTTCCGAATCCCGATGACATTCAGCATGCGTCCGGTTCTTCCAGCCTGGGCGCGATGTGAAAAGTAGCGCGGCTGCCCAGAAGGTTCCAACGTGCAGGCGGTGCATTCTCCAATGACAGTAATGTTTTTCTTCTCCAACCCGGCATCGAGCAGTTGCAGGTTATTTGCCTTCCAGAGGTCGATCTTGAACTTTATCTCCTGCGCGGTATTCGAAGTCTCGTGAAAAAGAGTCGAGCTGTAGGAGAACTCATCGTCGAACTTCTCTCTGACGTCTTCCCCGACGGTATAGCAACAGCTTCCGATGCTGGGCCCAATTGCTGCCAGAAGGTCATGGCGATTGGACCCATAGTCCTTCTGCATCTTCTCTACCCCTTGTTCCACGATCCTTCCTGCGGTCCCCCTCCAGCCTGCATGGAAGGCTCCTACAACTCGCAGATGCGGATCCAAAAGCAGAACCGGAACGCAGTCCGCCGTGCCCGCAGCAAGCAAAACATCGTGCTCGTTCGTAATCAAGCCATCGCCTTCAAGAACCGCCTTTCCTTCCGGAGTCTCCAGCCTCCCCGCATGGGCATCCTGAGCCTGGATGACATGGATGCGGCTGGAGTGGACCTGGCGAACCGTTACTAACTTCATACCATTACTGGAAGAAGCTTCCCCGGCAGCGGCATTGACCAGAAGTCTCCGATTTTCGCGCACTGCACTAGGGTCATCTTCGGCCGTCCAGCCCAAATTCAACGCATCTTCGCCATACACCTTGGATACACCGCCGTGACGGGTGCTGAATCCATGCCTAAGCCAGGAAAACTTTAGCCATTCAGGAACCTGAAGAAGCGGTAACTCTGTCATAATTTATTCATTCTAGAAGTAGAATGGCGATGACGTTTCACCTTCCCCAACGTCTCCCTTAAGGCGGTTCGAGGCAACCGATCCACCATGGTAAGTATCTTCTCCATCAACAAAATTTGCATCTGTTATCGCGGCTCTGTAAGATACCGCGATTGTAGATAATGAGAGCGAACGTGCCCACTCCCACCGCAGCCACACAACTTCTCCGTACCCGCATTGGCAAGGTTTGCGTCGCCATTACCGGAACGACAGCCGTTGAAATGATCGAAAAAGCAAGCACTGTCGTCAAGGAGACCCCCTTTCTCGAGTTCAGGCTTGATTACCTGGATAAGCCTCTCAACGCTATCCCGAAACTGAAGCAGTTCTTCGCTGACAATACGGCTGCAACCGGAATCGCCACCTGTCGCAGAGAAGAAAACGGTGGAAAGTTTACCGGCACCCTGGCAGCAGAGATGGAGATACTTTGCAAGGCTGCCGTTTCTGGCTTCCACATCGTCGATGTCGAGCTCGAATCGGCGGAAGCACTGAAAAAGGGCGAACTACAGAAGCTGCGTGATACCGGAGTTGCACTGATCATCAGTCACCATGACTTTACGGCGACTAAGGATCTGGACAAGATCTACGAGCGCATGGCCCCCTTCCAGCCGGACCTTTACAAGATCGTTCCCACGGCGAAGAACCTCTCCGATAACGTAACCTTGATGCGCTTCATGGAGCGCATGCGCGACGAGGCAAACATCATCGGAATCTGCATGGGTGACGCCGGGATCATCTCGCGAGTCCTGGGCCTGCGTGCCGGCTCTGCCTTCACCTTCGCTGCGGCAACGCCAGGAGAAGAGACCGGACCCGGCCAGATTGCCGCCCGTACGCTGATTGAGACCTACCGTATCGATCAAGTAGACGCCGCGACCAAGGTCTACGGTGTCGCAGGAAATCCGATCCGCAGTTCCCTCTCGCCCATCATGATGAACACGGCCTTCCGCCGAGAGACCGTCAACGCCGTGTATCTCGCGTTGCAGACTGCCAAGGTTAGCGATCTGCTGAAGCTGGTTCAGGAGATGCCCATCCAGGGGCTCAGCGTTACGATGCCGCACAAGCAGGAGATCATGGCTCATCTGGAGAAGACTGATCCCCTGTCAGCGAAGATTGGCGCCTGCAATACGGTTCTACGCGCTCAGGACGGCAAGCTGTACGGCTTCAACACCGATGTCGCCGGAATCATTGGACCGCTCGAAAAACGGATGTCGCTACGCGGTGCGAAGGCGCTCGTACTCGGTGCAGGCGGCGCCGCCCGGGCTGCTGTCTTCGGCCTTCGCGATAAGGGTGCCGATGTCTTCATCCTTAATCGCACCGCCGACACAGCGCAGAAACTGGCACGGCAATCTGGTTCGAAGACAATCAAAAAAGAAGCCGTCGCAAAGACAGAGTTCGATGTAATCATCAATGCGACTCCGATCGGCATGGCAGGACAGAAAGCCGCGCCTCTCCTCGAAGGGAAGGATCTGAACACCAAGCTGGTCTTCGACCTCGTCTACAACCCGCTGGAGACACCGCTGATCCGCCTTGCACGGCAACAGAGCATTCCGTTCATTACCGGAGTTGAGATGTTCGTGCAGCAAGGCGCCCGTCAGTTTGAGATCTGGACCGGCAAGCCTGCCCCTGAAGAAGAGATGCTGCGCGTCGTCATTCACTCTCTTCGACAGCAGGCAGAGGCCGCGGCATCCGAGTCTTCGCAGGAGCCAGATAAAACGGCGGGAACCAAGCGGAAGAAGGCGTCCTGATCCTGCTTTCACAGAGCAGAAAAAAGAGCCACCCCACAATGGGGTGGCTTATCGTTTGAACGTCTGCAAATTCTTAGGTGCGCTTCCCCTCAGCAGAGAGGATCTTCGCTTCGGCCTGGCGGCTCATGGCGTTAGCTTCGTCATACTTCTCGCCGTCGTCACCAGCTTCATTCCACAGCTTTTCGCCTTCGGCCAGCTCCGCACGCGCTGCTTCCACGTTGATCTCTTCTGGATGAAGAGCATGTTCCGCCAGAATAGTAACCCTCTCGGGAAGCACCTCGACGAAGCCCCAGGCCACGAAAAAGGTCTGATCCCCTGATTGACCGCCGTGCAACCGAACCTCGCCGGCACCAAGCTCTGCGAGCAATGGCGCATGACCATAAAGGGCTTCAAGATATCCCGACATCGATGGCAACTCGACCGCTTCTGCTGTTGTATCCACCAGCACGCGATCCGACGTCACCAGGCGAACTGTAAGGAGACCGGATTGGTTAGTATCTGCCATACTCGTCTAACTCTACGCTTCCAGAATCTAAATCAAACAACATCGTATGTTTTGCGGCTCCGCACATATCGAACATTCGGAGCCGCAGAAGGTAGTTAAGCCGTGGCCTTCATCTTCTCAGCTGCAGCCAGAACGTCCTCGATACCGCCCTTCAGATAGAAGGCCTGCTCCGGAATGTCATCGTGCTTGCCGTCGATGATCTCCTTGAAAGAGCGGATGGTATCTTCCACCTTCACGTAGGCTCCGGGAATGCCGGTAAAGATCTCAGCCACGTGGAAGGGCTGCGAGAGGAAGCGCTGCACCTTGCGGGCGCGGCGAACCGTCATCTGGTCCTCTTCAGAGAGCTCATCCATGCCGAGAATCGCGATGATGTCCTGCAGATCTTTGTAGCGCTGCAGGATCTTCTTCACACCCTGAGCGACGTCGTAGTGCTCCTGACCGACAACGCGAGGCGAAAGAATTCGCGAGGTCGACGCCAGTGGATCGACGGCAGGATAGATTCCAAGCTCAGAGAGAGGACGTGAGAGCACTGTCGTCGCATCCAGGTGAGCGAACGTTGTTGCCGGAGCCGGGTCCGTAAGGTCGTCGGCGGGTACGTACACTGCCTGTACCGAGGTCACCGAGCCCTTCTTCGTCGAGGTGATGCGCTCCTGCAGCTGTCCCATCTCCGTAGCCAAGTTTGGCTGGTAACCCACGGCCGAAGGCATACGGCCCAACAGCGTGGAGACCTCAGAGCCCGCCTGCGTAAACCGGAAGATGTTGTCGATAAACAGAAGCGTATCGGCACCCTCCTCGTCACGGAAGTTCTCGGCGACAGTCAAACCGGTCAGAGCAACACGCAGACGCGCTCCTGGCGGCTCGGTCATCTGGCCGTAGATCAGTGCTGCTTTGGACTTCGTATAGTCTCTGGGATCGATAACGCCTGACTCCTGGAACTCGTGCCAGAGGTCATTTCCCTCACGCGTACGCTCACCCACGCCAGCGAATACAGAGAAACCACCGTGCTTGGAGGCAACGTTGTTGATCAGCTCTTGAATGACGACGGTCTTACCGACACCAGCACCACCGAAGAGACCAATCTTTCCGCCCTTCAAGAAGGGCTGAATCAGGTCGATGACCTTGATGCCGGTCTCGAACATCTCTTCGCTGGTCGACTGCTCATCGAATGCGGGAGCCTGGCGATGGATCGGAAGATACTTCTTTGCGTGCACGGGGCCCAGTTCGTCTACAGGCTCTCCCAGCACATTCAGAACACGACCCAGCGTCTCGCGGCCCACAGGAACGGAGATCGGAGCACCAGTATCGATCGCCTTCATTCCGCGGACCAGACCTTCGGTCGCCGTCATCGCGATGCAGCGCACGCGGCCCTCACCGAGGTGCTGCTGCACTTCGACGACAACATCCTTGGGCTCGGGAACGTAAAAACCTTCGCTGACGATACGCACGGCCTGATAAATGGCCGGCATCCTGGATTCTTCGAATTGAATGTCAACGGCAGGGCCGCTGATCGAAATCACTTTTCCAATATTCTCTGCCATAGGTCTCTTTCTCTAGAGAGCGGCCGCTCCGCTCACGATCTCAATAATTTCCTTCGTAATCGCTGCCTGACGCACTCGGTTCATCTCGAGGGAGAGCGCATCGATCATGTCACCAGCATTGTTCGTCGCCGAATCCATGGCCGTCATACGTGCCGCATGCTCCGCAGCAACCGACTCCAGCAGGGCGTGAAAGATCTGGGTAGTCACGTACTTCGGCATCAGGTGCCGGAAAAGCTTCTCCGGCGTCTGATCGAAGATATAGTCAACCTCAGCGGTGCCGAACTTCTTGGCTTCCGACTCGACCATCGTCTCTTCAGGCACAGTGAGGCTTACACCGGAGGTCCGAGCAGCGTGAGCCGCCGCCTCCTTCTGCTCCTCGGTCATCTCTTCGGCTACCGTGATCTCGTGCGATCCCAGCTTGCGAATCGGAAGCAGCTTCTCAACCACGACGCGCTGCGCAATTACCGACTTGAACTCGTTATAGACGATGTAGACAGAGTCAATCTCAGCTCTGGTGTACCTCTCTACGATAGAGTGAGCCATGCAACTGACATCGTTGATATCAACCTTATTCAACAGGGTTGGATGGTCACCCGTCACTTCGATCTGCGCTGCACGATGGCGGATTACCTCATAGTGCGTTGCAAGATCATTGTCGTAGTGCTCTTCCTTCTTCTCGTACACCGCTGCCGGATAGCGCTTGCCTATAAGATCGCGAGCCTTGCGTCCAATGGGCTCGATATCGATGTTCTGACCCTGCGAACGGCGCCCATTGATAAATGCATGAGCCGCCTTGGTGATATTCGAGTTGAAAGCACCCGCGAAGCCTTTGTCACCGGCGATAACGACGACCAGGACATTCTTCTCTTCGCGTTCTACCAGCAGAGGGTGACGAACGTCCCCTGTCTCCTCGCTATAAAGATCCGAGCGGCGCACAAGCGACTCCAATACGCTGGAGATCATCTGTGCATAGGGCCGCGCCTGCAGCGCACGCTCCTGCGCACGACGCAGTTTAGCCGCGGAGACCATCTTCATGGCTTTGGTAATCTGCCGCGTGTTCTTCACGCTGCGGATGCGACGCCGTAGATCGAGTACGTTTGCCATGGTCTACTTGGCCTGAGCCGTCTCTTTCTCCTTGCGCTGAGCCAGGAAGGTCGCCTTATACTCGTTGATCGCGGCCGTCAAACGGCCCTTGAGATCATCATCGATCGCCTTCTTGGTGGCGATATCCCCAAGCACGTTCGAACCCGACTCGAGATAAGGGTAGAGACCGTCTTCGAATGCCCGCAGGTCTGGAACTGCAACATCGTCCAGGAGGCCGTTGACGCCCGCGAAGATGATTGCAACCTGCTTCTCGAACGAAAGCGGCTTGAACTGCGGCTGCTTAAGCAGCTCCGTAAGCCTCTGCCCGCGATTCAGCTGGCGCTGGGTCACCGGATCAAGGTCCGATCCGAACTGCGCAAACGCTGCGAGCTCACGATACTGCGCGAGGTCGAGCTTCAGGGTAGAGCCCACTTGCTTGGTCGCCTTGACCGCTGCCGCGAATCCGACACGCGAAACTGACAGACCTACGTTGACAGCGGGACGAACGCCGGAGTTGAAGAGGTCGGTCTCAAGGAAGATCTGCCCGTCCGTGATCGAGATGACGTTCGTCGGGATATATGCCGACACGTCTCCTGCCTGCGTCTCGATGATCGGGAGGGCAGTGAGGCTGCCTCCACCCAGTTCATCGGAGAGCTTCGAGCTGCGCTCCAGCAGACGGGAGTGAAGATAGAAGACGTCGCCGGGATATGCCTCGCGGCCTGGCGGACGGCGCAGCAGAAGAGAGATCTCGCGGTAGGACGCTGCATGCTTGGAGAGATCGTCATAGATCACCAAAGCGTGCTTGCCGTTGTCGCGGAAGTACTCGCCGATCGCGGTCGCCGCAAAAGGAGCAAGATACTGCATCGGAGCAGGTTCAGATGCGGTCGCCGCCACCACGATCGTATAGGGCATCGCACCGTTCTCTTCAAGCGTCTGCACCACCTGGGCGACAGAAGATCGCTTCTGGCCGATGGCGCAGTAGATGCAGATAAGATTGTTCTTCGCCGAATTGATGATCGTGTCGAGAGCGATCGCGGTTTTACCCGTCTGGCGGTCACCGATCAGCAACTCGCGCTGACCGCGGCCGATCGGAATCATGGTGTCGATTGCTTTGATACCGGTAGCCATCGGCTCCCGCACCGATTGGCGCGCGATAACACCGGGAGCCAGGCGCTCGACCGGAAGAAACTCGCTGGTGTTGATGGGGCCCTTGTCGTCGATCGGCTGACCGAGCGCGTTCACGACGCGGCCGATCATTGCCTCACCCACTGGAACCGACATGATGCGTCCGGTTCGCTTGACCTGGTCGCCTTCCTTCAGCTCCGTATAATCACCCAGAAGCACAGCACCGACCTGATCTTCATCCAGGTTCATCGCCAGTCCTGCCACGCCATGGGGGAAGTCGATGAGCTCGCCGGCCATTACCTTATCCAGACCGTGAACGCGTGCAATACCGTCGCCGAGCGAGATGATCGTACCGACCTCATCGATCTGAATCTTCTGCTCGTAATTTTCGATCTGCTGGCGAAGCAGCTCTGTTATCTCACCTGCATTGATCTGTGCCATGTATACCTTCTACTCGCCTCGTATCAATTCTTTTCGTAAAGCGTTCGTTTACTGCGCGCTGACCAGGCTCTGCTTCAATCGCTCCAGCTGCGCCCGAATGGAACCGTCGTAAACCGTCGATCCGATCTTCACAACCGCTCCGCCCAGCAACGACGGATCTTCTCGATAGGTCGCCCGAATCCTGCCACCTGCCAGCTTGGCAACCTGAGTCTCCAGCGAGGCTCGATCCTCTTCGCTCAATGCGTGCGCACTGACGATCTCCGCCTCCGAAAGGCCGGCATCTTCATCAGCTACCGCATGATACTCGTCCAGAATCTCGCCAAGATCGCCGAGCCGGTCATGATCCATAATGACCGCGATAAAAT
Source organism: Edaphobacter sp. HDX4 (assembly GCF_036877565.1). Taxonomy (NCBI): domain Bacteria; kingdom Pseudomonadati; phylum Acidobacteriota; class Terriglobia; order Terriglobales; family Acidobacteriaceae; genus Edaphobacter; species Edaphobacter sp. HDX4. The sequence continues at coordinate 176,336 of NZ_JAEDXW010000008.1, forward strand.
TCCGGACCTGCGGAACCATCCCGATCCTGCCTGCAATCGCGTCAAGGACCTTCAGCTTCTGCTCACGCGGAATTGCCGGATCTTCCATAACTTCGCGCAGTTCTCGGCTTCCACGGTAGGTCTCCCGGAAGTCTCGAAGCTGCTGTTGCGCCGCCTCCGCGTCCAACTTCTGAGATGCGACAACCGAGGCAAATGCATGTGCGTAACGAAGGGCAATCACCGACATTTAATTACGGCCTCCCTCAGTGTCCGCTCCAAGGCGACGAGCAAATTCCTGTACAAGAACCCGGTCTGTCTCCGCAGAAACAACCAGCTTCTTCGCCGCCTGATCGATCGCAAGATCCGCGGCATACTGCTGAATCTGCCGCCGCGCCTGGGCGCTCGCCGCCGCAATGTCCTGCTCGGCTGCAGCCAGAATCTTCTGCTTCTCCTCTTCGACAGAGGCCTTCATGCGCTGCTCTTCGATCTGGGCATCCTTCTCAGCCTGCGCTCGCATCGTTGCGATCTGCTCGTCCAGCTTGGACAGACGAGCCTCGACACTGCCGAGCCGGCTGGTCGCCTCCGCGCTTGCTGCGCGAGCCTCTACGAGATGCTTTTCGAGAGCGGCATTGCGGTTGCGAAAGGTCTTTGGCAGGGCCTTCAGCAGGAACCACCCCACGAAAAGCGCCAGAACTGCGAAGTTCACCACGCTGAAAGCCGTAGCCGCCTGCTCCGCGTCGAGGCCAAACTTCGCCCCCAGCGACTTCACCGCTGCAGAGTGACGAAATACCTCTTCATCGCTATGCTCTTCCTGCTTCTGTGTTTCCCGATGTCCAGGAGAAGCCTCGCCGACACCTTGAGCAGCTTCGCCAGCACTTTGAGGAGCCGCAACGACAGGCGCAGCCTCAAGCGCGTGCAGACGGGGCATCGGTCCGGCCAGCAAGAGCGCCAGAACACCGATCGGAAGAGTGGCCTTCAATGCAACCCCGGGGCTCTTCATTGCGCAACCTCTATACTCGCAACCTTGGAGGGAAGCACAGCGGCAAGCACGCGCGCCGTAAGATCAGAACTTGCAATCTCAATCTGCGTCCTCGCGTCAGCCACACTCTGCTCGATATCCTGTCGCGCAGAGCTTACACGCTGCTGCGAAAGCTGTCGCACCTGATCGAGGGCGGCTTCGCGCTCTGCAGCCCACTGCTTCAGACGCTGCTCCCTTGCCTCGAAGAGATCTGTCTTCGCCCTGCGAAGCTTCTCCTCGTAGGCGCCCGTCTCGGCCTCAGCGGCGGCGATTGCGCCCTTGGCCTGCTCCATTGCTCCGGCAGTACGCGCATGGCGCTCAGCCAGAATGCGATCAAGCGGTCGCCGAACGAGCAGACCATATGCGATCACCAGAAGGATAAAAAGAACCATCGTCGGCACAGCGCCGAGCACAAGTCCACCGAGTTGGTTGAGTATCTGTTCCATGTAGGGATTCGGTTTGCGACCGCTCCGAGTGTCTTCTTTACTGAGCCATTCCGGCAAGCATAGTTTGTTCGAAGCGTTACAGGTTGGGCCTGTTGTGCAGACTGCGGTACATCTAGTTTTAGCAAAGCGTTTAGCGGAGTGTCAAACAGGAATATTCCGATAACCGAACAGTTGGGCGCTCATCGAACCTCTAATTCTCTCCCTCAACACCCTTTGACTTCCCCGGTAAAAACCGTAAACTTTAGGTACCACCCGGACCCTATTATCTGGGTCACATAGGTCGCGTGACAGGGGACACCACCTCCGCTCCCCATCAGGCGGCCTATGCTAGTTAAATGCGCTTTATCGGCGCCCTCACCTCGACTTGGCCTCCGCTTGAAATCGGCGGTACCGGTTCAACAGTGAGGCCGGCCCGTTAGCCCGGAGATACACGAGATTGCCCTCGAAGCGCTTCTCATTCACAATCGCTCCGCCCTCAAGTGCGGCAAGGATTCCACCCTCCGACTGCGGAAGCCGGAATCGAGCCTCCATCATCGGGTCGATCACAAGGTGTTCATCGATCTCCTGCAACAGATTGTCTATCCCATCGCCGGTCAGCGCAGAAACTCCCACCCTTCCGGGCCGGGACCACATCTCGCGCTCGTCGGGAGGTAGCAGGTCGATCTTATTCATAACTTCCACGATTGGCTTATCGCCTACCTGCAGTTCGCCCAGAACCTTTTCCACTTCTATCTTTTGCTCCTCAAGCATCGGGCTGGAGGCGTCCCGAACGTGCAACAGAATCTCTGCCCGCTCAACCTCTTCCAGCGTCGCCCGGAAGCTGGTTACCAGTGTGTGCGGCAGGTTCCGGATAAACCCTACCGTGTCAGAGAGGAGGATCTTACGTCTCGATGGCAGCTGCAGCTGTTTCAGCTTCGGGTCCAGCGTCGCGAACATTCTTGACGACTCCAGCACACCTGCCTCTGTCAAAGCATTAAATAGGGTGCTCTTTCCCGCATTGGTGTAACCCACTAACGCAACCACAGGCACCGGTACGGCTTCGCGCCGTTGCCGTTGCTGCCTCCGGATACGTCGGACCGACTCCAGTTGTTCCTTGACGTGATGGATCCGGAGCCCAATCTTGCGCCGGTCCGTCTCCAGCTGGGTTTCACCCGGCCCACGGGTCCCGATTCCACCACCGAGCTGACTCATCGTTTTGCCCCTGCCGGCCAGACGAGGCAGTTGATACTCCAGCTGCGCCAGTTCCACCTGCAGCTGGCCTTCCCGGGTACGAGCATGACGGGCAAAGATATCCAGAATGAGTTGGGTCCGGTCGATGACTCGGGTCCCCAGCTTCGCTTCCAGATTTCGCATCTGCGAAGGCGTGAGGTCATGGTCAAAGAGGACCAGATCGGCGTTGACCGACGCCACTACGCCCGCAATCTCCTCCAGCTTGCCCTGGCCAACCAGCGTAGCCGGATCGGGCCGTGCGCGGCGCTGAATCAGCGTAGCGGCAATCTCAGCGCCAGCGCTTCGGGTAAGTTCCTGGAACTCCGCCAGAGAAGCATCAAAGTCCAACTCTTGATCTCGGGCGGGGGACGGCTTCTGGACCATAGCCTCTTCCACGAAAGAAAGCGCAGAGTCTGTTCCGGACTCCAGCATGGCAGATTGGAGGGTAGCCGCCTTACGGGCCTGACTTGCCTGATTCGTCAGTCGCCGTCGCTGTGCAGTAAACTCCACCGCAATCAGAACCGCCCGCTCGGAACCGCTCTCGTTGATGATGTGCGTCTTCGCTCTCGCCGGGGCCGCTTGGGCCCCCGCAAGATCATTCCCACTCAACTTCGATGTATTCACCAGGTTCCTCCAGGAACCTTCATGAAGTTATCCATGAGAGCCCTTGAGGCTCGCCGGGGAGACCGGTTCAGCGTGCGGATGGCGCGCCTGCCACCTCGGCGACATTCGAAGACGGCGCCGCAGCAGCACTTCCTACTGGCGCAGACTGCGAAGAAGCGGACGAGGTTCGAAGGTCTGCCTTGGGTTCTCCATGACCGCCTCCCATACGACCGCTGACAACCGTGGAGATCGCATGTTTGAAGATCAGTTGTTCCTGACTGTTGTTTTCCAGAAGAACCGAGTACTTATCGAATGAGCGGATCTTTCCAGTGAGCTTTACCCCGCTCACGAGATAGATCGTGATCGGGCTCTTGTCCTTGCGGACAGTGTTGAGAAAAGTATCCTGAATATTCTGTGCCGGCTTTGAGTCCATGGTGCCGATCTCCTTAACTGTAGATTTCCAGATAATTAAAGATTCCGCCAAACTTCAAGCCCTTCAGTGGAACGCGCAGACAGCCGCTCTGCTGAATCTGAAGCCAAGAGGTTCCACGATACGAGCATCCACCGCATTTTTCAACTCGCGGTGCACTTCAACACGAAGCGGCATGCTCTTCATGAGTGTTAGACGCAACAAACTCCCCCCGGGACTCTTCGCCCTGCCAACGATTTACCATGGATGAGTGGCGACCGAAACTCTTCAACCCGTTCCGATGCTGGACTTCTCCCGGCAATATGCCGCCATCCGCGAAGAAGTCCTCGCCGCCATCGAACAGGTCTGTGATTCACAGCAATTCATCCTCGGACCTCCCGTTGCATCTTTTGAGAGTGCAGCCGCTCAGGCCTGCGGTGTACCTCACGCGATTGGCTGCGCCAGCGGAACCGATGCTCTCTGGCTAAGCCTTGCCGCTGCGAACATCGGCCCCGGCGATGTCGTTATCACAACTCCCTTTAGCTTCTTTGCCTCTGTCAGTGCCATCCTGCGTTGTGAAGCCCAACCACTGCTCGCCGATATCGATCCGCTTACCTTCAACCTGTCTCCTCAAGCGGTCGAGAACGTCATTACTTCCAACCCTGGAGCCAAGATCAAAGCGGTCATGCCGGTCCATCTTTATGGCCAGTGCGCCGACTGGGACTCCTTCCGGGAGCTTCAGCAGCGATACGGCTTTTTGCTGATTGAAGACGCCGCCCAGGCCTTCGGAGCAGAATGGCGCAACCAGCCCGCCGGCAGCTTGGGCGATCTCGCCGCTTTCAGCTTCTATCCCACCAAAAATCTCAGCGCCTTTGGCGACGCTGGACTGGTGACTACAGATTCAGCCGAGTTCGAGGAACACGCACGAGTGCTCCGTGCTCACGGAATGCGCCGCCGCTACTATCACGATGAAGTTGGCTGGAACTCGCGTCTGGACTCGCTCCAGGCTGCCGTCCTCGAGGTAAAGCTGCGCTACCTTCCGCAATGGAATGAACAACGGCGGCAGATCGCAAGTGGATATAACGAGCTCTTCACGAAGACCGGCCTCGCCTCTTCTGACGTCGACAGCGGGATCGTGCTGCCTTTTGTGGATGCCCGCGCCACTCATGTCTTCCATCAGTACGTGATTCGCGCGCCACGCCGCGATCAACTGCGACAGTATTTGGCCGACCGCCGTATCGGGACAGAGATCTACTACCCCCTGCCGCTGCATCTTCAGACCAGCCTGGCAAAACTGGGGTATAACTCCGGAGACTTCCCCTCCAGCGAAAGGGCAGCAAATGAGGTTCTCGCTCTTCCTATCTTCCCCGAACTCCGCCGGGATGAGCAGGAGACCGTCGTAGAAGCCATCCGCGCTTTCTATAGCTAAGTCCGCTAGCCGACCCACATACAGAAGACGTTGCAAAGGATTGCAGAAGCAGCCGAGGCAATTTTCAGCGTCGCCGTCGGCTCTTCGCAGTCGCTGCCCTCTTCTTTTTCTCTGCGACGGGCATGGGATGAGCATCCATCGGCGCCTCTGTTCCCGGCTGGACAATTCGCCTGACCAGGTTTCCCTCAAGGCGATATGTCTTCAGATTCGTCTTTGTGGGGACAATAGAGCCGGTCACCGGATCCGGTATCACCGGGGGAGCATCCGCGGCCAGAACTCGATAACTGAATGTTGGAGCCTCAGCCATCGAAGCTGGTGCCTTCCCGTAGGGATCACGGGCCATTCCTATCTCCACCGGGAGATATCCCTCGATGTTTCGCTCCCGGAACCCCGTCTCGTAGCGGTGCTTCTTCACATTCCAGGTAAACACTCTAACCTGGTCGAAATCGTAAGGAAGCCCAGCCTTATACGGGCTTAGGACCGTGAGGTAGACCGGAACGCTCTTATCGTCTTGCGGGGCTTCCGGATCATTCACCTTTGTCAACACATACGCACCGACAATCCGCTGGCCTTCGGAGTACCGCATGATTGCATCCGGCGCGTCAACATCCATCATGCGGCTGTAGAGCCACCCCGTCTGCCCCTTTGAATCCCGCACGAGCCACCAGTCTTCCATCACCTGAGGAGGAGGGCCCTCCTCCACTCCAGTCGTCGTCTTCGGCGCTGTCGACGGTCTCGCGAGACGCTGCCCGGGAGTCGCAGGCCGTGGCAACGTCGCTCGGCGCAGCAGTTTGAGCTTCTCGCCTTCCATAAGACGAAACAGCTTGTCCGCTTCGCGTCCCGGCTTGGTATGCAGGTAGACATCGTCACGGACGACTCCACCTGCAATCACCGGGTCCTTTTCGTGCTCCTGCTTGAGAGAGGAAAACTCACTGAAGACATCCTGAGTAGCGACGGCTCGATCATCGATCCACCCCTGTTCTCCCTTGTCTGTCTTCACCTTGAAGAACCGGCGGTTCTTCTCCAGAACCTCGAGTTTGTCCCCATTCTCCACAGTGGCGGTGCGATTCGAGACCGCAGCTACACGATCCCGCAGAAACGTCTGCTTCGAGGTCACATACACGTACTCCGTCGCGGGTTTGGGACGCAGCCTCGAACAGCCACTCAAAGCCACCAAAAGACAACTACTCAGAACTAGGTATCGTGACCACACGCGACAAGCACGTAGTTGCCGCCCACCGGTCTGTGTGAAAAGTGAAACGATAATCCTCAAACTCCCAACGCCTTTAAGGCGATACCCATCCATATTACCGAGGTGCGCCTCCACATCCTCCCGATCGAGTCGTCAAATTGGAAGCTGTTACCAGTTCAAGTACCCCGGTCTAGTGGGTAACCGCTATCGCTGTCACCCCGGCTGGATCGGTATCGGTGGCTATGCTGGTCGACAGGTTCAGCTTCCCCGCAGTCGTCGCATCGAAGCCGTACATCGAAAGATCCGGCCCTCCATTGTTCGCTCCTGCCAGCAGATACTTCCCTCCCGGATCGATTCCCAGCGCATTCACCTGCTGGCCACTTCCGAAGGGTGAACCAGAGATCGCCGTCAAGGCTGACCCTGTTCCAATCGAGTATCCAGACACCGTGCTGTCAGTCCTGTTGGCGACGTAGATATACTTCCCGGTCTTATCCAGCGTCACGCTGGACGGTCTCTCGCCGGCGGCGAACGGCGATCCCGCGATGGAATTCAAAGCACCGCCTGCTCCTATCGTGTAAACCGCGAGTCCTCCGTTCGTTCCGCTGCGAGCAACGTAGAGATACGAGCCTGTGCTGTCGACAGCGAGAGCATTATCGCTCGTGGTGGAGACGCCTAGGGCCAGTCCTTGGGAATAGCTCAAACTTCCTGACGTTGTATCCAGCGTAAACACACGTTCGCCGCCCGTTCCCAGTGCGCAAAAGACCAGGTTGCCCAGCGGAGAAACCTTAACCGCCGCCGGAAGAATCGTTCCCGTCAACGCGTCATATCCCGGGGTCGCGAAGGGCGTGATGCCTCCGGAGGAGGTGTCAATCTTAAACTCGTCGAGGGCGTTCTGATTCCGGTCGAGCCCGAAGAGCCATTGTCCATCGGGAGAGATATCCAAAGAAGCCACAGAGATCACCGCACCGTTCTGCTTTGCGGTCAGTGAGCCGTCGGAATTGATGGCGTAAACGCTGATCGAGCTTGAACTCGCCACGTACAGGTAGGCGTTGTTCGGAGAAACGACTACCGCCAAAGGTGCAAACCCCAGGCTCACCGGCGAATTCGGGACCGCGGTCAGTTTGTCTGTTCCGATCGTAAAGCCCGAGATAGAACCAGTCGTTGCATTCGCGACATAAACTCGCGCAGTTCCGGTTCCGCCCCCACCGCCCCCGCTGTTATCAGGTGGAACAAAGAAATCGCCGCAACCAGTCAAAGCCAGTATCGCTACAGAAACCAATGCCCGGAAACCCGGGTACAGCTGTCTTGCTCGTTCCATTCCGAATCCGATCTTCAGCATGCCGCTTGTTCAACAATACCCTCATCTATAATCGCCGGCATGCCCGCCGATAAACTTAGGTATTCCCGCCTTGCGGCGACCTTTCTGTACTTTGCTGTAGTTGCCGGACAGGGTACGGCTCACTCCTTCGACTCGCCAGACAAAGAAATGGCACCCGATTCCTCTTCGCTGGCTCACAACGTCCGTGCAGATATGGACTTCCTTGCTGATGACGAGCTGCACGGCCGAGGCTCAGCAACGCGCGACGAGCACATCGCAGCTCTCTTTGCCGCCTCCCAATTCGAGGCTCTGGGGCTCAGACCCGGAGGTGAGCAGGGTTCCTATCTGCAGAAAGCTGCTCTTCCCAACCCGCTTCCATCGCGAATGCAACAGCGGCTTGCCAAGTTCGAAAACACACCCCGCACCGAAACCTGGAATGCCATCGGCGTCCTCCCCGGCACTTCTCATCCCGACGAGACCATCCTGCTTACCGCTCACCTCGACCACCTCGGCGTAGCTCTCGACGCGAAGGGCGATGCTATCTACAACGGGGCAGACGATGACGCGTCCGGAACCACAGCCGTACTCACCCTGGCCCACATCTTGGCTACAGGCAAGCGCCCAGAACGCACAATCGTCTTTGCCCTCTTCGGATCCGAAGAGATCGGAGGTTTTGGCAATCGCGCCTTCCTCGCCCATCCTCCTGTCCCGCTCTCGCAGATCGTGGCCAATCTCGAATTTGAGATGATCGGTCGTCCAGATCCTGCAGTTCCTGCAGGCACTCTCTGGCTAACCGGTTTCAGCCGCTCAAATCTTGGTCCTGAACTCGCCCGTCATGGCGCGCATCTCGTCAACGATCCGCATCCTAAGCAACTCTTCTTTCAGCGTTCCGACAACTACGCTCTCGCACGGCAGGGCATAATCGCCCAGACCGTCTCCAGCTTCGGGCTCCACCACGACTATCACAAGCCCTCGGACGAGATCAGGACCATCAACTTCCCGCACATGATCCATGCCATCGGATCGATGGTCGCGCCCATCCGATGGCTCGCCGACTCCGACTTCAAACCAGAGTGGAATCAAGGTGAAAATCCGAAGCTGAATCCGCCTGAGGTGCAGCACTAGCAAAGAAAGAGGCGCGGAACTAAGTCCGCGCCTCGTATCTTCAGATCACTTACATTGGATCGTTACGCAACAGCCGCAGCTGGGGTCGGGGCGGCTTTCTCCGAGTCGAGCACCACGCCAATGGCATGGATGACCGCCGTCACACGGATTGCGGCGTTGATCAGCTCCTCGGTAGCACCCTTCTCCCGAAGAACGCGTTCATGCGAGTCCACGCACTTCTCACAGGCGTTTACCGCACTCACCACCAGGCACCACAGCTCGAAGTCAAGCGCGTCGACCTTGTGTCCACGCAGCGCATTCATTCTCAGCCGCGCCGGAAGCGTTGCATACTTCTCATTCGAAGTCAGGTGGTGAAAACGGTAGTAAATATTGTTCATCCCCATAATCGCTGAGGCAGCCTTCACTGCATCCAGGACGTCAGGTGCCAGTCCTGCAGCCTCCGCTTCACCAATGGCCGCTGCGGTCAGCTCAGGATTTCGCGTGGCGATGGCCGAGGCCACCACGCTTCCCCATAGCTGCTGGGGCGTGAGTTCCGTGTTCTGCTTCACCAGCGAGGAGTAGTTCAACTTCATATCCTTCGCATAGGTCGGCAGACCACCAATCAGATCTTCCATCGTCATGTTCTTTCCTCCTCCTTCAGCTAAAGGCGCGGATGCATCTGCATCCGCGCCGCCATCTTCCACAGATGCGGTTAGCTGATCGTTGCTTCGCCCTTCTGCCAGTTGCAGGGGCACAGCTCGTCTGTCTGCAGCGCATCCAGAACTCGCAGAACCTCCTGCGGATTGCGGCCCACCGACAGGTCTGTCACATAGATGAAGCGGACAATGTTGTCAGGGTCCACCAGGAATGTTGCACGCTGCGCCACACCAGCCTTCTCATCCAGGATTCCAAGCTGCCCCGAAAGGTCGCGCTTGATATCGGACAGCATCGGGAACGGAAGGTCCTTCAGGTCAGCATGGTGCGTGCGCCACGCCGCATGCACGTATTCATTGTCGGTGCTCGCTCCAAGAATCTGACAGTCGCGATCAGCGAACTCTCCGTTCAATCTTCCGAAGGCGGCAATCTCAGTCGGGCATACGAAGGTAAAGTCCTTCGGCCAGAAGAAGTAGAGCTTCCACTTTCCAGAATACGTGTCACCCGTAATCGTCTTAAATGCCTTCGCCTCATCCTTCTCGGTCGACACAGTTGCAGTCAGTTCGAAATCAGGAAACTTCTCTCCAATTTGAAGCATTCAGTAAGTCCTCTCAGGGTTGGTAGTTATAAATTTTTTCGAGTTCGTGACTCTATAAATCACGATTGAGCCGCATGTCTGATCTTAGCAAAAAATACAGACGCCGTGAAGCACTTAAGGTTATTTGTTTCAGTCACTTATGCCAATAAACGACGCTGCCTTGAGAGCCCCCCAAAGGGCTTCCATCAGGGCAGTTAGCTGACTCAGATATCAGGTACTTAGTCGAAGATCACGCCTCGAACCAACTCACTGCTTGTCGATACGGACCATCTTCTCGCCCACACCAGATCCTCGAACATACGTCGCCTCTAAGACGAGGCTTCGTCGTAGAGAGCCATCAACTTGCAGCCTGCTGGCATTTCGCGCACAGGCCAATTACATCCACTGCATACCGCTCCACCAGGAACCCGTCCGGAAGCCGATGACGCCTTGGCGACAGCCCCAGCTCCTCTTCCCCGATGTCACTGATAGCCTTGCACCGCGAGCACACCATGTGATGGTGCTCCTCGCTATTCATCTCAACACGCACTGAACCGTGATGCACGCTCATCTTGCGAAAGATTCCACTCTCTACAAACAGGTGGATGTTCTTGTAAACCGTGGCCAGGGAGATTGCTGGAACCTTCTCCTTCACCTGGGCAAAGACCTCTTCCGGACTCGGATGGCCCTCCATCCCCTGCATCACCTCATAAAGAACCTGGCGCTGGTGCGTCACGGCAATCCCGTGCTCTGCGCAAAGTCGGCGGAAGTCCAAAGAGGTCTGCTGCACAAAATCAGTTTACTATAAAAACGATAATAGTTATCGTTCGATAAACGTAGTCGCCTACAGTACAACACCCGCGTCCTCCCGCCCCTGTAGTCGAAACGGATAATCGCTCATGCCGTAAGACTTGCCAGCAATCACCTGCCTCTATCTTCCGAAGACTGCTATGCTTAGCAGGGAATTTTTCAGAGGAGAACTACTGGAATCATGATCGATCTCAAGGGTAAAGTCGCCGTCGTCTTCGGCCTCGCAAACAAGCGCAGTATCGCCTGGGGCATCGCGCAGAAACTCGCCGAGGC
>NZ_JAEDXW010000090.1:0-254 GCF_036877565.1 Edaphobacter sp. HDX4
AGGAGGATGCCGATAAGAGAGTTCATCATCGGAAGAATGTCAGGGCAGTGCAAAATTTGATTGAAGTTGCAGGGCCCACAGTGGATGACGTGACCCTACGCAACAAGCTGGCGGAAAAGCTTACCTAGATCGCGTCGGCTACGGGACTACGGCTTTTAACGCCTTCACAATCGGGGTACAGAACGGTGTGGTTACGCTAGGAGGCGTTGCCTATGGCCCGACTGACCGGGACTCCGCAATCAGTCTCGTCTCCA
>NZ_JAEDXW010000091.1:0-254 GCF_036877565.1 Edaphobacter sp. HDX4
GTACTTTTCCAGATGCCGGGAACGATTGTCTTCACACCGACGGGTCTGACGCAGCGCTTCTGGCTGCGGAAAGATAAATCCATGCGCTACGACGAAATCATGAGCACACAGGTCATCGGAGCGGGACATGACGCGCGTGCTTGGAGACAATCGTGTGAGCATTACCCACACGTGGAATCACAGTGGTTCCGACCAATTCCGCAAAGAACTTGAACGACGTACAGGGAAACGCGTCATTCGCTAACTTCGACCTG
>NZ_JAEDXW010000092.1:0-254 GCF_036877565.1 Edaphobacter sp. HDX4
GGGAGGCGCAGGCATCGCAGGCACCTTGTAGTTCGGCCCTACCTTGCAACCTGCAATCGCAAGAGCCGCCAGCAGAGCGGCAAACTTCGATGTGCTGCCGCGTCTCATCGCTTCGCCTCTTCTGACGGCGCGCCCGTATGATCCCCCGGCTGCACAACCCTGACCTCTTCTCCCTCCGTCAGAGAATCCGGAGGATTGGCAATCACCGGCTGCCCCTCAGCCAGTCCGCTCAAAATCTCCACCGTGGCTCCGAA
>NZ_JAEDXW010000093.1:0-254 GCF_036877565.1 Edaphobacter sp. HDX4
CCAAGCAGAAGAAACCGATCTTTGCGCCAAACGTGAGTTGGCCCATGCAAAGCATCCAATCGAAGATCTATCGTGCGACCGGCCTCCGTGTGGAGATGGAGAACGTCGCCAACGCCTGCGTCTTGTCCGAGGTATGGTTCGGCGACAGCGATGGGCTCAATGATCTTGTCGTCGTGAACGTCTCAGAGGGTATCGGCACCGGCATCTTCTCCAATGGAAGACTCCTGCGCGGTTCCAATGGAATGGCCGGCGAG
>NZ_JAEDXW010000094.1:0-254 GCF_036877565.1 Edaphobacter sp. HDX4
TAAGCTTCGAGCGTACCCGTGTGGCCAGCCACAACACGCAGCAGAGACTGATCGCTGCGGCTGCCGGGTGGATCCACCTCATCCTTACCAACAGAGGCGCAGAGCTCGCGAAGTCGGCAGCCAAGGCCGCCGTCAGTGAAGGCGAAGGGAAGAGCGTATCCGCCAGGGCTGCTACCGCGCCCGTCGCGCCTACGATCAACGTTGACACAGCCGCTGTCCATGCTGGCCATGCCAGTGCTTTGACGGAACCTCTT
>NZ_JAEDXW010000095.1:0-254 GCF_036877565.1 Edaphobacter sp. HDX4
TCTGCTCTAGCTGGCTACGGAGATCTCTTCCTCGAGTCGCTGCTTCTCAAAGAGGCTGGTGTAGTAGCCGTTGCGGGTGATGAGCTCGTCGTGTGTGCCCAACTCCGCGATGCGGCCATCGACCAGAACGGCGATCTGATCGGCGTTCCGGGCAGTTGAGATGCGGTGGGAGATGAAGATGGTGGTGCGGCCCTGCATCACTCGGGCGAGCCCCTGGAGGATGCGCTCTTCCGTGTAGGTGTCGACCGATGCCA
>NZ_JAEDXW010000096.1:0-254 GCF_036877565.1 Edaphobacter sp. HDX4
CTCCATCGCGAGCCGCTGGACGTAAGTAGCAGCAACCTCGCCTTCCTGGATCCGCTCGTCGATGTCGGCGGCCTCCACGTTGAAGTCGAGGCCTGCCACTCTCAGCAGTTCGCTGCGGCGAGGCGATATGATGCGAGTATCAGCATTTCAGGCTTATCTCTCCATCTTCGCTAGAGTAATGTGAGCCTGCATCACGTGGGTCGATCTGGGAGCGAGAGTGATCTGATTCGGTCCTGCGTTTACCGTCTCCACGC
>NZ_JAEDXW010000097.1:0-254 GCF_036877565.1 Edaphobacter sp. HDX4
ATTTTGGATGATCGCTTTATAACCCACTTCGAAGGCACAACCGTCGTTCTTCTTCGTGCATCGAATGAAAATCTATGTTGATCCGCTCGGAGTATGACATTCAGTTCGACCTTCCTGCGCCATCAACCATCGTGGCTATGCTACGCCTGCATCCCTCGACGGCGTCCTCGCTCAAAGAAGAGGAGTCGCTGAAGATAGAACATGTCTCTGCCGAGGCGACGCGCGAGCTTTCCTCTCACGATTACATCGATGCG
>NZ_JAEDXW010000098.1:0-254 GCF_036877565.1 Edaphobacter sp. HDX4
GCGTTTCAGGACATCATCGATCGCCCCATCCCTAAGTCCACCCTCTCCCAGCACTTCAAGGTGCTTCGCGAATCCGGACTCATTCGAGCCGAGCGCAAAGGTGTCGAGATGCACAACACCTCGCGCTCGCCGAGATCAATGGACGCTTCCCCGGGCTCGTCGCCTCGATCATCGACGCATACACCCAACAAAACAGGAACATACAAAAGCCGCGAAGCTGAGATAAGGATGAGCGTCGTTCCTCAGGAACAGGT
>NZ_JAEDXW010000099.1:0-254 GCF_036877565.1 Edaphobacter sp. HDX4
TCCCAGAAGAAGTTTGAGAACCGCGGCAAAGAACACCGCGCAAACTTCTTTCGGGCCCCGCCAAGAAAGCACTCCTTGGCACTTGGGAGCCGGGCCCACTCGCTGGCTTTGCCAAGTGTGACCCGAGAGGATACGGGAAATTCAACGAAGCGGAGATTACCACCATGTACTCAAATAAAGTCACCCTCATCGGATTCACCGGCGCTGATGCAGAAGTTCGCACCAACAATGACCGCAGCCTTACCACTCTCTCG
>NZ_JAEDXW010000009.1:0-181522 GCF_036877565.1 Edaphobacter sp. HDX4
ATGACGCGCGTGCTTGGAGACAATCGTGTGAGCATTACCCACACGTGGAATCACAGTGGTTCCGACCAATTCCGCAAAGAACTTGAACGACGTACAGGGAAACGCGTCATTCGCTAACTTCGACCTGCATCAGTCGGTCCGGACAAGGTAGGGTTCCACGTCACCGGAGACATGGATGCTGGCTGCTACTTCGTCAGCATTCGCCTTATCGGGATGAGCCGGATTGATCCGCACCCAGTGTCCCGTAGGCCCGGGGAATTCAATCACCTTCGCTGTCCTATAACGCCGCATCATCTGGTCCTTCAGCTTGATCGCATCTTTCTCGCTATCGAATGCCCCCACCTGAACACACCAGCGACCTCCGGGTATGGCATTCGCGGCTGTGCTCGGGCCCGGGGTCCATGCTTCTACCCGGACTTTGGCTACTCCCATGCGATACAGGCCGGTCGCCTTCGCCGCTGCCAGCGACAGGTCGATGATGCGGCCTTTCACAAAGGGGCCGCGATCCGTGATCTTGACCACCGCCGACTGGTTGGTCGACAGGTTGGTGACCCGCACCATCGACCCCAGGGGGAGAGTCCGGTGAGCCGCAGTCATCGCATTCTGGTCATAGACTTTCCCATCCGCCCCTTTACGACCGGCATAGGGCGGACCATACCAACTGGCGACACCCGTCTCCACGAGCACCGGTTTGCCGTGCACATTGGGCTCAGCGGGAGGTGTTACAGGAGTTGCTTTGGCGGAAGGAGATGTACGTCGCGAGGCATGAGTGTCTCGACCCGAATAATTTCCACTGCTTTGTGAACTCGGAGGAGGAGGAGGTTGATGGGCTCGCACATGCTTCCTGTGGCAGCCGGTCACTGCCAGCGTCAACGCCGGTAGCATTACGGCGAACGCGAAGCGGTGGCGACTCACGGTCGTGGAGTATCCTTCGGATCGGCAGGAGGGGTACGGCCGGCACGTTCATCCATTCGCTGGGCCACCCGGTTTAACTCTCGTGCCGCAGCCCGCAGGGCTTCCGAGCCATTCTTGCGCAGGTCGGGAACCACTTCGTCGTTGAAGTAGCGAATGAACTCGCGAACATCCTCTTCTATCCGGGCCCCGGCCCCGTGCAAACGCTCCTCCCAGGGATGCTTTTCATTCCCGTTCGTCATGCGTACACGTCTCCAAAGTCCATTATCGAAATGAGGAAATCGGGGGTCAATTGGGGAAACCTCTTATTCCTACGACAGTGCCGAGGTGGTAACGTCATGACACAACGGAGATTCGCGGCCGGCGAATACAACGTGGCTCCTTTTGCAGGCGTCCTTCTTACCAGGGCGCGGCCCATAAGAGGTAGCCCGAGGTATTCGCCTTCTGAAGAAAGGCGCGAGACCGTAAGTTTCTTCGAAAGGTAATCCCTTGATGGCAACTTTGGCTCTTCGCTCGATCCTGCAGCGCTTCGTCTTGCCTGCTCTTGCCCTGGCGCCACTTCTTTGCACCCCATCTGCGTTCGCGACCCCTCCTGAGCCCGTCTCCGTCGCTTCCTCAACCAGCGATTTGCCAAACTCTCCTGGCGCTCTGCTCAAAGATGCAGATTCCTCCAGCAGCTCTGCTGTTGACGCTCCGCCTTCCTCCTTCTTTGGACAGACTGCAGCCGCAGGGGGACAATCGACCGTCCGTCCCTTCGTCAAGCTCGTCCCCGCTGGCCAAAGTGCGGCTCCTCAGACTGCAATGGATAAAGTCAGGCTCGGCTTCAGAGAGTCGGTGACTCCGTTCAGCATGCT
Organism: Edaphobacter sp. HDX4; assembly: GCF_036877565.1. NCBI lineage: Bacteria > Pseudomonadati > Acidobacteriota > Terriglobia > Terriglobales > Acidobacteriaceae > Edaphobacter > Edaphobacter sp. HDX4. Next base: position 1,767 of record NZ_JAEDXW010000009.1, read on the forward strand.
CGGATGGGTCGCTTCCGCTGGATGGTCGCACCTGATCGACTCAAGCCCCAACTATGGAACGAACAGCGAGGCCTTCGGACAGCGCTTGGGGGCTTCGGCCGCACTCGGCTCCAGTAAGGAGATCTTCTCGGATGCTATTCTCGCGCCTGTCTTCCACCAGGATCCGCGCTACTACCAGCGGGGCGCGGGCCATAAATTAATCAACCGCGCGCTGTACGCCGGGAGCCGCCCTATCATCGGACGCACCGATTCCGGTAAGACCATTCCCAACTATGCCACCATGCTCGGAACCGCCGGAGCAGCAGCCCTGACCCAGACCTACTATCCTGAACGGAACGTTTCCGGGGCGCAGATCGCTCGAACCTGGGCCTCCTCGCTCGGCGGCTCAGCTGTGGGCTACCTGGTTAGCGAGTTTGGTGGCGAGGTCATTCGCCGGCTTCACATCACAAAAGAGGAGTAATCCTTTCAACGACGGGTGTTGGAAGGTTCAGAGAAGGAAGCATTACGGAACATGTTCAGGGCTCTGACATTTGCAATCCTGTTTTCGGCTTGCTTGGCCGCGGCGCAGACCCCTGTCCCCGTTCCGTCTGAAGCTTCCGGCCTATCTGAGAGCACCGGGACTCCGCGCACCGCTCTCTCCTCGAATACAGGCAATGCGCCGCCGGTAGAGCTTCCCGATGCTCCCAGCCAAGTGCGGGTTCAACTTGAGGACGCTGTCGTCGTTGGCAAGACCAGCCTGAAGGCCAACGGACGCGATCAGCAGTCCTGCAACTTTTTCAGCTCCATCGGACTGATCTACTTCGACCCCAACAAAATCGACCAGCCGTGGCCGCGCTGCAGTGAGCTAGTCTATCCTTACCAGCGATTCCTGAGCTCCAACATCGCGATTCCGCTTAACTGGAAGCAGAAGGGATTACTTGCTGTTCACTACACGACCGACCCAGCCAGTCTGGGGACGATAGTCGGCATCTCTGCAATCAATATCGCGGTGGACCCTCACACCGCCTACGGGCCGGGCATCAAAGGTTTCGCCGAGCTCGCCGGAGTCAGCCTTCTCCAGAACGCCACCGCCGAGTTCTTTGGGACCTTCGCAGTTCCTGCGCTGACCCACCAGGACCCCCGCTACTACCGGATGCCCCATAAACCACTCGGCAAACGGATACTGTACTCCGTAACCCGCAGCTATGTCTCCCGCAGCGATACCGGAAAAACGATTCCGAACTATGGCGTTCTGGCCGCCTATCCCTTCGTGGCCGAGATCGGCAATCTCTACGCTCCGGGAATCGAGAGCGACGGAGCCTCGACCACCAAACGTATCCTGACCGGCTACGCTCTCGACCCCGTCAATAACCTGGTCAACGAATTTCTGCCGGACGTCGCCAAGCACATCCACGTACGCATCATCTTCGTTCAGCAGATTCTGAATAACATTGCGGTCTCTGGGAATGGCGCTATGTAGTCATTCGAATGCGAGGAATCAAATTCTGCACCCTTTTCTGCCGTTCTGCTCAGGCCTGCATCTTCCCCATTCAATGCAAAATTTCGCAGTTCGCTTGCGTTAGCTTCGATCCACCCTCCCCTCTGAGTACTCTTAAATGGTGTTCAGCCCTTGCTTCTCTTCTACTTACGAAGGAAGATGACAGAGGCGTGAATCAAGACGTTCACTTTTGAAGTGGCCCTAAGCCGAATAAGCTTCGGAAGTCGCTATTCAGGTTTTAGACGGAATCAGGAGAAGAAAAAAGTTTATGGCAAAGTCAGCGAAGTTGGCCGAGAAGGCCCTCACATATGGTGCTAAGGCGGCTTGGGCCGTGTTCGACAAACTGAACTCGATCTCCCCAAATGCCAGCTTCACCCCGAAGTGGAGCGACAAGCCCCTCCTGAAGTCCTACCAGAAAGAGAAGCCCCCCCTGGGATGGCCGCGCACGACTGATTCGCTCTGCCCGCGCTGCGTTCCTGAGATCCGCCAGCAGATCGTGGATGGCAAGCTGCCCCACGAGATCCTGCTGAACGAGAAGGTGGGCGAGATCAAGGCCCAGATCATTGAGCGCGACGGTCAGATCCTGATGGTGAAGGACTGCCCGATCCACGGCCACTTCGAAGACGTCATGTCCATCGATCCGCCGATGATGAAGCACCTCGAAGACGTCTTCCCGGGCCGCGACATCCGCGCCCACAATGATGAGAAGCTCCACAACCACGGGACGTCCACTGTGACCCACGGTCGTGGGTCAGTGCTCACCATCGACCTGACCAACCGTTGCAACATGATGTGCGATCCATGCTTCATGGACGCCAACCAGGTCGGCTTCGTGCACGAACTCACCTGGGACGAGATCAAGACCATGCTCGACAACGCGATCACCATCAAGCCGCGTCGTCAGATGTCGGTCCAGTTCTCGGGTGGCGAGCCCACGCTGAGCCCTTACTTCCTCGACGCCGTCGCCTATGCGCGCAAGGTTGGTTACAACTCCGTCCAGGCCGCGACCAATGGCATCGAGTTCGCGAAGTCGAAGGAGTTCGCCAAGGCTGCCGCTGAAGCCGGTCTCCGTTACGCTTACCTCCAGTTCGACGGCATCGGCAACGCTGCCAACTCGCACCGCAAGGTCGGCAACTCGTTCGACGTCAAGCTGCAGGCCATCCACAACCTGCATGAGGCCGGTGTCGACATCGTTCCCGTCACCTGCATCATCAACGGCATCAACAACGAGCAGGTTGGCCGCATCATCGAGTTCGCCCTCGACAACCCTAAAAAGATCAACTTCCTCTCCTTCCAGCCCGTGTCCTTTACCGGCCGTGACGAAGAGGTCTCGGACGAGCGCCGCATGGCGCAGCGTTACACGCTGTCGCACCTCGCGCACGACGTCCGCAACCAGACCGGCCTCGGTGAGAGCACCCGCGACTGGTTCCCGATCTCCTTCATGTCCACCTTCTCCGACTGGGCCGACCTGGTCCACGGACCGGATCACGACTGGGGCCAGCTCTCCTGCGGTTGCCACCCGAACTGCGGTATCGGCATGGCGCTGATGATCGACAAGGAGACCAAGGAAGCTGTTCCGGTTACTGCGTTCCTCGATGCCGTTCAGCTTGCGAAGGACGTCGCCCGCATCAACGATGCGGCTCGCGGCAAGTTCCTCTCCATCGTCGGTGTGTCGCTTGCGCTGCTTCGCAACTACAATCCCTCGAACGCTCCTACGCACTTCAAGATCGTCGACCTGCTGCAGAAGTTCGACAAGTGCTTCGGCGCTACCGGCCGCAACTACGGCAAGGTAACCGGCGACCGCACCATGGCCGATATCGAGAAGCGCCGCGCAGACCGCTGGAACTTCCTTTTCATCGCTGGCATGTGGTTCCAGGACCTGTTCAACTACGACTTCCGCCGCACCGAGCAGTGCATCATCCCCTACGCCACGCAGGAAGGCGAGATCAGCTTCTGCGCCTACAACACCGGCGTGGGCTGGAGAAACATCATCGAGAAGATGCACATGACTGCGACTCTCACCAAGTGGTACGAGGAGCACGGCCGTCATGAGATCTTCGCCGGCGGTAAGAAGGTCGGTCTCGAGAAGCAGGAGAAGTACGACCTGGTTCTGAACGATGCCCACGTCAACTCGGCAGCCAACGACACGTTCGAGAAGTCCGGCATCGCCAAGAACGCCCGCGAAGAGAAGATCCGGGCACGCGACGCGAAGATCAAGCAGGACGCCGAGAACGCCAGGATGGCCAAGCTCTACCGCAAGGAGATCCTCAAGGAAGCCGAGCAACCCGGCTTCATCTCCCTCGGCGAGATCAAGGCCGCTCCCGCACCCGCGAAGGAAGAGACAGTCGCAGGCGACTAACCATTGATTGGAGCAAGACACGCTCCGCGCAAAACACAAGAGGCCGCCAGCAATGGCGGCCTCTCTCTTTGCTATCCCTGGACACAGCCGTCATGACCGATCTCTATCACGCCCGGCCTAAATCGTCTCCAACCGAACCCCGCGACGGTTCTGGCAGTCAGAGCGAGGCTCGCACGAACCAGATTCTGAAGAATGTAGGACAGGAATAACTCGAACGTCTCAGTGTCGCGAATCTGGACTTCGCTCCCTCCGACTCCCCGCCAGCATAAACGCCATCCCACTGAACGCCAGCGCCTCAAATACGCTCGCCCACTCATTCCCCACATTCGTATAAGGGTCTTCGATCGCACGGGGAATATGCAGTATCAGCAGCCAGAGAAAGATCATTACTCCCACCAGCAGCGAGGCCAGAGATGCCACCCGCCTCACCATCATCCCCAGGCCGCCGGCAATCAGCGCCCCTCCGGCGAAGTAGGTCCAAAACATCTTCCCGCCAACCCAGGGCGGAACCAACGCCGCCACAAACTGGGGATACAGGAAGTGATCGAGTCCGAAGACGATTAGCATCCCAGCAAACAGATATCGTCCCAGCGGGAGCGCCCTCTTGAGCCACCGTGGTATCTCCCCACCTTCTCCAGCAACGGATGATGCGGCAATCCACGCTCCTCCCGCCAGAGCCGTTTCCTTAAGTGCGTTCGTCCACGCCCCCAGGACTCTCACATATGCACTCGAAAGCTGATTGGGAACGTGTGCCCCCAATACCAACGCCAACAGAGCCACTCCCGTCCATGCAGCGACTTTCTTTCCTCTTAGATTGAAGAAGATCGCCACTCCCGCAGCGGTTAAAGCTGTCCCCACCACCAATACCCACAACATCCGCAGCGGTATCCAAGCCGGAAACTCCGGAATGACTACCCCTGGGAAGTTCATATAAAAGAAGTGCATCAGGCCAATGGAGGCGAGCCCGGCGGCGTAAAACCAGCGCCCTGCAGAAAGAAGCCACTTCGGCATGGCGAAAGTCTATCTGAAAGCCTTCCTGCGGCGGCTCGGGATTCGTCACTCATCTTTGTGCTTCCTACGGTAAAGCCTTCAGTAGCGCATCCACATCGGCCATCGTGTTGTGAATCCGGAGAGACACGGATCCTGCCCCGATCAGCCCTACATCCACCTTCTTCGCCTTGAGCTTCGCCGCAGTGCCGGTATCATCCTTCACGGCAAACGCAATGATGGTCCCGCGGGCCTCCTCCGGCGTGCCCTTGTTGATTAGTCCTTTACCGCTATACCCTGCAGCTCAAATCGCGCTCCGAACAGCAAAGTCCCCGACCCCAGGAACGCCCGAGCCGGCAGCTTCCCGGAGAAGTAGGTGCGGTAAACCGCGTTGAACTCGTCAAAGAGCGAGACATCGCTGCAAAAGATCTGGAGCGAGACCAGATCGTCCATCGTCATTCCTGCCATCGCCAGCACACGGCGGATCTCCTGCATCACGAGGTGAGCCTCTTCCTGGGCTGTATCCGGGACCTTCGTTGTCCCCGAGATAAGCCCGATACGGCCCGAGAGATATAGCGTTTTGCCATCTACGAGGACGGCATCGGAAAAAGGAAGCGCAGGATTGCTGGAGAAATATTCGCGGCCCATAGGGATATGGTGTGAAGTGTACAGCACGCATGCAATAAAAAAGGCCCGAACGTCCGGGCCTTCGTCTTGAAAGAGGAATCTCTTCTGAAATCCGCCTACTCGCCTGAAGCTATGACCGATGCTCGGTGGTGCGCTCCATGCCGTGTGGATCGTGCCACAGAACGCATATGGGCCTTGCGGGTGGCGCCATACTGCCATTCGCGGACCGGCCCTACATCCACATGCACAAACTGGCTCACCGGGTAGTAACCTACTCCGCCTTCGTGCAGACTAAGAGCGCTATCGCGCAACCTGGTCGTAGATACACCCGGCACACGAATGTCGATTGCCTTGGCCTCCATATGCTGGCTGTGTTTGGCCACACCTGAGTTAGCCGATTTTGATCGCAGAAGGTTATTGCTCCACGGTGTCCGATAGCCGCAGACGATGTCAATCTCTCCTTCCGGTCGGCCCAGCTTCTCCATCAAAGCGTGCAGCAGATCAAATTCCCTCGGATCGTACTGGCTCTCTGTCTGGGTGCGATGGTCACGCAGGAAGTGGTTCAGCTTTTCAAGCCCCTGCGGCAGGTAGGTATCCCCAATCCGGTAAACAACGTCGATGCTCTCTCCCGTATGCGTGTGGAACATCCGCAGGCGATACACCTCGTTTGCGCTTGCGTCAGCATCCTTTGCTCTGGCCGTGCCATTTACGCCCATCAAAATAGCTGCCGTAAAGGCTGCAACACAGCCGAGCCTGATCGCTCTCTTCATTCCAAAACTCCAGGGAGATTAGTGACTTCCAGAAATGGTAATCCTCAAATGGGATTCACCGTTTGTCATTCCCTCACCCAGTCTATCGGAGGCTTCTCCCTTTATTGAGCGCGGGAAATGTAACTTTTGTGCAATAGTTCCATCGTGCGTTCTAAGCTTCCGCATACGTACAAGATACCGGCCTTGAATAAGGCCGCTGTGTAGACTGGAATGATGATGGTGCTTGATCCCGTTCAGATCCGGGTCCTCGGATCTCTGATTGAAAAGGAGATCACAACCCCGGAGAGCTATCCGATGTCGTTGAACGCTTTGGTCAATGCGTGCAACCAGCGGTCAAGTCGAGATCCTGTACTCGAGCTCACCGAGGACGAAGTTCGCCAGGCTCTCAATGAGCTTGAAGAGCGGGAAATCGTCAGGATGCTCCATGACGCCCGGGTGCCAAAGTTTGAACATCGCTTCCGAACCGTCCTCAATCTTCGCCGGGACGAAACCGCTCTGCTCTGCCTGCTGATGTTGCGTGGACCACAGACGCCGGGTGAGCTGCGAGGCCGCTCCGAACGGCTTTACACCTTCGACGATATCTCTTCCGTACAGTCGACTCTGGAGCGGCTCGCCTCACGGGAAGCTTCCAATGAGGAACATGCTTCCAAGGCAGACCTGAGCGGGCCCCTTGTTGCTCTTCTGCCGCGACAGCCAGGAGCGCGGGAGTCCCGGTATATGCACCTTCTCGCCGGCAGCTCCGATCTCGCTTTGCCTCACAGCGAAAACTCTTCCCCCCGCAGCGAGGCGGCATCCCAGATCGATCGCATCGCACGGCTGGAGTCACAACTTGCCAGCCTGATGGAAGCTTTGGCCGCGTTAGAATCACGAGTCGCTGAGCTGGAGCCAAAGGCATGAGGTCCTCCACATCTCTATAATTCGTCACTGAGATCCCGGATCTGTAATCGTATGTCGAATCTGTATTCGTCCGCCAATCTGCCTCCAGACCGTCGCTCCGGTACCCGCAGGCGGCAGGATGCGGAAAATCAGCAGCACACCAGTGTGCTATTTGACATCCCGGATGGCGTCATCTGTATCGATCGCGAATGGCATATCACTTTCGCGAATAGAGAGGCCAGAAAGATCGATCGGATCGAGCCTCACCACTTGAATCACCTCTCTCTGTGGGAGATGTTTCCCCAGCTTCTCGGAACAGAACTAGAAACCCGATACCGCGCGGCCATGCGGACTGGAACTCCCTCTCACTTCGAGCATTTCTGTGAGAACCGCGATGTCTGGATCGAATACCACATTCTTCCCACGGACGAAGGTATCGCGGTCGTTCTCCGCGACGTGACTGACCGTAAAGGCGCGGAGCTGCTGCGCGACTCCGCCGCCCGTCAGCTGCTGCAGGTTCTCGAGGCTACCAGCGACGCCGTCCTTACAGTCGACCGCGAAGGCACCTTTACATTCCTGAACCGACGGGCTCGCGAGCTCCTTCATATTAAAGGCGACCTGCTAGGCAAAAACATCTGGCGCGAGTTTCCATTCGTCAGAGACCATGGTCAGTATGAGCACCACTTCATGCGGGCGATGAGCGAGGGCGTCGCTGGAGATTTTGAAGACTTCTATCCCGAGCCTCTAAATCTCTGGCTCTCGATCCAGATCCGGCCTTCTGTCGAGGGCGTGATTATCTTTTTTCGGGATATAACCAGGCGCAGAGAATCCGAACTCGCTCTCATTAAGCAAAGAGACCTGCTCGCGGTCGTCCAACAGACCGCAAGAGTCGCTACATGGGATGTCGACCTCTCCACTGGGAAGATTCACTTTGGGGTGGGTTCCTATCCCGTCTTCGGTCATCCGTTCTCCAGCCTTCCAGATCTTCGCGCCTTTCGGAGTCACGTTCCATCAGCCTACGTGGCCCTCATCGATGACATGCTGCGGCAGGCCCGCGACACCGGAGAGGTGGTCATCACCGACTTCCCGATCCGGGCAGCCAACGATTCCCTTCTCTGGATCGAGTGCCGTTGCCAGGCTGTCATTATCGAAGGCTCTCCTCCTCGACTGCAGGGTCTCTGTATCGACATCACCGAGCGTGAAAACTCATCCCGCACGCTGCAGCAGCGACAGGAAGAGACCGAGCGCCAGCGCGCCGAGCTGGAGACCATCTACCGGACTTCTCCCATTGGCTTGGCGCTCTTCGACCCCGTTGATTTCCGCTACCTCAGGGTTAATGATCGCCAGGCAGAGACTCTTGGCCTACCTATCGAAAAGATTCTCGGCCGCCGTATCACGGACCTCGCGCCACTCCAGGACATTGAGGAAATCTTCCGGCAGGTCGCTGCCGGCAAGACCATCCGCAATTACATCTTCGAAGGTGAGCTGCCCACCCGTCCCGGCGAGCATCGATACTGGAACGTAAACTATGCGCCTGTTTTCAGCGGTGAAGGTAAAGTCACGGCCATAGCTGCCGTTATTCAGGAGATTACACATCAGCGAAAGTCAGAGCAGGCTCTTATTCAGAGCGAAAAACTTGCTGCCGTCGGTCGCCTGGCAAGCTCCATATCGCACGAGATCAACAATCCTCTCGAGGCGATTACGAATCTTCTCTATATCATCGACAACTCGGGCGAGCTGCCGCCGTTCCTCGCCGACTATGTCCGCAAGGCCCAGAGCGAGCTGTCCCGCGTCTGCCAGATCGCAACTCAGACCCTCCGCTTCCATCGGCAGGCCTTCAGCGCCACCAAGGTCACCTCGAGGGAACTGGTAGACGCGGTAATCAACCTCTACCACGGACGCCTGCTCAACTCCGGCATTCTCGTGGAAACAGATTTCCGAACCGAGCGAACCATCCTCTGTTTCGAAAATGACATTCGCCAGGTGCTGAACAATCTGATTGCAAACTCAATCGATGCCATGCGGAACGGTGGAAGGCTCCTCGTGCGCGCTCACGATGCCACCGGGTATTCCACGCAAGGTCCGCCGCGCAAGGGGATTCGCATCACCGTCGCTGATACTGGTCATGGCATGTCCCACGCAGTGCAGCGACGCCTGTTCGAGCCCTTCTATACAACCAAGGAACTGAACGGCACTGGCCTCGGCTTATGGATATCCGCCGGAATTGTAGATAGACATGAGGGCCGTCTCTCTCTCCGAAGCACCGATCATCCATTGCATCACGGCACCGTCTTCTCGCTGTTTCTACCACACCTCCAGGAGCTGCGGCAGGCCTCTGATACTTGAGCCCGAATGACGCTCGCAGTCGCGAAGATCCATCCCGAACCTTACATCTCGGCCCATCGGCGTAAAAGGTTGTGGTAGATCCCCGTAAGCTTGACTCCCAGAGGACTGCCCGGAAGTTCCCCCGCAAGCTTCTGAATGGTCTGGTCCAGATCGAACAGTATCGTACGATCTCCATCGCTGCGAATCATGCTTTGGATCCAGAAGAAGCTCGATACTCTGGCACCTCGCGTCACCGGCTCCACCCGATGCAGGCTGGTCGAGGGATAGAGAACCAGATGTCCAGCAGGCAGCTTCACGCTGTGAGAGCCATAGGTATCCTCAACAATCAGCTCACCACCGTCGTATTCCTCAGGAGCGGTTAACGAAAGCGTTGCCGACACATCAGTGCGGATCCTCTGCCCTGAAGGGACCACCGAACGAATTGCCGTATCCACATGCGTCCCGAAATGTCCCCCGCCCCGATAGCGATTGAACATTGGAGGAAATACTCTCAATGGGAGTGCCGCTGACATAAAGAGCGGAGACCGGGCCAATCCCTTCATGACGATGTCACCGAGTTCCAGCGCCAGCGGAGAGGCTTCAGCCAGCTGCTCGTTATCCTTCACACGTTGCGCCTGGTAGCCCGCCGTAACTTTGCCATCAACCCAATCTGTAGCATCCAGCTTCGCTCGTATCTGCGCGACTTCCGCTGCATTCAAAATGTCTGGAATCGTAATCAGCATGGATCCTCAATCCAATGGAGCGTCGCTCCACACTTTCAGAAAGAAATGTCGTGGAAGAGTCCACGCCACCTGTGGCTATTTCCGTTTAGAACTTAACATTCAAACCAATCTGCGCATTCAATCCCTCGCCTGGGATCAGATGGTTGGGGTGTGGTTGATCGATATAGAACTTGTTCGTGAGGTTGATTACGTTCGCCTGGAAATCGAGATGATCCGAGATCGGCCTTCGCAGCATCGCATTGAACGTCCAGTAACCAGGAATGGCCTTGAAGTCCAGAGGAACGCTGGTCACTGGAGCTGGCGTCACGCTGTTGTATACCGCGGCCATCGCGGTCGAGCTCGCACGTCGCGCCGCAACATAGTTGCTACCAAATCCACCCACAAAGTGCCACCACAGATCGTGCGTTATCCAGAGATTTCCGCTGTTCTTCGGAACGTTGGCGAAGGGAAATCCCTTCGGCGAAAAGAAGTAAGGAAACTGCCCGTACACAGGATCGCCCTGGATGTACTGCGATGAGAAGGGCGAGGCGTTCAGGATGCTCTTTTCCACGACTCCATTCAGATAGGCATAGCCCACGATGATGTCGAAGTGTTCCGGCATGTGCCCGATGGCCGCCACCTGGGCTCCACGGACACGCTGCGTTCCTACCAGAATCGTATTCGTTGTATTGTTCGGATCCGTCTCGCGGGCATTCTGCTTCTCGGTCGCGAAGTAGCTTCCACTTACATTCAGATGCTCATGTAGGAAGTCCCACTTCGTTCCGATCTCTGTAGTTGAATTCAGCTCCGGAGCCGACGTAGCGTTGTTCGCACTCAGAGATAGCGACTCCGCCGAAGGATTGAAGGATGTGCCATAGTCGAAGTACACGCTGCCGTTCGAACGAGGCTTGACGACTACTGCTGCACGATACGTAGGCTGCTTATCCAGGCGACTCGTGTGACTTCCTGGGGTTGTACCCAAAGCATCGACCAGCGAATCTGTATTGAAGTAGTCGAATCGTATGCCACCTGACAGCTGCAGCCACGATGTCAGTTTCAGCGTATCCAGAAGATTCAACCCGTAGGAAGTCGAGACTACATGTGTCTTGGCGCCCAGCACTGCCGATGTCGGTGCGAAGATATCGTAGGGATTCGGATCCAGCAACGACGTGTTCGGGACGCTGTAAGTAGTACGCTGCGGGCTCGATCTCTCCCTCCCGCCTTCGAGCATTAGCACCACACTATTTTCTACATGTGCCACTTTCACCCGAGCGACCAGGCTGGTCTGCTCCCACAGTATGTCCTCATCGCTCTTCGACGTAATCTGGTTGCGCCGAACCTGAACCTGATTTGGGTCATAGTTGATCGGGAAGCAGGCAGGCGGTAAACAAGCGACCATCCTTACTCCGCCAATCGTCGAGAACACCGGTGTGCTGGGAACCTGCGGCTCCGTAATCCTGACGTTCCGTCCATAGTTCGCCCATCGCAGCGATGACCGCAGCGTAACCGGAAGATGGAAATCATGCTCGACTCGTCCCGTCACAATGTCAGGATTCGTCCGCAGGAAATTATCGTTTGCAAATCCGTAGTAGTTCCTGCGATTCACATCGGGAAGCTTATACAGAAAATAAGGCAGACCATAATCCGGTGTGCTGTTCTCACCCTCATGCAGATAACTCACCAGGAAGCGTGTAGGCGAGTTTTGTCCAAAGGCAATGGATGGCGCAATGCCATACCGCTGGGTCTCCGCAACGTCTCGCTCTGCCACATTCGTCTGCGTACCCATCACATTGAGTCGGAACGCTGCGCCTGAACCAAGACTGGTTAGCGGCTCATTTACGTCCGCCGTGACGCGTCGCATCAGGTTGGTCCCTAGCTGCAGCGATCCTGAGATTTTTTCGTTCAGAAGTGGTTGCTTCTGTTCCTGGTTGACGACACCGCCAGTCGACCCGCGTCCAAACTCCACGCTCGCGGGGCCCTGTAGCACCTCCACAGCTTCGTAGTTGAAGGAGTCGCGATAGTACGATCCGAAATCGCGAATGCCATCCAGAAAGATGTCGTTACGGGCAGAAAAGCCGCGGATCGTCAGGTTATCTCCCTGAGCTCCTCCCTCGCCCGCAGCAATGCTTATTCCAGGAACATTGCGCAGGCTGTCACGCATCGTCGTTACTGCCTGCTCCTGCATTACGAACTGCGGCACCACATTAACCGTCTGCGGGACATCGGTCAGTGGCTCCGTAAACTGTGTCAAAGCTACCGAATTGGCCGATGCTGAGACATCCACCGAGTCCTTGGCCTGCAGCCCTATCGCTACAGTGGATTCATTCTCGATCCGGAAGCTCAATCCCGTCCCGGCGAGCAACAGATCCAGTGCCTCATCCTCGGCAAACAGGCCCGACACACCCTTCGTCTGAAACCCCGCAAGAGTCCCCTGCGGAAGATCGACTCTCACATGCAGACCAGTCTGCTGCTCGTAAGCTGCGATCGCGGCATCCAACGGCCCTGCTGCGACATTGATCCTCTTCACTGGAAGACTCGCCGCAGGAACCGACGCAGCGGTGCCCGCAGCACTTTCGCTCTCCTTTACAGCCGCGGCAGATGGCGGGCTCGATCCTAGAACCGTCGCGGCCAGGGCTCCCACAGCCAGCCAGTTCTTCGATCCTCGGAACCTGCGCTCCAATCCATTCCTTCTCGCGTACTTTCTCATCGTTCTCTCCGCATCTGTTTGGCCCTGATCGTTACGCCTGAAAAGTCGCACGAGGGGGCATCAACCGCTCACACCGTCTTTGCGATCAGTTCGCGAAGCAGCGTTTCCACGATTTACGAAAGGAGGAAAGTAAACAGAAGCGTGACTGTGTACACGCAGCTGCGCCCTATAATCAAAGGCAATCTGCTGTCCTCAAGACAGCCAGATCCTGGATCCTCGCGGTCTCCGCCAAGAGATAAACCCGCGGGGATCTTTCCTTCCGCTCACTACCTTCAGCCTGCTGAGCTCCAAAGTACGAAGTCCAGATGGCCTTTCACATTCCGATGATCCGAATATAAGACACATCTGGTCCGAGATCAACGGAAATATGCGACCGAGTGGGTCTTATATTCAATTGCGACGTTATTCTGCTCGTCGACGTCTCCGGAGAGGCATGGTTGCGCCGCTCTCCAGGCGCTCTACCATGCTGCGCATGGATGCCGCATACTTGCTGTGTTGCTCAGCGAGATCGCCGAGAAGATGAGCGTCTACCCCTTCTCCGATAGCTGCATTCGCATTCCGCCTCGCCGTGGCTTCGCTCTTCGCGACGCCATGGAGGGCAGCCAGCGGCATGGAGGACCCGTCTCGAAGCCGTCCTCGACTATGTTAGCGAGCTGGAACACGCGAAACCGGCGGAGCTATACAAGCGAGATTGCTGTTGGAGCTGAACTGCAAACAAAACGGCGGAGAGCATTCACTCTCCGCCGTTCCTTCTAACAGAAGGAAAGAACCAAGGATTTAGAAATTCAATTTCAGCTGGAACTCCGTCGTGCGAGGTGCGCCCTGCGCGAATGTTCCCGAACCACGCTGAACGCGATTGATATCGTGATCAGCGAAGCTGTTAGGACCATTCAGAAGACCACTCAGGGCTGAGCTGCCGCCCGAAGCAGTTGTCGTGTTCGCAAGCGTACCGTTGTTGTAGTTGCTGAAGTTCGAAAAGTTTCCGATGTTGTAGAACGCAACGGTCGGGACGAGACTCATTCCCTCCCGCAGACGGCTCAAACGAACCGGATACGCGAAGCTCAGATCCACGTTGCGATAAAAGGCATTCTCAGGTCCGTGAGCCTCTGGAACAGGAGCGATGGGCTGCTGGACCCCCTGAAGAGCGGACAATTGGCCCGGCGAGAACAGACCGGCATTGACTAGTGCCTGACCAGCTGGTGTCAACTGACCTGCATGGGTCGCGTTGTACTGACTGATTAGCTTATTCAAGTTGTTTCCCTTGTACTGGTGCATGAAGTAGCCGGGATTGGTTCCGGGAACAAGGTCCCCGATCGTTCCATCACCCGTCACGTCCGACATGAAAATACCGCCAGTGCTGTCGCCGGTAATGCCGCCATTATCCAGGTTCAGATCGGTTGCGGCAGCCGAATAGAAATGACCGATCAGACTGATCTGAGGCCCATATTTTAGGGTTGCCGACCCGCCTAAGGAGATTTGGTGCGTATGGTCGAGCCCGTTGCGGCCCATGTAGAGGGTTGGGTTGTCATAGTCGTAGGAAGGCGAAGAGAAGAATTGGTCTCCAACGCCCGTATTACCGTTATTGATTCCGGGGTTCGCCGTGCTGATGATCTTCGAGAAGGAATAGGACACCTGCAGATTCGAGCTCACGATTCCAGGAGCGGGGTGCGCAGCCTGCTGCCGGAAAACGACCTGCAAAGCATCGTAGGCCGACCGACCGACAGGAAGCAGAAAGATTCCCTCTCCCAGTGCAGGATTGACCCCGGGGAATGCTGCCCCATGCGATTTTCCAGAATAAGAAGCAGGATAACCACCGAGATAGGTCTGTCCTGAATCCAGGCCATTCCCCGCGAAATCTGCGATCGTTCCGCCATGGCTGATTACGCAATCGATCGCCGACGAGCCCGTCGTGCCCGCACACGCCGGGATGGCGTTGGCGGTGTCAGCAATGGCGGCAGAAGCGTTCGCCTTGTTCAAGGTGCGAGCCGCGCCTACATGATTGACGTCGACCTGCTGTGCAATCTTGATGGTCTGGTTGTGCACATAGTCGACCGACAGAATGCCACCACGGAAGATCTCACGCTGAATGCCTCCATTCCACTGCAGCGAGTAAGGCGTGCGGTAGGGTGCACCATAGATTCCATAGACGTTGAGGTTTGTTCCGACATAATTCGGATTGCTCGCCGGTCCCGCAGCGGCCGTTGCAGCCTGGTAGGTCTTCTGGATATTGATCCAGTGCTGTCCAGACTGGCTGATCGGCTGGCTGCAGAGCGTGGCAATCGAAACTCCGCCATCTCCAGTCAGCTGAGAGCCGTCCGGCATCGCCACAAAGTCCGTTCCTCCGCAGATGTACTGGAATTGGTTGAACAGACCAGACTTCAGCAGACCCGAGCGAGCATTCGTCGTATTGTTGAAGACGTCGCTCTCATAGAAGACGCCAACTCCGGCACGATAAACCGTCTTATGATCTCCAGGACTGTAGTTGAATCCGATCTGAGGACCAAAGTTCGCCCAGGACTGGTGAATCTTCTTTCCAAATCCAGGAGCATACTGATCCAGCAGAGGCGCACTGCCCGTGCAAGGCGCGATCGCGGGATCTACATCCGAGCACAGAGGTGTTGGCAGGTCCTGATTGGCACGACCTGTATCGACGCTCCAGCGAACACCAGCGGTCAGCGTGAAGCTCGGGGTCACCTTCCAGTTGTCGGAGACATAAGCGCCCTGCCGCCAATCTCCCGTTCCGCCGCCAGCTAGATTGAAGCCTGGCTTTTCGGTAAAGAAGCCTTGGCCGTTACCGACCGCCACCTGCGAGGCAGCATAGCCATTGAGCGGATCGCTGGCGCACGAAGGCTCACCCGCAACTCCGCCGCAATTCTCCAGCAGAGTCGCCGGAGTGAATGACACGCGAGGTGCCAGACCAAAGAAGTTGGCAAAGCCGCCGCCGAGAATGCGGTTCAGGCTGTAGCCAAAGCGAATATTATGGCTTCCCTTTGTCCAGCTTCCGTCGTAGCGGAACTGCTTATCCGACTGGAACGTGTTCTGAGGAGCATCCACGTTCGGACCGGAGTAAAGCCCCGCGCTTGCAAGACGGAATGTAAGGCCGGGGAATCCGTTATAGATGCTTGTGTTGCCCTCAGTTCCATCCACCAGCAGATTGTGGAACTTCTCATAGCTCACGCGGACTGAGTGCGTGAAATGGCCAAATGCGAAATCAGCACCACCGGCAATGCCGGGAGTGTTATCGCGGTTGTTGTAGAGCTGATAACCGTTGCCGAAATTTGAGCTCGAACGGTTGAAGTTATAGTTACCGCGAACGAAATAGTGGCCATTCCAGGGACCGTTATAGTCCAGGCGGATCGTGGTGTACGTCTCGCGATAAGGAGAAGGGAGACTGGGAAACTGCTGCTGAATGCCAGAGAACGTCGGTGCCATCGTAATGGCGACTGGCGACTCCTGCTTGATGCGCTCCGCATTTCCAAAGAAGAAGAGCTTGTCCTTGATAATGGGACCGCCGATGCTTCCGCCGAACTGGTTCCGCTGGAACGGTGTATCGATTCCGCCGGCCGTCTTTGCAAAGCCTACGCTGTGATCCTGAAAGTCGTAGAAGAGCTGTCCGTGAAGCGCATTGGTTCCGGAGTTGGTCGAGACCAGAACCTGTCCGGTCGATGTCACGTCACCAGAGACGTCCTGCGTCGAACGGTTCAACTGGAAGTCGCCGATCGCGCCCTGTGAGACGTTGAAGATCGTTGTTCCCACGTTCTCGTCTGTAATGTCCTGACCGTCAAGAAGGATTCGAGTTGTGCGACCTGATACGCCGCTCACCGAGATCGCCGAATAACCGGCTTTGGTCGGGTCGAACGATTCGCCACTCTGGAGGATCACACCTGGCTCAATCTGTGCCAAATCCAGGAAGTTTCTGCCGTTTACCGGCAGAGATTCGATCTGCTGCTTGGTGATGACGTCGCTTACCCCAGCCTGCTCAGTATTAACCTGCAAAGCACCGGCGCTCACTTCCACTGTTACATTGGACTCACCAATCGACAGCTTGAAATTACCGCTGGTCGCAGTGCCGGTCCGAACCACCGTATTGACCGAAAGGGTTTGAAATCCCGAGGCCTTGACCACTACCTGGTAATTTCCCGGGGTCAGCGGGCCGACGCTGTAGAAGCCTTTTGAGTCCGTGGTCAGAATCCGAGACGAGCCGGTGTCTGTGCCCCTGATGGTGATGTTGGCGTTCGGCACAACAGCTCCGCTCGAATCAGTGATCGAACCTTGAATCGCTCCGCCCGTCTGAGAAATCACCTGCCCGTAGCTCAGGGTCGCGGTAATCGCAGTAAAAATGATCGCAAGAAAAAGCCCACATAATCTTTTCATCAAAACTCCTCGTGCAGCCCGGACACTGAATGCCTCCAATTAGGATTTGCAATCAATTCACAGCAGCTCGTAACACCTTTAGGGCATTTCATGGGCCATTTGTGTTACCTCGTCACAAGACCGAGAAGTTACTGCTTCATAAACAGTTAGAAAATTTATGACGTCTCAAGCCAAAATGAAAACTACATATTCTTACGAGCAAACGGGAGGGATATACCAGAAATCATATATCTGGTAAACGCTGACCTACTGATACTTGCTGTCATATTCTCAGCGTGAGTTGAGACTCTAGAGGGCCACAGGATGGCGCATCGGGATCACACGATTGATCCCCGAAGGCCATCAGGAGTCGCCTGGAACGGCTTTAATGAGCTAAATATTATAGGTCAAAAGGCTTAGTTACTTGCGCTTTCCCGTTTGTACGGCTTCTGCATCAAGGCTCGCGCCTCGTTGATCGCGCCTTGGGTATTGTCATTGGTCTGGACCGCCAGGCGATACTCGTTGACCGCACGATCCCGTTGACCTGTGACATCGAAGATGCGGCCCAGCTCGATGTGGCTCCACACCTCGACCCATCTTGGCTCTCCATCCCCCCGCAGTGCATCGCGGAAGGAGTTGGCGGCCGACTGGTAGTTCCGCTGCATGAAGAACACCTCGCCGATCCGGTAACTGGCCAGCGAACTGTTGTGGTTTGCATCGAGTGCCTTTTGATACTCGATCAGACCGGCGGTCAGGTCACCTTGCGCCACCTGCTGCTGGCCCCGCAGAACCGCTACGCGAACCGCCAGATCCGGCGTGCTCTTTAGCACCCAGTCCTGCGGATCGATAGAGATACGCCTGGGCCGGCCGAAGGTCTCGACCGAAAAATTGCTCTCCGTACCGGAGACATCGACCCGCCGCACCTCTGTCTTACCGTCCGTCTCAATCCGCAACTCTACCGGCATGCGGAACAGGTCCAGGTCCTGCGCGATCGAGCCGACCGTCCTGAAGCCCTTGTTATTCCCCAGCCGGAAGACGGTGTACTTGTTGGTAAAGGTTGGAGCTCCGGTTCCGTCACACCATTGGGCAAAAAACGGGGTCAGCTGCAGTTGACTCTGCGCCTCCGCGACGGTCTGGAGGTTTGCCGTCGTAACTGGCTTGTCGGTGTACTGCGACAACAGGCCACGCAGAAACTTGAGGAAGACATCATCGCCCATCTCCCATCGCAACATGTGGAAGATCATGGCGCCTTTTTCCAGCGTCATCGACTGGAACTGCGGCGAGAAAGGATCGAGACGGGCCATGCTGGTGAGAGGCTGGGTATCGTAGGCCAGGGCTCCTGCCTGTACGTCCGTTACAGCAGACTCAAAGGCGCTCTTGCCCGCCGAATCCTCGACATACATCAGCTCCGCGTAGCGAGACATACCATTCGTGATCCACGCATCGTTTAGGGTGGCTGGTGAAATCTCACTTCCCCACCACTGGTGGGCCAGCGTATTGGCCAACAGGCGGGAATAAGTCTTGCCCGCGACACGCGAGCCAGCAATACCGGCAATCTCCGGCGCCCAGGTAGAAGACACGGCATCGGCAGGCATCTCGACCAAGTTGATCTGGCTGCTCTCCGGCTGTCCGAACGTCGTCGTCATGTATTCGAACTGCTTGGCAGCATCCTGCGCGAAAGAGACCGCAACGCCCTTTCGAGGCTCAGTCACGTAAACATGGATGTTATTGATGCCGGGCGCTGTAATGGGCTCCAGGAATTTACCGGCGATGATGGTTCCGGGAAATCCCGGCTTGCCCCATTTGAAGGTGTATTCAGTTCGGTTTCCGGGAAGACTCTTCGGAGCGGCGATGCCGGAGCCAGACCCGACAACGCGCTCATCTCCAGGGACCCGGATGTGCATCTCTGCGGTGAACCGGTCAGTATAGAGCCCCGCCATTGGGAACCAGCGTCCCGGATAGAGCAGAATGCTGATCGGATCCTCCACGGACGCGAAGTTGATCCCCTCCACCGGACTGGTCTCGGTTCCTTTAAGGACACCCCCATATTCAAAGGTCCATGTGGTCGACGTTCCCTTCGCAATCGGAACGGCAAGGTTGAAATGAACGGTGGAGTTGGTCGCGACACGCTCAGCCTCCAAGGGCTTCTTATTGGCATCCGTGACCTTGGCGAGCTGAAGTCCATTGTTCAGCTCAAAGATCGGCGAGGTTAGATCCTCAAGCGCGGTAAAAGTAACCTCTGCGGTCGCGGCGAGCCTGTTATCTGCCGGGAACAGATCGGCATTGATCACGTAGCCAGTTACCCTGAGCTGCGGATGCGCAGGAGCTGCCCACGCGGCGCTCGCGATAAGGAGAAAAGGCATCAGCACTGCAAGCGAAAAGCGAAGGTTCCGAGCAAAAGCGCGCATGAAGGCGAAGTTCCTCAACAACATGGTACTGCTGTCGTCCTGCTGTAGGGGGCAGGCGTGTTTCTTTAGACGCTCGTAGAGGAGATTCGGCCTCGTTGGACTGCCCCCGGCTGCGGAGAGCTACCGAGGAGGGCCTCAACAGCGTCGGAGACCTGCGCAATCGCAGTGGTCCTGTCCGGGGAAGCCAATCGTGCCCGAATCTCAGCGAGATCGGCGATCATTGCGGCCCGTTGGGGAGTCTCGTCAATCAGCGGTGCGAGGGCAGACGCCACATTGGCAGCCGTAAAGTTCCTCTGGATCAACTCCGGAACCACAGCCCGCCCGGCGATCAGGTTGACCATGGCAATCGGCAGATTTCCGTGGACGTCAGGCACACCGGAAGGCCAGACCTCTGCAGGGTACTTCACCAGCCGTTTGGCGAGCCTGAACGTCAGATTCGAGACACGATAGACCACCACAAATGGATTCCCGATCACCGCAGCCTGAACCGTGGCGGTTCCACTGGCCACAACAGAAGCGCGGGCATGGAAGAGCGCCTCGCGGGCGTCGGGGACAAGGGTAATCCGGGGCGGATGTGCTCTTGCTAGATAATGATCGCCCAGTTCGTATTCAAGATTTTCGAGCTGTTTGCCCGTAATCGTTTTAGCGACCGGCAGCAAGTATTCATAGCTGTCACCTAGCTCGTAAGCAGTCTTGACCATCGTCGGAAGATTGTTGAAGATTTCGCCGATCCGACTGCCCGGGAGCAGAGCTATCCATGGTTTGCTTGGATCGATTCTGTAAGTGATATCTCCGTTTTCGTGTGGACGTGACCATTGAAGCTCCGGACTCAAATGTTGGAAGTCTGGAAGTCCACAACTGAAGTGCCAATGCCTCTGCGGCAAAGAAGAGATCGAGTCGGCGTAATCTTCTCGTGAACGCATTGGAAGCGGCAGTTCGGCCAGAGGATGACCTGTAAATTGCGCATTGACCCCACGGTTGCGGTAAAACGACTCCTCGAACGGGAAGATGACCATCATGCGATCGACTCGTTCCTGAACCCAGCGGAGGCGGCGTCGCTTCCAGGCCCATAGCTGCGGGCTGACGAAGTAGAGGACCGGGATATTTAGTGCCTTCAGCTCGCGGGCGAGGCGGAAGTTCACGTCCGGAAAGTCGATCAGAATCGCCACCTGGGGACGACGTTCTTTAATAGATGCGACTAGTTTTCGATACGAGCCGTAGACGCGAGGTGCGTGGCGCAGCACCTCGGTGATGCCCATGTGGGCGACGTCTTCGGCGCGGACGATGCGCTGCTGACCGGCGGCCTCCATCTCGCGGCCACCGAGGCCGAAAAAGGTTGCGCCGGAATGACGACGGGCAAGCTCGGCGATGATCTGGGCGCCGTAGTGGTCGCCAGAGGCCTCCCCTGCGGAGAGGAAGATGGTCGGATTGGACTGGGCTGCGATGAGATCAGTGTAGATTTTTCTGGAGGTGGTTGCATGGCGGGACAGGTACGGAGATTTCGAGCAGTTCTGGAGCCGCTGCCCGGAGGTCTGGGCTGGGTGGTGGCGAGGGTTCCGTTCGAGGTTGCGAAGGCGTGGAAGAAGATGGTTCGGCTGCGGGTCAAGGTGGAGACCGGCGGCGAAATGTTTCGGACTTCCCTGTTTGCGGAATCAGGAGGCGGCGGCCATTTTGTCCTGGTGAATAAAAAGATGCAGAAGGCCGCCGGCGTCGCGCTCGGCGGGATGATCGAGCTCGCTGTTGAACCGGATCTGGAGGAGCGGGAGACAGAGCCGCCGGCGGAGCTCGAGAAGATCTTCCGGAAGGAGAAGGCACTGGCTAAGTGGCATGCAAAGCTGAGCGAGTCCATCCGGCGCGACATCGCGCGAACCATCGAAGAGGCGAAGAGCGCGGAGGCTCGGGCCCGACGGGCCGAGCAGATGGCAGAGCGTATGCTGCTGGCGATGGAAGGCGAAAAGATTCTGCCTCCCATTCTGGAGGTTGCGTTCCGCAGATATCCGCGCTCGCGCGCGGGATGGGATGCGATGACCGAGGTACAGCGTCGAGGCCATCTGCTGGGCATCTTCTATTACCAGAGCCCGGAGGCGCGGGAGAAACGGGCCGGCAAGGCAGTCGAGGAGTGTCTGCGGGTAGCCGATGCTAAAAGGTAGCGGCTTCTAAGCATGGGACCTGCGGTTTGGGAGTGGAGGGCGATATATGGCGTTTACGGATACTTCGGCTGTACCGGAGCCGGAGACGTGGGCTCTGATGGGAGCGAGGAGATTAAGGATCTGGCTGGTTCGGTCGCGAAGGGTTGGGCCGCGGGTTGGCTGAAGAGGGCGCTTAGTCTGCCGGGACCGAGGGCTCGGCCCAGCTCGCGAAAGGCGAAGAGAGGGATGAAGGCACAAAGGATGATGATGGAGCTGGCTGTAATCTTCTCAAGGTCGAGTTTGTGCAGGACGGTGCCGGTGGGCAGGTGATGGTAGATGCGCTTGATGACCTCCTCAAGGAGGTGGAAGGCGAAGACCAGCAGGGTGAAGAGGATGCTCTTGAGGAGGACGAACTGGTAGAGGGGCCGCGCTTCTATGCGGCGGCCGAGATGCATCATCTCTCCGAGGAGAATGACTTTGCCGATGACGAGGGCGTTGATCAGGGCGAAGGTGAAGGTGAGTTCGGAATCGACGTCGTACTTGCTGAGAAGAAGCTGGGTGTAGGCGGAGATGGCGCAGAAGAGCACGGCCAGGTAGCCCGACAGGATGAGGTAGTCTTTCAGTTCGTGGGTGGCACGCTGCCTGAAGGTGGGTTTTGGCGTGGGTGGGTTGATGGCGGTCATGGGGACGCCTTTCCGGATTCCAGAGTATGGTTCGCTTGAGGGCCCCGCAGTGAAAGGGATTCTACTGCTTTGCTGGATCGCTGGTGCGATCAGTGGGCCCACCCCCGGTATGTTTTTGCGCAAAATCTTCCAAACAAAAGAGATAGGTCCGGACCTCGTGAAGAGGTCTGGTTTACGACTGCGAGGCCCGGCGGCTGGCAGGCCTGCGCTTGTCTCTTCTTTAAGGCTATCCGGGGGTGCCAAGAATTCGGTGTGGAAAAGGGTCTGGGAGGTGCGGTCCTGCCGCGGTTTGTGGAGTGCCGATGGATTCAGCCGGCCATGACGGCTGCACCCTTCATGCTTCGGCAGAGTGGAGCCCCCTCATGCGATGAAGCTGCATGAATGGGGCACCCGCAACCGGAGCGGGATTTGGTCATGTATGGGCCGCAGGCCATGGAACGCGGCGGAGGGTGGTTTCATCTCCCGGGATGGGTGAGGAGGATGGAGTAGAGTTTCTCTTCTCCCAAGACGCGACGCAGCTCCCGGAATGCGAACAGGGGGATAAGCGCGCAGAAGACGATGATGGAGCGCGCGACGAGCTGCTCCAACTCCAGCTCATCCATGACGCTTGCGAACGGCCTGCTGTAGATGATGCACCTGATGTACTCCTCCAGAAAGTGGAAGACAAAGACGAGAAGAAAGAAGAGGGAGGATTTCAGCAGGACAGACTGGTAGAGCGGTCTGGTTTCGGCGCGGCGGCCGAGGTGCATCATCTCCCCGGTGAGGATGGCCTTGCCCATCAGGAGGGCGTTGATGAGGGCGAAGGTGTAGGTGAGGGTGTTGGATTCGGAGTGCTTGGACAGCAGCAGCGAGGTGTAGGCCGAGATGGCACAGAAGAGGAAGGCCAGGTAGCCGGAGACGATCAGATACTCCTGCAGCTCCCGTTTGAGGCGGTGCTTGAGGCCAACGCCAGCGGGCGGGTCTTGAGGGAATGCGTTCTCGGTTGCCATGGGAAGCCATCCTGTCTCGACTGACAAATGACGCCGTCGCACATGCTCGATTCGCGGCCCAATGTGGCGATGATTCTACAGTACGGGAACGAAAGCTGGATCCTCATGTTCGGTCTGCGGGCTGGTTATTGATGGCGAAGCCATTTGGTCGCGAGGGGGCCGATGGAGGCGAATGAGACCGGCGCGCACGGCTGCAAGGAATCGATCTGGAATGCTTCGATCAGTCGTTCCGGCTGCGCCTTCACTCCGGGCTTCGGCAGAGTGGAGCCCACTCATCGCTTCTGCGATGAATGGGGCACCCGACCTGGGTCTGATCCATGGGCCATCCGCCCCGATTGAGTCAAGGTCACACGAAGGAGTCATTGCGGCGAGCCGCAGCGGCACATAGGCTGCATAAGCCTCCCCCCACTTTAGCTTTGAAGGGCTGTACTGGATGACTCGTACGTTTCCTGCCTGCACGTTGATATGTCTTCTTGTTTTCTCAGAATCTCTGGCCGCGCAACAGACCCCGATGCCGGCCAGTCCGGCACAGCCTGCGAAGGCTCAGACCGCGGCAGCCGCTTCACCGGAGACACCGGCTGCTGTTCCGCTGCCCAACACCTTGATGGATGGAACGGCGGTCAAGCTGCGCCTGGCAGAGACGGTTTCATCTGCGGACGCGACGACTGGCCAGCAGGTTCCGTTCGAGGTGACGGAAGAAGTTGTGGTGCAGGGCGTCACGGTTATTCCAAAGGGTGCGCCAGCATTGGCGACGGTGACCGAGGCGCAATCGAAGAAGCGTATGGGACGTGGCGGCAAGCTGAACGTAAATATCGACAGTGTGCGTCTTGCAGATGGCGAGAAGGCTCAGCTGCGCGCAGTGAAGGAGAACAAGGGCGGAGGTCACGTTGGTGCGATGACCGGTGCGATGGTGGCAACCGCGATTGTCTTCTTCCCGGCGGCTCCGCTGTTTCTGTTCATGAAGGGCAAGGACATCACGATTCCGAAGGGAACCGAGGTGACGGCCTTTGTGCAGGGAGATATGAAGCTGGATATGGCGAAGTTCGTTGCGACGCCGGGTGGGCCAGCGGCTGCTCCTGCGAATGCAATGGCGAGCGTTTCGGTGGATTCGAATGTGGCCGGCGCCGATATCGAAGTGGATGGGAACTTCGTGGGAAGCACGCCTTCGAAGGTGGAGGTGACTCCCGGCTCACATGCGATCACGGTGAAGAAGAAGGGCTATCAGAGCTGGACTCGAACGATGAATGTTTTGGGAACCGGTGCGAAGGTAAATGCTGATCTGGAAGAGCAAGGGGTTGGAACGAAGTAATAGGGATCGCGCTTCGGCGCGATTGCCCACTCATGCGGTGAAACAGCATGAGTGGGGCACCCGGCTTTTCTAACTTGTAAAGGAGTTTCATGTATCTGACAGCTACGGGAATGCAAGACGCCACAGGAATTTATCGGCATCTTTGGGGCTTTTATGTTCGTGGGTTCAAACCATGGCACCACTGCTTCGCATGCTTCTACGGCACGCAGGAAAGAGTCATTCGCAAGGATATGCGGGATGACCGGTACGATCTTCCTGAGCCGACTCATTACTTTTACCTATGCGGTGTAGCGTCCGGAGCCGTTAGGTTGAGAGGCGAGCGCAATCTGCATTTGGCAGTGCGGCCAAAGCGCGGAAGCCTTGCGACGGTCAAATCGTTTTATGGACCGATGTTCACAATCCACGATGCTGAAGAGATCACCATTCAGCCTCCAATTCAAAGTCTCCCAGAACTGAGTGAACTCTATACAGGGTGTAAGAACTTTCGTTTCGCCGCGCAGATGTATGAGGCGGCTAGCCTCGGACCGGACGCGCCGCGCGAGCTCATCAGAACGCCGAGGGTAAGCGACAGCCTGGAGATGTAAAGACGACGTCAGCCCGCCGAAATCGGAGAACTTGAAGCGGTGGTTGAGTGTGGGTCGCCGGTTCGAAAAGACGAGATCAGTCGTTCCGGCTGCGCCTTCACTCCGGCCTTCGGCAGAGCGGAACCCACTCATGTGGCTTCGCGCCATGAGTGGGGCCCCCAAGGTTGTGGTCCGCTTTAATGTATGGGCCACCCGCCGGAGCACGACCCGTTGTTCAGGGTGGGGAGAGTATTGGAATTCTCGCTGCCGCGAAATGCCTACCTTAGCCGTTTCGCGTAGAAGCCGTGCCACCCGCCCTCATGGATCGGCGATTGAGATTGAGTGATACGAGGTCAGAGGTGCGGCCCACTCGGGACGGGGCGAGGCTTTCTGTATCAGGAAAGCGGCGCAGGATGGCTTCGATAGCCTGATGGGTCTGAGTTTGGTCGATGTGTGGCAGGACGCAGGTTTGTGGGGATAAGAGAAGGCCTTCGTACTCGACGTAAAGACCGCTCGGATCAGGGCTTCCCTCACCTACGTTCTGTGGTTCGCGGAACTCGAGCTGATAGATCGAAGCTCGTGGGATTGATGAGGGCTTGTAGCCGTCCGGCGCGTGACCTTCGCTGATGAGATCAAGATTTGTGACTGTCAGGGTGACAGAGGTGCCGCAGAGTTCTCCGATCACACCATTGACGATGGCATAGATGAAGAATGAGCAAACGAGTACGGTAACGACCATCGACTCCTTCGTGTTGCGCAGAAAATAGACGATGAACCCAGTGCCGAAGACAAGACCGAGGATTGCCTTAACAATAGATCGCGACTTACCTACACGGAGGATCAGTCCTTCCGGGACTTCGCGGATATCCAACGTTGCTGGCACGAGTTAATTTTAGAGTATTGGATTTTCGCTGCGCGAAAATTTGCCACCTTAGCCGCTTCGCGTCGAAGATGGGGCACCCGGTGTGGGTGGGATGGTTGAAGGTAGTGGCCTGTTCCATAGAAGAAGGGCATGTCAATTTGAGCCGACATGCCCTTCTACATTGAGCACTGATTAAAAGGAGTGTTTACTGCAGCAGCAATCCATTCTCCGGTTCTGACTTACCGGATTCATCCGGTGGGATGACTACGGCGGCGGCTACCTTGTCGTCGGACTCCAGGTTGAGGAGTTTGACTCCCTGGGTGGAGCGGCCGGCGGCGCGGATGCTGCTGGTGTCGATGCGGATGATCTTTCCGAACTGGGAGATGGCCATCAGCTCGCTGGAGTCGTCGACGAGCTGGACGGAGGAGACCTTGCCGGTCTTGGAGGTCGTCTTCATGTTGATGACTCCCGAGCCGCTGCGGTTGGTGAGGCGGTACTCCTCGACGTTGGTGCGCTTGCCGAAGCCGTTCTCGGTTACCGAGAGGATGAGGCAGGGGCTGAGGCCGAGCTTGATGTCGAGGGCGTCGCGCTTGGCGTAGGCATCGTCGCGCTTGCGGCGGGCCGCCTTGACCTTGTCGTCTTCCTTCTCGGAGCCGTTGGCGGCTTCGCGGGCCTTCTGGAGGGCGTCGTTGACGGCGTCGATCTCGGCGCGGACCTTGGCGAGTTCCTTGTCGAGACCCTTCTCGGCAGCGAGCTCGTCGCGGCGTCTGGCGCGGTACTCGGCCGAGGGGGTGACGGCGGTTCCGATGACGAAGTCGCCCTTCTTGAGGGTTATTCCCTTGTTGCCGGCGGCGTTGCGGCCCATGGGGCGGAGACCGCCGGTCTTGTCGGGGTCGTAGGCCTCGGAGAAGCGGAGGGCCATGCCGTCGTGGGTGGCGAGGAAGACGACGTCGGAGCCCGAGGTGACGCGGGCGGCGATGAGCTCGTCGTCCTTGTCGATGTTGATGGCGATGATGCCGCGGGACATGACGTTCGAGAAGTCGGGCAACGGAGTCTTTTTGACGGTGCCGTTGCGGGTGGCGAAGAGGATGTACTTGCCGTCTTCGGTGAGGTCGCGAATTCCGAGGATGGTGACGACCTTTTCGCCGGGCTGGAGGGCGATAAGCGAGGCCATGGCCTTGCCCTTGCCGGCGGCTCCGACGTCGGGGATCTCGTAGATCTTGAGCCAGTAGACGCGGCCGGTGTTGGTGAAGCAGAGCAGGAAGGCGTGGGTGGAGTCGACGATGAGCTGGGCGACGAAGTCCTCTTCGCGGGTCTTCATGCCGAGACGGCCGGTTCCACCGCGGCGCTGCTGGCGATAGGTGGAGATGGGCGTGCGCTTGAGGTAGCCGGTGTTGGAGATGGTGACGGCGACCTGCTCGTCGGCGATGAGGTCTTCGAGCTGGATCTCGGTGGTCTCGTCGAGGATCTCGGTGCGGCGGGCGTCGCCGTACTTGTCGCGGATCTCTTCGAGCTCCTTGATGATGACGCGGCGAAGCTTCTTCTCGGAGGCGAGGATGGATTCGAACTCGGCGATGTTGTCGCGGACGCTCTTGAGCTCGTTGAGGAGCTCGTCGATGGAGAGCTGGGTGAGGCGGTAGAGCTGCAGCTCTAGGATGGCGTCGACCTGGCGGTAGCTGAGGATCAGGGTTCCGGTGGTCGAGAAGGTCATGTCGATCGCGTACTTGGCGGGATCGAGGGTGACTCCGGCGAGCTCGGTGCCGCGCAGGTTGATGCGCCTGTTGGAGAAGTAGGCGAAGAGGTTTTCGCGGGCATCGGCGCGGCTGGACGACTGGCGGATGATCTTGATGACGTTGTCGAGATGGTCGAGCGCGATCTGGTAGCCGAGCAGGAGGTGCTCGCGGTCGCGGGCCTTGCCGAGGAGGAAGGCGGTGCGGCGGCGGACGACTTCGATGCGGTGCTCGAGGAAGGCGCGGATGGCGTGGTCGAGCGGGAGGACCTTGGGCTGGCCGTTGTGGACGGCGAGGAAGATCATCGAGAAGCTCTCCTGCATCTGAGTGTGCTTGAAGAGCTGATTGAGGACGATCTGGGACTCGGCGCCGCGCTTGAGCTCGATGACGATGCGCATGCCGTCGCGGTCGGATTCGTCACGAACGTCGGAGACGTCGTCGATGGTCTTGTCGTTGGCGAGCTCGGCGATCCGCTTGATCAGGTTGGACTTATTGACCTGATAGGGGATCTCGGTGATGACGATGGCTTCGCGGCCGCCGGAGATCTTTTCGGTGCCCACCTTGGCGCGCATGATGAAGCGTCCGCGGCCGGTGTTGTAGGTCTGGGCGATTCCGGCGCGGCCGTAGAGATAGCCGCCGGTGGGGAAGTCGGGCCCTTTGACGTGCTCGAGAACGATCTGGATGTCGGAGCGGAGGTCAGTCTTCTCCTTATTGATCAGGGAGATGCAGGCGTTGATGACCTCGGTGAGGTTGTGCGGCGGGATGTTGGTCGCCATACCGACGGCGATACCTCCGCCACCGTTCACGATGAGGTTGGGAACGCGGGCCGGGAGGACGGTGGGTTCGAGGGTGGACTCGTCGTAGTTGGGGGTGAAGTCCACGGTGTCGGAGTCGATGTCGGCGAGCATTTCGCCGGCGATGCGGGTGAGGCGGGACTCGGTGTAACGCATGGCCGCGGGCGGATCGCCGTCGATCGAGCCGAAGTTGCCCTGGCCGTCTACCAAGGGGTAACGGAGGGAGAACTCCTGCGCGAGGCGCACCATGGTGTCGTAGATGGCGGAGTCGCCGTGGGGATGGTAGTTACCCATGACGTGGCCGACGACCTTGGCGGATTTGGTGTACTTCTTGTTGTACTGCAGGCCCATCTCCTGCATTCCGTAGAGGATACGGCGATGCACGGGCTTGAGGCCGTCGCGGACGTCGGGCAGGGCGCGTCCGATGATGACGGACATGGAGTAGTCGAGATACGACCGGCGCATCTCGTCTTCAATATTGATGGGGAGGAGCAGCGCCGCGCCGGGGCCCTTAATCGTGCTGTCGGAGCCGTTTGGGTTGTCTGAATTGGGACCGAGCGGGAGCTGGGGATTCTGATCGTCTGCCATAGTTTCTACCCTCTATTATAGAGGGTTTCGCGGGTATCTGCCTCCTCTATCGCGGCTCCGGGAGATATCGCGGACGAGTCCGGGATGGGCTGCGGGAAGGCTGGCCGATGACAGCTATAGATCTGAAAATAAAAGAGATTAATCCATTGAACCCTT
This sequence comes from Edaphobacter sp. HDX4, assembly GCF_036877565.1. Taxonomy (NCBI): domain Bacteria; kingdom Pseudomonadati; phylum Acidobacteriota; class Terriglobia; order Terriglobales; family Acidobacteriaceae; genus Edaphobacter; species Edaphobacter sp. HDX4. The sequence goes on from NZ_JAEDXW010000009.1 coordinate 31,181, forward strand.
TATTGAGATTGCGAGCAGGCTTTATCGCTATGGCTTCCCTGGCCGTGTGCCTGGGCTGCCACCCACCGCCTCAGCCGAAGCCTTCCCCTACACCTATTCCGAAGACCGCGACCTCCCAGGGCATGAACACGGGGCTGGATTACCAGCCTGTCAGCCGTCGATCCGGATGGATCTTTCCCCACCTTTTGACCATGTCCGGATATTGAATGCGTTTATGCAGATGCAAAACACATTCGCGGGGATAAAGCCATACTGCGACGTGTGCAATCCGATCACACAGACGATGAGACTGTTGACGATCGATACCGCAAGCCCCGTCCACATCTTTTTTCCAAGCAGGATTGTGGCGACGATGGTGAGAAGACAGGAAATATAGTCCAACTGGAACATCGCCACAGCGTGCCTCCGTTCTCATTGCTGCGTGCCCTTTGTAGAGCAGTTCGCGTGCCAATACGCGGCGCATCAAAGCGAGATGCCGTCAGCGCTGACAATGAAGAAGTTCGCTCAAGAACGAGAGGATGTGAAAGGCACAGGTACGCGACGACGGATGAAAGCCGTCAATATGACGGCCTTTCGTGTCGTAACTTTGACAGGCTCTCGGCCTGAACTCCCGTCCGGAAGGCTGGCGCCACAAAATCCTCTTCCGGGCTGGGCACCCGACCGGTCTTCCTGCTCCGGATCGCTTGCTGCCACCCGAGAAAAGAGGTCAGGGCCAGGGAGCCAGCAAGCGCGGGCGGGAGGAGGAGGTTCTCGAACGGCAGGAGCTGCCAGAAGCCGGGTTTCCCGGAGAGCCCTTCGCCCATCGCTGCGATGAGCTGGGCGAGAAAACCCCAGCCGACCAGAGCGAGTGCGATTCTTCGGGCCAATCTGTCGAAATACTGCTGGGGCAGCGAGGAGATCAGAAAGATGCATCCGGGGACCAGGAGAATCTGGTTATAAATCATTGGGAGATCGGTAGGCATCAGCGTAAGGGTGGCTGCAAGCGCGAAGCCCACTGCGCCTCCGAACTCTGGCGATTCTGGGCCGCATCTTCGTGCACGCCAGAGGTAAAGAAGCGTAATTGCAGCGAAGCAGAGGTTGAGGAGGATACCGAACCAGTGGCCAAAGAGTAACTGGAAGGTGGGCTGCTGATGGGTATACACGAGCAGATCTGCTCCGGCTCGCATCCACTGGGCAAGCCAGCCGGGCACAAGGTATGTTCCGATAGCCAGAAGAACGCCGGTAGTTGCCGCAAAGGCCAGAAGGAACCGATGTCGCCGGAGCAGTACCGCTCTCAGCAGGAGCCATAAGGTGAGAATTGAGATCAGCTGCGGCTTGATGGTTGCGAACGCGAGAAGTACAGCGGCATTGGTGTCGTGCCCCTCCCTGAGAAGAAGGCAGGCAACTGCGATCAGAGCGGCAACGAGGATGGTGGGCTGCTGCAGCCGAAGGGCCCAGATGACAGGCCAGCTTCCCAGCACGCCGACCACTGCAATGAGAACGGAACGACGACGCCACTGCGCGCCGGAGATGCGAATCCATGCGGGAACCGCAGCGGCCGTGAGGAAAAAGGCCAGAACCAGGAAGATCCGTCGTGCGGTCTCCCACTGGAACGGTGCAAGAAAGGCAAGCACCACGGCGGTATGGGGCGGGTAGACATACGCCATCTGGTTTACGTGGTCGGACGGGGTGAGTACGCGGCCATAATAGGCCCTCTGAATCTGCCGTGTGACGTCTTCCGAGTACGGGTTTTCTCCCCGGAGGGTCGCCTGAATGCCTATCTTCACGGGCTGGAGGTCTGATCTGTGGGAGGGAAAGTCGCGGTTGATGGTGTGGAGGTGGTAGAGCCCGGCGAAGGCGCAGATGAGCAGGAGGATCGTGCCGGTCCAGCTACGCTGACGGGGGTTGGAGGGTGTGAGAGTTGCGCTCTTCGGCATACGAGAGCCATGGTGCCGTGGTGAGGGGGCCGGAGGCAATCCCGATATTGGGGGATGGTCTGGCAACCGGAGGCGAAGCTGGCGGCTTCGTATGGGGAGAGGCGGCGCGCTATGGGTGTCGGAGCGAAGTTGCTGCTGATCTCGGTATGCGTGGCGATGGCGGCGGGGTGCAATCCACCCAAGCAGCCCAAAGCTCCGCGCACGCCGATCCCGAAGAGTGCCTCAGGGCTCAAACCCCTGCTCTGGTGGATGTGGGGTGGCACCCATTCCGCTTCGCTCAGGGCAGGATCTGAAGCTGTACCCTTCAACGAGACAAGTCCGACGTGCACTTTAAAATGATGTCGCCACAGACGCGATGAGGCTGCGCCGACGATGGGAGACCCGAGCACATGGGGTATAGCTTGGGTTCATGCTCAGTATCCGCTCTGTCGCCGGCCTTGCCTATTGGTCGTTATCTTGGTCGTGCTTGTCTTGCTCCTCTGTGGCTCCGGAGATCGTTCCATTAACCCCCCCGGTAGCGGCAAAGAAGACAGGGAGGCCAGCGATGTCGGCCAACACGGGGACCACCGTCTCCGTCAACGTAAGCGTACCGGACGTGTTCTTGAAACGACCGGTTCCTCCGGTGATTTGAAGATTGCGAATGCAGAGGGCGTGCCCCGCCGCCAAGTCGATGCAGTCGCTTCCTCCCGGCGTGACCTGGACATACAACAGACTGTTGTCCCCGAAGCGAAATACTCCAGCCCCGGCATCCACCTTGATATAGAGCTTGTTTGCGCCCGAGCAAGTGTCGGGTGGCATGGAAGAAGGAGAGTTTGCCCCAGCACTTATGAGACGCAACGTGAATGAGCCCGGCGCACCTTTACCGGCGAGATTGTATTCGGCATTCGTTGTATCTGGATGCAGGAGATTGGTAATGGTGCTGTTAGCGGCGGTTCCCGAAAATCTCATGTTTACGCGCTGGGCCTCCGCGGGGAGGGCAAGCAGCATCGTCAGAATGGCAGCCGCCACCATCAGGCAGGTGTTCGTGATGGTTTTCGATTTCATCGTTTCCTCCTTTTCAGATTGCGGGTTATCTGCAATCGCGGTGACTTTGCTCGGCTTCCTGACAAGGAGTGGCGAGGAATGCATGGACCTCTCCCTGGGGTGTGAAGGCCCACCCTGTGATCGCGCTGCCGTTATTGATGCCGAACGCAAGAAACATGTAGAGATTGGAAGGGTTGCCGTCGGGCGCTACAAGGCTGTTGAGATCCATCATGGTGTTATTCCGCCACAAGAAAGCTCGACAGACTCCGCTGAAAAGATCATTGATCGGGTCAGTCGATGCGCAGGAAGTCCCAACAGCTTCGCTTCGATTGTTCAGCGATCCCATTGCTGCAGGCAAACTGGACTGATCTCCAGGCAACGTTCCCAGGTCTCTTGGCATGTCCATGTGCCTGCTCCACAGGTAGGCGTGGGTCGTAGTGTCACCAGGGAGGCTTGAGGCCCCAAGCACCTCGTCGAGGTCGTTGATGCTGGTGGCCGTATTGATCTTCGTACCTCCAAGCCCGGGGATGGGCACCGCAGCGCCGTTAGGTTCCCAGAGCACAGCCTGCGGACCGATTGCGATTGGAAAAAGCGGTGTGTCTGCGCAGACTCCCGAGGCGCCTACCACGCGGCCCGATTCGTTCACCGATAAGGCAAAGCCGACAGTGTCCCCGGGAAGTGGACTGAGCAGACGGAGTTGGCCGTTCCGGTTCCACAGCACCGCTTCGAAATCGAACTGAAGGCCGGGAGTGGCTGACTGACAGGTGGCGTCGATAACACCGTTCTCAACATATCCAGCCATCTGACCTCGATTGTTGACTTGGGTAATTTGACTGTTGTTCCCGCCGTAGTTCGAAAGCGGCACCAATCCTGGAAGCTCGGTGAGGTGTCCGCGCTCCCAGAACCCGGCAACACAAACAGATGCCGTACCAAAGCCACAGAAGTTCTCGTGATATGGATCTTCGATATCCGAGTCGGAGATAAGCGCGACCATATCGCTCGCGTTTGGACCGGAGGCACTGCTATTCGAACCGCCATGAAGGGTTCCGAGAGGCTGCAAACCCGCCCGCGGAGACCAGAGGAAAGCCTGCATTGTGCCGTCGGGAAGGGTGGATCCTCCACCGACGTGCTCTCTCTCGTTCAAACCGAAGGAATTGCTGAAACCACCCCCGAACGTGCCCAGGTCAGTGACGACATACCTCGTACTTTTTGACTTCCCTGCTGGTTGCTGTTTCTGCTGCGCCCACGTTGTGATTGTCCACACTGCAAGGACGAGAGCCACTTTGTACCAAGTGCGCATAGTCGAACCTCCGGGGAGTGATGTTTTGAACGCACGGAACCGGGGCCTCTGCTGCCGAACGCAAGCTTTGCGTGGCTCTGATGTGAGCGAAAACTAGCCGACACATCCCGCGACCGTATAGTAAAAACGCGACATTCCCGGAGAATATGAAAGTCTTATCTCGACCTGCTCTTTCCGTCCGCTCGGAATGAGGAGTAATCTGCTTGTTCTGAACCCGGGATAGATTCGATCCTCCTGTCGGCCATGCGACTTTGCCTCGGCAATAGTTGGGGGTTCCGAATGCACGAGACCTATTCAGCCTTTCCGCGCCCGGAACTCAAGCCATACGTTCGGGCCTATGCGCAGCGAAGGATCGACAAAGCGGACAGTGCTGGATTGATAGAGCCAGTGCCGGCATGTCTGGAACAGATATTGAACTTCGAATTTGGTGTTCGCCCGATTGCAGAATTGGGAGATGCTAGCCGATTCACGATTCATCGACTCAGCGTTGTGGGAGCCAGTGCTTATCGTCCGTTCACGTTGCATCTCGCTGCAGGGGTGGAGTCTTTCGCGATCTTTCTCCAGCCATTAGCACTTTGGCAACTCTTTCGATTGCCTTTGAGTTCTCTCGCCAATCATGACTATGACGGCTATACAGTGCTGGGCGAAGAAGGTCATCAGCTATGGCAAAGGATCGCCGAGGTCCCAGCTTTCGAAGAGCGGGTCAAGCTCGCGGAATCCTATCTGCTCCGGAAGGCGCTGAATGCCCAACCGAATACCTCAATCAAGAATGCGGCTGTGTATATGTTTCGAGCCAAGGGTGCTCGGCCGTTGGAGGACGTTGCGGGCCACCTGTCTCTGGGGCTGCGGCAGTTCGAACGTAATTTCCTGCGGGAAATCGGATTGAGTCCCAAATTCTATTCGAGGGTAGCGCGCTTCCAAGCTACGCTTGACGCAAGAATCTATCGTCAGGATACCCGCTGGGCAGATCTCGCGAACGAGTTCGGATACCACGATCAGATGCACATGATCAAAGACTTCGAGAAACTGAGCGGTTTGTCTCCAGAACGTCTTCTGTCACAGATTGGCGACATGCGTCCGCCAGCGCACTGATGAGCATGGTCGATGACCATCATCACTCGAGCCGATTTCGGTAAGACAACCGCCTGCCGGAAGCTCGTTCCGGCAGGCGGTTGTCTTCGTGATTGCGCTGCAACTCGAGGTCTCCTGTCGTATCCACGGCGATGCGCTTATTGCTCCCCTACTGGACGCGGGAATTGATTCCGGGGAACGCTCTTCCCGGAACTTGAGAGCACGATCCAGCGACATATCAGTACCAGCGCCTTGCCGGAATCCATGTTTCGTGACCGATGCGCCTACTGCGGGGTGTCGATGGGGTGAGTCGTCTTCTCGTAGAACTCCTGCTGGAGGCGGGGGGTGGTGTCGTCGGCCTTGATGGCTGCGAGGACCTTGCTGACCGAGTCGACCCACCAGTTCATCTGGTATTCGCCAAGCTCCTGGCTGGCGGCGGCGCCGTCCCCGGCGTAGTGGTCGGGGAAGCGTGCGTACCACCAGATGCCGGTGTAGACGCCATCGGGCAGGTTCTGGTGGTGCTGATCTGCTCCTGACTCGGCGTTTGCACGTTCCGGGTGGACGAGGTCCGGACGAACGATCATCAGCTTCGAGGTCTCGCTCTCACCAGCATGCTGGTCGTTGGTGGTCTTCTTCTTCGGGCCGCCTGTCGTGGGTGTGCGCTGGTCGAAGAGATAGACGACGTAGTCGTGCGGCTGGTCGAGCTGGGTCTGGACGAAGTACGGCAGTAGATGGGCGTTGCCGCCGTGCCCGTTGATGATGAGGATCTTCTTGCAGCCATTGCGGCCCATCTCGTCGGTGGTGGCCTGGAGCATGGCGAGTTGCAGCTCCCGGCTGTAGGAGACGGTTCCGGGCTCATGGCGCGCCTCGGCGATCTGGCCGAAGTAGTACTGCGGGAAGACGATCACGTACTGCTTTTGAGCGGCATGGATAGCGGTGTAGCGCGCGTTGAGAAGGTCGGAACCGATGGGCAGATGCGGTCCGTGCTTCTCAAGAATTCCAATGGGAAGCAGGCAGGTTCCCTGCGAGGCCTTGATTGCTTTGACGAAGTCCGGCCCGGTCAGCTCTTCCCAGAGGACCGGAAGCTTCGTCTGCGAGGCGCTGGTGGAAGTTTCGGTCTGAGCTTCAGCAGGCGCTCCCGAGGTCAGGAAGGCGAACAAGAAGAGGAGAGTCGCTACGCAGCAGTCTCTGAAGTACTTGCGGTCTGTCCGATCGGTCACCGGGTCACTATCCTCACTGCGCGAATTCTAGACCATTTCAGATCGATCCAATCAAACCTGCCCGCGATTGACCTGCAGGCTTAGCCGTGTTGAGCGACTTGCCTTCTCCAGCCACGGGGACGGCATCTTAAATGTGCAGCCGCGTGGCTGTTCCCCACGCAATTTTGAATAGAGGTGTTTTGATGGCCGTTCCCCTTAGCACATACCTCAACGATCACCTGGGCGGTGCCCGCATCGCCGTTGAACTTCTGGAAGCGATGCGCGACGGACACGACGATCCGAAGTTTCGGGAGTTCGCAACTTCTCTTCTGCCTGAGGTCCAGCAGGACGATCGTACTCTTCGCACCATTGCAGAAAGGATCGGCCCGGGCCCGAGTGCGATCAAAGAGGCAGGCGGCTGGCTCGTGGAAAAGGCCGCGCGATTGAAGCTGGGGCCTTCAGGTTCAACCGATTTCGCGATGTTCGAAACGCTTGAGCTGCTGACACTTGGCATCCATGGCAAGTCCTGTCTCTGGGAGGCTCTTCAGGTGGTCTCGAGAGTAGATTCCCGCCTCCAGGAGTTCGACTTTGAAGAACTCATCCGGCGAGCCCAACAGCAATACGAGGAGGTAGACAGAAGACGACTTGAGCTTGCCAGGACTGTACTTTCCTCTGGCACCGAAGCTGCCTGATCGGCAACTGATGGTGTGAGGATGTCTGGTCTGACAGGACTACACTGGAGCGACACTCTGCAGGAGAGAGCCATGAATGAGCACGTACAAGAACAAGGTTCTCCAGAATCTCTGCCCAGACGCCATAGCTCGTCTGCACCTTAAACCGGTAGTTCTGGAGCTCGGACATGAGATCGAGTACCCTGGGAGCTCCATCGGACATATCTTCTTTATTGAAGCGGGGATGGGGTCGATGACCTGCACCTTCTCGGACGGTTCTCAGATAGAAGTGGGAATGTTCGGCTACCAGTCCGTGGTCGGCATCTCCGCTCTGATGGGAACCAAGAAGAGTCTCAACCGCATTTACATGCAGATGCCGGGAAGCGGGTACATGGTCCCGGTAGACACGGCGAAGGCCGAGTTCGCGCGGGGCGATGACTTCCAAAGGCTGGCTCTGCGTTATGTCCAGGCCCAGCTTACACAGGCGACACAGTCCGCCGCCTGCAATGCAAAGCACAACGTCGAGCAAAGGCTTGCACGGTGGCTTCTACTCTGCGCCGATCGTGCCGAGAACAATGTCTTCAGCATCTCGCAGCAATCTCTTGCCGATATGCTTGGCGTCGCCCGTCCCAGCGTATCGGTCATTGCCGCCGAGTTTAAGAAGGAGGGACTGATTGAGTACAAACGGAATGATATCTACATCCCGAACACGGAGGCTCTCCAGAAGAGAGCTTGCGAATGCTACCTGGTCATAAAACACCATCTTGAGAACTATGCCGAATTCGATACTGGATTTGTGGTGTGACGGGTCTTCCAGTGCGGTATCAGATACCCGACCTGAACCTGTGCGGCACGCGATGAAAGGATTTAGAATCTGGAGACCGAGCAGGCATTCTGAAGAAGATCGGTCGTACCGACGACATTCTTTCTCTTAGTGCGGCTGCACACGTTGCAGGAACATGGAAGCTGAGACGACCTATTTACCGGGTTCGCTGTGGGAGGACACCGGTCTTGAAGTGACGGACATAGTCTCCAGCCAGGCGTACGCTGGCCGGCAGAACCACGATCGCGACCCCGGCCTGCAGCTCGAAGGAATGCGGCGGATCGCGCATGCATTTGTCGAACAGCCGGAGACCATTCATCAGGAGCTGGTAAACGTTGCCGTGGAGCTATGCGGGGCGGACAGCTCCGGCATCAGCATCGAGAGACCTGAGTATGGAGAAGATCGCTTCTACCATTGGGTCGCGACCGCGGGTGAGTACTCCGGCTTTATGGATGCGGTGCTGCCGCGGTTTCCGAGTGCATGCGGTATCTGCCTGGAGCGTGGGCGCCCTCAACTCTTTCGCGTGGGTAAGAAGTTTTTCGACATCATGGGGATTGAAGCTCCCATGGTGACCGATGGCATTCTTCTACCCTGGCAGGTGGAGGGGACGCGGGGAACGATCTTCATCATGGCTCATGGCAGGCGCGAGGCCTTCGACCTGGAGGACTGCAGAACCATGGAGCTGCTGGCGAACTTTGCTGCAATGGGAGTCCGTCAGCAACGGCAACAGAAGATGCTAATGGCGCAGACAAAGATCTCGGCAGCCGCAGCAATGGCGAACGACCTGGCGCACAAAATCAATAACCCACTGCAAAGCCTGACCAATCTGATCTATCTTGCGGAGCACGATCCTGACAGCCGTGCAGTGACCTTGCTTGCGCAGCAGGCCTCTGTAGACCTGGCAAATCTTTCATCGCTGGTACAGCGACTGCTCGCGCTTCCCTGCACTCAGAAGGAAGAACTGCCAGAGGCACAGACCGAAGACAGAACTGCTTCCCCGGTCCATAGTCCAACGAACGTTTAGTTACTTGTTAAGGTCGTGCATGGTCTGCGCGACGGCGTTTCCTACTTCGCCAGCCGCGTCTTTTACCTGCCCGGCAACGTTCTGCACCGTGCCCTCGGCCTGGAGGTCAGAGTCTCCGGTGAACCGGCCTACACCCTCTTTGACCTTCCCAACGACCGAGCCGATCTTGCCCTCGGCCCGTTGCCGTGTTCCCCAGCCGAATGTCTTGCCTGCGGCACGATCGACGGAGTCATAGCCGGTATCGAACTGCGGCTCCCAATCATTCAGAACCAGTACGGCTATGCCGGCGCCGATAGCCGCTCCTGCTAACAACCATGGAAGAACTCTCATGTAATCCACCTCTGAGAAGTAGGATGCAGTTTTGCGCATCGGGTCCCGAGGGAAAGCAGATTCGCCGGGTTCTCTCTACTGGGGCGGCGCTTCCGGATTCGCGATGTCCTGCTTCAGCATGCGCGCGAGATCGTCGGCAAGACCGGAGCCGCGAGGATCGGTGTAGGTTCCAAGCTGGCGCTTGAGCTCGACGGGAGCTTTGCGGGACTGATCGGTGCAGGGCGTCGCGGTTAGATAAGAGGCGGTGTAGCCGATGGTGCGCTTGCCGAGGGTCTGCTCCTGGATGACGACATGGAGGGCATGGTCTGCGGCTGACGGAGAGTCAACTACCTGAACCCCCGGAATGGCAGCGACGGACTGGTGGATCTCCTGAGCTCGCTGCCCGGAGGAATCGTCCCCGGATACGGTGAGCAGCACGCGAGTGGTGCCGGTCTGCGCGGGAGCTTCGGGACCGCAGGTGAGTACGTATTTACGGGGATCGCCGGTGATGTTCTGTTTGGCTGCATTGACGAGGGCATCGAGCTGGACCTTCGACAAGCGATAGAGACCCACCAGGCGAAAGCTTGCCTGATCGACTCCCAGGTACTGCTGGACGTCGGGCGACCATGCTGCGATGCCTGCCTTCGCGGCCGATTGGGAGGCTTTGTGGCTTGTCTTTTGGGCGAACGATGGCTGGCCCGCGAAGATCGCGCTGGTGATTAAAGGAAAAAGAAGGACTCTCTTCATCAACTTTGGCTCCGAAGCTTTGAATTGATTGGCGGTACCGGCAGAAAGGAATCAGAAGATAGCCCCGGAGGGGACCTCTGGCAGGCTTGCATGGATCGTTTAACTCTGAGGAACGGGAAGAGGAGAGATGCTCCATCGCTCGGCAGAACCAGCCTGTGGCTCGTCGTTCCCGTTAACCACGGTCCATCGTGTCGGCCCGCTTTGTCAAGCCGACAGCAGACAGGCAAAGATCTGCGTGGGAGTAAAATTTCGAGGCAAAGGGGTGCCGAACTAAGGGCTGAGTCGAAGATAGAGAGAACAACGCATTCCCTGCATCCCAGAGAATATGGCTTCTTCACAAACATCTGCGCATCCGATTTTGTCTCTTCGCGAACAGGTTACGGCGCTGGAGGCAGCGATCACGTTATGCCTGGCCGATCCGAAGACGAAGCCGGTCCACCGGCTGCGGACCACGACTCGGCGCATTGAGGGCCAGCTTGCAATGCTGGAGACGCTGCCGAGGATACCCGAGCATAAGAAACCGGCACGTGAGGCCACGCGCTTGCTGAAGAAGCTGCGGCGGGCGGCGGGCAGGGTGCGAGATATCGATGTTCAGCTGGACCTCATCGACGAAATTGCCCCGAATACCGCCCCGAAGAAGCTGAAGGCCGACGCCGACAAGCTGCGGAAGCGCCTCGTACGGGATCGCAAAGAGTTCACGGCAAAGCTCATGAAGGAGCTTGACCGGCGGCGATCTGAGGTCACACTGGCGCTGGAAGCGCTGCTTGCAGCATTGGAATCGGTGGAGAAGCTTGCTTTGTCGGCGACCGAGTTGGCGCAGCTCGCAGAACGATGGTTTGCGGCGAACCGGCCGCCGGAGACCGCAAAGGCGGAAGACGACGCCGATCATCTCCACGCCGTTCGCAAGGTGGCGAAGCTGGCCCGCTATATCGCAGAAAATGCGCCGAAAGGCGCCAAGCGCCCACAGCAGATGGCAGAGAGCTTCGAGAAGCTGCAGCAGTCGGGCGGCGAGTGGCACGACTGGCTGGTGCTGGCGGAGATCTCTGGTAAGAGGGTGGGTGCTTCGTCACCACTGACAGCGGCATTCGATCGTCGCAGCCGTGTTTCGCTGACAGCCTATCGACGATATCTGAGCGAGTTTCCTGTTTAGAGAGCCTGCACTAAGGCTCGGTGGTCTGGCTGCTGGCGGAGGCACTTCGGGCGACCACAGTTTTATTGGATCTCCTGGAGCGCGCGCGGCGGCGTATTGAGACGATCCTGCGCTTTGCCTTGCGCAGAGCAGAGCGGGCCCAAGCATAGTCGCGGGCAAGGATGAGAAGCCCGGCGAGAAGCAAGGGAATTCCCGGAATGACCGGCAGGACACAGCCTGCGAGGCCGACGGTGAGCAGGCACCATCCGCCTGCCTTGCGTGCCCAGCTGCTTCGATCTGGACCGGCGCCATTCATTCCCATTAGACGCAAATGGGTTTAGGGAATGACTTTAAAAATCGACCGTGCTGCGGTCGAACGGGAGAGGCACTCTAGTTGACTGGGGCGTCCGGGGGCATGATGGCTCCGGCGCGAATCCAGCGCTCAATGGTGGCGATGTCCTTGTCGGACAGCCTGCCGCCCTTCGGAGGCATGGGCTTGGCAGGAGGCTCGCGGCGAATGCCGAGCACGAGGCGGCTTCTTGCGGGATCGCCGGGGAGGACAACGATGCCGTCCTTGCCTCCCTTCATGAGCCCTGCCTGGGTGGACATGGTGAGACCGCCGCGACGGTTCATCCCCGCGTGACAGCGAAAACAGTTCGCCTGGAAGATGGGCCGGACGCGGGTCGTGTAGAACTCCGGCTTTGCGGCCTCGTCATCGGCCGCGGCGCGGACAGGAGCCGCCCTGATTGCCCAGCATAGAATCGCGATCGCCGCGACACCCAGAACCCACGGCGTTCTGCGCATCCACCCTCCGTTAACTGAAGAGTATACGGAATCCGGGTGGTCACTTTACATTGCAGGCAACCCTCGGTAGGGTAGGAGTTGCTCTGGCGTTCCGCGCCTCCGACATTCCAGGATGCGTATAAACGCCCCAATCACGGCTCTCCTTGCTTTGGCGTTCCTGTTCCATGCGTCCGCGGCCTTTGCTGCGCCGGCGCGGAAGACACGCCATGCTTCTGCCCATAAGACCACCACTTCCTCGATTGCGAGCTCCAAGAGCCACGCAAGCCGAACCAGCAGGAAGACCTCTGCGGCCAGCCATACAGCGGCGACCCGAGTGGAACACGTTCGCAGTGCAAGCTCGAAGAGGCATACTCAACGGAGCTCGCGCACTGTGGCAGCCGATACGACAGCGAAACGTCGCAGAGCCACGAGTGCGGACTTTGTGAAGGCCGCCGAAGGCTCGCCGAAGACGTCAGCAAAAGCGAGAGGCTCTAAGACAGTGGCAGAGGCCGAGACGGCGAAGGCCCAGCCGGTTGTGAGCGTGACTCGAAGCCAGACTCCACGTAAATCTGAGGCGGAGAGCGTATCGGAAGAGGCTGCGGCTCCTATCATTCTTCCGACGATCTACAACAAGCATGGACGGTTGATCGTTCCTCCGCCGCTCAAGGGATCGCACGAGATCCTGGTGCGGCAGAACGTTGTGGCGGACCAGGATGGTCTGGATCGGATCCAAGATGACAATGATCTTGTCCGCATGCGTGAACAGCACCTGCTAGTGGCTCTGCCAGTGAGCCGGGCGCTCACGGTAGACGACCGGCTTCCGGTGAACCGACGCTACTCGCGACCATGGACTGCGCAGTTCCTTGAGACGCTGGCGCGAGCACATTATGCGCGGTTCCACACCTCGATCCAGGTGAACTCCGCTGTACGAACGGTGGAGTTCCAGCAACGGCTGATCCGGACGAATGGAAATGCTGCTCCTGCGGAGGGTGAGACAGCCTCGCCGCACCTGACCGGACAGGCGGTAGATATTGCAAAGCACGGGCTGTCGCGAACCGAGATTGCATGGATGCGCGGCTACTTTCTTCCGCTGATCCAGCAGGGACGGATCGACGTGGAGGAGGAGTTCCAGCAGTCCTGCTTCCACATCAGCGTGTACCGCAAGTATGTTCCTTCGGGCAGAGCGCCGCGGCATGAGATCGCCGGTGGTCGCCACAGAACGGCTGCTCTGGCTGCAGCGATCCAGTAGCAGTCTCGCCGGACGAGAGTCTGGAAGATAGGCGAAGACCGCTGAGACAGTTGTCGCTATGGTGTAGACAGAGTCGTCATGTTGAATGTCGGGGAATGCCCTGTATTTGCCCAGAGGCTTGTAGACGCTACAGGCAAATACAGGGATCCTTCATACAAGGAGCCTTCGCTTTGCTCAGGATGACGAATCCGGAGATTCCGCTGTCTGGCCGCTGAAAGAGCCGTTCGTCTGACGTTTCATTAGCCGATAGTGGAGCGTTTGACTAACCCGATGGTCGGGCGCTGAATCAGCGGACCGCCTGGCGCTGGCCGGTCTTCCAGCTGGTGAAGGCAGCGTCGAGAGCCAGCATGTTGTTGACGCCATCTTCGCCGGTAGCGGCGAAGGGAGCGCCTCCGCGCATAGCCTGTGCAAAGGCGTCCAGCATGCGAGTGTACGCATCGTCATTGCTGAGGGTCTCTGACTCGATCACCTCACCGGCGCGCCGCAGGATCATCTCGATAGGTCTGTCCACGGTGAGGCCGTTCTCGGCGAAGAGAACGCCATCGCTTCCGGTGATCTCGATGAGAGTGCGGTAGGGAGCGCGGGCGCTGACGGTGACATTGGCGAGCAGGCTGCCGGTCATCTGCATCTGCAGCATGGCCGTGGCCTCCACATGATCTTCAGGGTGAGACTTCGTCGCCAACGTGCTGACGGTTTCGATTTCCTGACCGAGAACGTAACGGAGGGCGTCGATGCAGTGAACCCCCACGTCACCAATCGGACCGCCACAGGCGAGAGCGGGATCCTTGATCCACTTGCGCGGAGCGCGGTCGGCGGGATAATCAAACTCCGCATGAGCGAACTGCGGCTCGCCAATCTTGCCAGACTGAACCCGGTCGCGAAGCCAGTCCAGAGTGCGGTTGTAGCGGAAGTTCTGGGCGACACCATAAAGTACGCCGGCAGTCCTGGCAGCGTCGGCCATCTCTCGAGCCTGCGCGGCGTTCATGGAGACGGGCTTTTCGCAGAGAACGGCCTTGCCATGGCGAATCGCCAGCATGGTGTCGGTGTAGTGCATCGCGTCGGGCGAGGTAATGAAGACCGCATCGACTTCAGGAGAGGTGCAGAGCTCTTCCGCCGAGGCGAAACAATGTGCGATGTTGTGCTCCGCGCAGTTCTGCTTAGCGGAGTTCTGGTCGCGACGCCACATGCCGACGAGCCGGGTGTCTTCCGACTTTGCGAAAGCAGGAAGAAGGCGGCGCACAGCGTGGAGTCCGAAGCCGAGAATTGCAAACCGTACCGGTGGGGTCATGCGCCTTGTCTCCTGGGTGGCACGAGGCCGTAGTTCATGGTTAACAGTCCGCGTTTTTGCTCGAATGGCCCCCTTCAGGACCTATGAAACGAGCTAAGAAAGAACACCGATCCAGCGGTCGATGATCTCCGCCTGACCTCACATCCTTCGACTACGTCTGGCAAAGACCGCCAGATTTCGCTCAGGATGCCCAACTTCCGGCCGAAGTCTTCTGTATCCAGCCTAGATCTCTTCAGTGTGTCTCGTTCTTGAAGATCTGCTCGGCGTAGAAGTTTTCCACCTTCGACTGGTCGCGCAACATCTCGAAATAGGCGCTCTTGAGGAGCTGAGAACGTCCATCGTGAAGCTGCTGGCGGATGGCCTGCTGGACGCGGGGATCACTCAGTTCGCGCTGACCAGCGGGTTCGCGCGAGATCAGCTTGTAGATGGCGTACCCGACGGGTCGGCGGGTCTGTACATCGAGGACGGGAAGAATCTCCGTGATCTGTCCGGGCTTGAGCTTGGTGATTGCGCTGTAGACCGAGGGATCAGCCTTCATCTGGGATTCGGAGACGAAACCGATGTCGCCACCGCTGGAAGAGGTATCCGCACGCTCGGAGAAGTTCATGGCCAGGGCGGCGAAGTCTTCTCCGCTGTCGAGGCGATTCTTAAGAGCCTGGATCTTCTTCTTGGCCTCGGCATCGTTCATGGCCTTGCTGTTCTGGAGATTACCGGGCTGGTCCGATGGGAATCCCGTCACCTGGATCTGCGCGAGATGGTATTGGGTCTCCAGCAGGTTGAACTCAGACTTGTGCGCGTTGTAGTAGTTGGTTACGTCCGCGTCGGTAACTGAGATCTTTGAGTCGATCTCTTTAGAGAGAAGCTTATTGATCGTAAGGGTGCGACGGATGTCGTGCTTGACGTCGTCGAGGGTGTGATTGCTGGCCTTGAGCTTTTCGTTGAACTGCTCTTCCGTATAGGGAGCCTTCATCTCGGCCAGCTTGGCGTCCACCTCTTCATTGGTGGCCGTGAGATTCATCTTGGCAGCACGCTGCTCGACGATCTCTTCGTCGATGAGTTGACGGAGGACGTTGAGGCGAAGCGAATCGGCCTGCTCGCGGGTAGGCTTCTGCTGTTGCTGCTGGGCGTCGCCGAGCTGGGCCTCGTAGGCCTTGTCCATCTCGGTCTTCATGATGGCCTTGCCGTTCACCGTGGCCATGACGTCGGCGTTGTGGGTATGGTTACAACCCGCAAGCGCGGTCATAACGACAAGCGCGGCGGGGCAGGACGCGCGCGTCCAACGGCGCAGCGAATTTGTCTTCCCGGTTGCAGTCAACACGTTCCTCACTCGTAAACTCTCCTCGAAATGCTCTGGTTACTCGCTGGCCCCGGAAGGCTGTCCGGTTGTCGTGGAAGGCGAGGCATTCAACGATGGAACCGGCACGGGCGGGGGCGGCGTCTGCCCGGCGGCGACAAGCGCATTGTCGATCATCCGATAGAGATACTCAATTGGCAGCGCGCCTTCGAATCGTTCACCATTGACGAACAAGGCCGGAGTCGAGTCCACGCCGAGTTCGGTTGCCTGGCGGATGGACGCCTTCACCGCGGTGTCGTCCTGCTTTTCGATGCACGCGTTCAACGTCGCTTCATTGACCTTCTGACGCTTGCCCTCTTCGCGGGTCAGGGTATCGAGATTCTCATTCGCCTTAGCGAGCGTCTTCTCGGTACCTCCCATATCCGCAGCGTGGGCGTGGATGTAGTCGACGACGTTCCAATAGCCCTCCTGGTTTTGCGCGGCGAGGCAGTTGACGTCAACTGCGGCGTGCACGGCCCAGGGATGCTGATCGAGCGGGAAGTCGCGATAGACGATGCGGACCTGATCCTTATAGCGCATCATGAGAGCCGGAAAGAGCTGCGCATGCATCTTGGCGCAGTAGGGACATTCAAGATCGTCGAAGCCGACGATGACGACCGGAGCGTTAGGAGGACCGCCACGCGAGGGCCGGCCTTCGGCGCTGACCAGTGTCTTGGGGTCTTTGCTGATGTCGAACTTGCTGAACTGCGCCACAGTATTGCCGTCGGATGAGAGCAGGAAGGTCATGGGCTTGGAGGTCTTGCCCCCCGAGCTGAACAGGACGGTGATCTCGTCGAAGCCGGGAATGCTGCTCTTCTCGCGCGGACCGATCTTGACATCGTAGTACGCCGGCACGTTTGCCCTGGACCGGATGAGGATCTCAACCCGACGGGCGACGTCCGGCGAAAGCTTCCCGCCTGCCGCAGAAGGAACCTGGGCGTGGCAGCCGGCCGCAGCCAGCATAAGGACAAAGAGGAAGGGACGGACCAGACGGGCTGCAGTCAACACAATGCCTTTCATTATCTCACGCAGGTGGAGGGCGACCGGTCGGGATGGCCGCTAGAAGAGCCGTTCGGCTCGACGCAGATTGCCTGCGGTCCCGATGTTGGCAAGGGTGAAGTTGAAGCGGTAGGCATTTTCGTTGCGCACCGCCCCAAGCTCGTATTTTCGGTACTCCACGCTGAGGCCGCAGCAGTCCCAGTTGTACTGGACCTGAAGGGCACCGTACTGAACCTCGGTCCGATTAAGGTCGAGCCCGGTATTGGCGGCGATCCCGAAGCCCCGCTTGGTTGGGCCGCCGTAGCCCAGCAAAACGCGCAGCTGGTTGAAGTCGGAGACCTCGGAGGAGAAGCCTGCGATGTTGAATCGTCCCGGAGCGTTAAGGCGGGCGTAGCTGAGGCCGGAGAAGACCTGGCCCTCGTGGAAATTAACCAGAACATTGTTCGAGGTGAACTTCTTGGCCCCTGTGTCGACGTCGAAGTCCCACTCGACGTCGAAGTGATCCGACGTTCTCCAGCGAAGACGAGAGATGAGGGGCGAGATCTCGCGAGGCTCGGTGAGGAAGGCGACTCCCGAGAGATCAAGCGTGGTCTGGAAGATGTTGCGCGAGCCGGTTACGACGGCCCCTCCAAAGTGGGGATCGAAGAAGTACTTCTGGGTGAGCCTCCAGCTAAGCAGCTCGCGGCTGCCGCAGGCAGGGGACGGAGACGTTCCGACGTATCCGGCATCGGAGGCAACATCTCCGCCGACGCCGCCCATGACTCCTGCGGCTGCGGCTCCGGTCCACGCGGCTGTGCCTGCGGCCGCCCCGGCATCGTCGCTGGGACAGGGCTCGCTCGATTTGCGATGCAGGAAGAGGCGCTGGGTGAGGCCATACTGGATCTCGTTGGTGTCGCTGACGACGTCGGTCTGGTCGAAGCGCAGAAGCTGGCGAAAGTTATCGACTCCACTGACCATGTGATAGGCCACCATGGGCTCGATGGTGTGCTTGACGTCCGATCCAAAGAGCCTGTGGACCAGAGGTGAGCTGAAGGTACGTTCGAGGACGGGAGCCCGGGCCTCTACGCCGATCTCGACGTCTGCGCGATTGACGGCCTCTCCACTCTGCTGGGGGACGAGGTTGGTCGGCGAATGTTCACGGCTGCGGGTATAGATGGTGTCGCGAACGCCGATGGAGGGCCGGAAGCTCCACCCACCTGCCTTGAAAGGGAAAGCGAGTTCGGGATGGATATCGAAGCGTTCGGTGAGGCCGATGGTCGCGAAGTTTGGCTGCACCCTTTTGAGGGCGGCGACGGAGCTGTCTATATTCCAGAGTGCGCCGAAGTTAGCGAAGCGATGCTCCGTGGTGGAGAGGTCAAGCGAGGGAGAGTGGAAGATGCGGACCTGCTCCTCCGGCTGGGTGGCGGTTGCAGCACGCTTGAGGCCCTGGTAACGGTCCACTCTCAAGCCCATGGAGTAGCCTGCGGCCTGGTGCACGCCATAGACGATGGAGAGAATATCGCTGGAGACTGCCTGATTGAAGTTCTCGGCGAAGGCCTGGCGGTAGGGGTAGGAGCTCAGATACTCCACGTCAGAGACGAAACGGGTCTGAGGACTGATGTCATAGCGTCCGGAGAAGACCGCATCCTGGCCTCCCTGATTAACATAGGTACCGCCGGTCACGTAGCCCCGATCGAGCAGACCGCTATAGTGGCCGAGCGCGAAGTTGTTGCCTGCGCCACGGTAGCGGAGGGTAGCAGACTGCTCCCAGCCGCGCTTGGAGAAGTACTCCGCGCCTACGGTCATATCGGCGCTTCGGCCGAGGACGAGGTAGATCTGCTCGCCGAGGATGAGGCCGCGGGTGGAGGACTCGCCGATGACGGGGATGAGGAAACCGCTCTGTCGCTCTTCTCCGCCGACGGGATGGCTGGCGTACGGCAGATAGATCAACGGGATATTGATCACGCGAAAGACGACGTTCTTGGCCGTCGCCTTTTCTGGAGCGATGCTGAACCTTCCTGCAAATAACTGCCAGTCCGGACGGGGAAGCTGACAGGAGGTTACGGAGCCATCGTAGACGTCGTAGTTCCGGGGACCCGTCTTGACGACGATCCGGCCTTCGAAGATGAAAGGCTGCCCGTTATCATAGAGCGGCTTTTGTCCGGGAGGCCGAAACCCAACGGTTCCCTTCACGTCGAAGAAGCGCCCTGTCTGCGTCTTCAGATTCATGGTTCCGTGGGAGGCGGAGATGCTTTCGCTGTTCTGGCCGCCGGTGACCTTGAGGTGGCCGCTGGCGTTGAGCTCGCCGGTATCGCTGTCATAGTCGATATGGTCGGCCTCGACGCGGCGATCCCGATAGGTGATGACGACGTCGCGGTCCAGGGTGTAGCGGCTGCCGGTCTTCTTCTGCGGCCCGGAGCTCTCGATCACAACTGTTGTGTCATCGTCGGGCGCTGGAACCAGGATGGCATCGGGGTAGGATTGCGTCGCGGTATCCGGTCCCTCGGGGAGGTTTTGCGGTTGCACTAAAGAAGGTTCCTGATTCGACACTCCCTGCGCGAGCAACTGTGGATGACTGAAGACGGCACCCGTGATAGTTATCAGAAGATAAACCCCGCGCAAGAGTGCGGACGATTGACGTTTGCGGGCGTCAGCTCCGGCGGGATGGTTGCTGTTTCGGGCGCCGCTGGATGATCTTTGGGCCCTTGCCACCGTTTCTTTTGGATCGAGACGTATCAGACGTACCACCACTCTATTGAGGCTAACCGAATTTCACCTTGAGCGGGTTTGAGGTTTTTGAAGGATGATGAGCGCCGAGCGAAGGATCGAGACACAAAGCGGATCTGCCACCGAACCGGAGGCTCCGCTCGAAGGGTTTGCTCTGCGTCAGCAGGTCGCGGAACGGCTGGCGGCGCATCGCTCCCGCCGTCCACGCAATGCAGAGCCAGTGTCGGATGAGGGTGAAAATCCCCGCGCGAAAGCATCGAAGATCGCCGCCGCCGTCGCTGAACGCTACGCGCAGTCCAAGAGCTATCGCGCCTACCTTGCCGAGGAGGCGGAACGAGCCGTTCGCGAGGCTGAGGAGGCTGCCCGGCAGGCCGAAGCTGCGGCAGAGATTGCGGCAAGGAACGCCGAAGCGCTCGCGCAGGTGCAGTATGACCTGCTGCATGAGCTGGACCAGCACGCGGAACCTGCGTCTACGCCGGTTGTGCGGTCCCGGATTGCACCTGCAAACCAGCGAGCCCAGGCATTCGACGACAGAACAGAGCAGCTTGAGTTCGAGGCTCCGGCAGTTCCGCCGGTTCCGCCGGTCTACACCGTGCGTCATGTTGAAGACCTTCGATTTCGTGACCACGAGGCGCCTGCGAATCCATCCCGCCGTGCCCGGGCTGAAGAAGGACTGGAAGAGCCGGTCGATCCATCCGAGTCTCTATTTCTCGATGAGGAGATCGCCTTTCGGCAAGCTCCGGTCTTCGATCCAGTCGAGGCCCCGGTGGAGATTCCCGGGAACCTTATCGAGTTCCCGCGCCAGCTGATCGCGCCGCGCAAGGCTCGCCCGAGACTTGCCGAAGGACCATTGCGCGAAGAGGCGGAGGTGCATGCGGACCCCTCGCAGCTGCGCATCTTTGAAGTGGAGGCAGAGCAGATTTCCCCGGAGCCGGTCTCCGAGTCGTCCGCACCGGAGTGGACGTCGATCCTGCTGGATGCTCAGCCTCGAGCTGAGGCAGCCGTGGGATACACGGCGCACTACTCGCACGAGACAGCCGCCAAATACTCCTCGGAGTACTTCGTTCCAGCCACGGAGCCGTACGCGGCCCAGCATCTACAGCTGTCGCCTGAGACGCAACACCTGTACGCTACGCCGCTGCAGGCGGCGCCTCTCAGCCTGCGCGTTATGTCGGCGGCCGTGGATACATGCATTGTGCTCGCAGGCTTCCTGGTCTTTGCCGGAGCCGCAGTCCTGACGACCTCCCACTTCACCGCAGGCGGAATCCATATGGCGATCTCGACCGCGGCGATTTCCGCCGGGGGATCGATTGCCGTTCTTGGACTGCTTTACCTGCTCCTGTTCTTCACCTTCTCCGAGTCGACCCCGGGAATGCGTTATGCCCGCATCGGGCTGTGCACCTTCTCGGACGAAAACCCGAGCCGCGCTGCGATGCGCCGCCGCGTTCTTGCCTTAGCGCTATCTTCTGCGTCCCTCGGCCTGGGCGTCCTTTGGGCGCTGCTGGATGACGAGCGACTAGGATGGCATGACCGCATCTCACGCATGTACCAGCGCAGCTACTAGGAATACCGATTCAAGAAAGCACTTAATGCGGTTCGAAGCAAAGAGAGACCCCGATCGAAATCGGGGTCTCTCTTTGTCTGCTATAGCAACTGCTATTAGAAGGTGGTGCTGACCGTCAGGCGGAAGGTCTTTCTGGGCTCGCGGAGGTTGTAATCCGATCCGTAGAGCTGGAGCGCCTGGAGGTAGGTGTACTGCCCTGCTCCGGAGTTCGGGAACAGGCTGCGGAAGGTAGCATTGTCGGTCGCCAGCGCCTGAGGAACGTCCTTGTAGAGGCGCAGCGGGTTGTAGGCGTAGTAGATGCGGAAGGGAGCGTTGACGATGGGCAGGATGACCTGCAGCTCCGCACCGTTGGACATACGGGGAACGTAGTTCGTTCCGGGGACGATACGAAGTGGATTCGGGAACGAGACCTGTTTGCCGCCCACGCAGGCTCCATTGATGACGGTGGGGCAGCCGTACATGGGACTGGAGATCTCCTGCTGACCCGCGACGCTCTGACGCAGCTGGCCGGGCCAGACGTCGAAGGTCATGTTGAAGTCAGTGAAGAAGGCGAAGGTGACCTGGTTGATGATCGGGATTCTGTATTCCACGTTCCCGGTGAAGCTGGTATCGCCGCCGATGGAGACGAGGCGATAGATGGGAAGTGGGATCTGAACATTTCCAAGAGCAGGGTTGCTGGGGTCACGAGGAACGATGGTTCCATCGGGATTGGTCAGGTTGAACATGACCTTGGTCGGGATGAAGGTGTAGGGCGAAGCGGAACGGATATCGAAGCCGCGGACATCGCTTTCACCACCGGCATAGATACGGTTCTGGGGCGGAGCCACCTCGCCGCCGAAGCCGGCGATATGCGAGAACTGCAGACGGTAGCCCAGCACATTATGGCCTTCGCGATTGACCTTCAGCCTGCGCATCGGGAAGAACTGACGCCAGCTGACGACGGGCTGTATGTACTTGACGTTTCCGCCTGCACCCGCAATCGCAAAAGCTGCATTCAGATCTTTACCCGAGTGCGGTCCGACTGCGCGATCGAGGCTCGAGAAGGTAAAGCTGGGCGTGACGACCGAGCTGATAATTCCGTTCAGCTGATTCTGTCCCTGCACGCCGGACCGGAAGGCCAGCGTCTGGAAGACGTTTCGCGTATTGTCGTTGAACGTCGTAACCGACGAGCGCGACAGGGCGTATGAGACGCCGACGCGAGTTACGCCGGTACGAGCGAACAGGTGCCGCAGCGGAGAGCTGACTGACAGGGTCAGACCGGTCTGCGACTGGTTGTAGTTCGTCAGCAGCGACTGCTGAGCGGTCGACAGGTTCTGGCTGAGGTTGCTCGCGATGGAGTAGCCCTTGGCCGGATTGAAGTCGTACTTGCTGGTGAAGACCTGCAGGCCGAGCGAGATGGGCTTGTTGCGGAAGTACGGCTCGGTAAAGCCGAAGCTCAGGTTGCGCTGCAGATCGCCCACATTGGCCTGGACCGAGAGCGTTTCGCCGAGACCGAGGAAGTTGTTGGTCTCATAGTTGAGACCGATGAAGGATCCGGAGAGACCGCTGAGACCGCCGTTGAGGCCGATGGAGTTCTTGCCCTTCTCTTTCAGCTTGAGGAGGAGATCGACGGTGCCGTCCTCAGTATTCTGACGGCTCTCGGAATCCTGCTCGACCTTGAGGGGCTCGAAGTAGTTCAGCTGATTGAGGCGCATGATGGACAGCTCCCACAGGCGGGAGTTGTAGACCTGACCCTCTTCCAGAAGAAGCTCGCGGCGGATGACCTTATCGCGCGTGATGGTGTTTCCCTGGAACTCGATACGGGAGACATAGAAGGGCTTGCCCTCGTCGATGTCGATATCCAGATAGATCAGCTTCTTGGCTTCGTCGATGCGCGGTACGGGAGTTCCGACGAAGTTGATGTAGCCGCCTTCACCGTAGGCCTTGCGCAGCTGCTCGAGACCCTTGCCGAACAGGGTGGCGTTGAACCAATCGCCGTCCTTCTCGGCAAACTGGGCACGGAGCGCCTTGGTGTTGGTGTAGTGCTTGTTCCCGGTAAAGGTGATGCCGCCCAGACGATAACGATCGCCTTCCTCAACGGGCATCAGGATATCGATGCGCTTGCCCTTGGAGGGCCGCAGCGTGAAGGGATTCAGTCCGCCGGCGTCGCGAACGCGGGTGGTGGGCTCGCTGGTGAGGGCCTTGAAGTAGCCGCGATCGCGATATGCCTGACGCACCCGCTCGGTGTCTTCGTCGAGCTTGCTGGAGTCGAAGGTGCGCGCGAAGAGGTTCTCGAGAATGATGGAATGCGGAATCCCGATAGGCTTGAGATTCTTCATCGCTGCGCGCAGCGTGCGGTCGGAGACGTTATTGTTTCCGTCGAAGGCGATCTTGCCGACTTTGACGGTGGGACCTTCCTTGACCGTAAACGTCAGCGAGACGGCAGCGGGAGGGATGGTCTTGACTTCGGTCTTTACGGTTGCGAACTGGTGACCGTGGGCCGAGAGCAGCTCTTTAAGGATGACCTCAGCGCGCTTGATCTTGGTGGGGTCGTACTGGCTTTCGACCGAGAGACCCACCTTGGCTTTCTTAAGCGCATCCATGATGTCCGACTGGGAGACAGCGTTGATGCCCTTGTAGTTGATCTCGCGGATGGTGGGACGCTCACGGACGTAGATGACCAGCTGCACGCACTTGGGGGTATCGACCCGCTCGATGCGAACATCGTCGAAGTAGCCGGTGTTCCACAGCGAGTTGAAGTCACGCTCGACAACCTGCGGGTCATAGAGATCGCCCTGGTGCGAGAACAGGCGGGCGAGGACGGACTCCTTGGGGATTCTGCGATTTCCGACGACCTGCGGCTGGCAGAGCGTCTGCGCTTCGGAACCGGTCGCCTGTGCCTTGAGCGAGGGAACCATCGCAAAAGCAAGGGCGATCAACAACACGGCGTAAGCGATGCGGGAGCAGCTGGAGCGCGTGCACACAGGCCTTGACATTCTCTTCAGGGAGCTTTCGCTCTCTCGATCTACGGTAAAGATACGCACACCCTCACTGCTCTGAAAATCATGCCCCGACGGTTCCTGAAGGGGGAATCTCGATTATATGGGAGCGCATGGCGCCTTAGCGAGTTTCGCCCCTGCTTCCGGTAGAACAAAAGATCAGTTTTCTCATTCACTTCGCCTCCTCTGGCCGCTCGAGGACGGAGCGGACCGACATTCCTCAGACACATCCCGCACCCTGCAGCACCTTCGCAAAGAGCTCGGTGTCGATGTTGGCCCCTCCGAGCACCGTTCCGACGCGTGCTCCACCCCAGGGCCGGTCCTGCAGCAGACCGGCCAGACCGACGGCGCCAGCGCCTTCGGCGACGTTGTGGGTATCCGAGAAGTAAACGCGTATGGCTTCTTCCACCTCGTCATCGTCGACCTCAAGGATGCGATCGGCTCCACTGGCGACGATCTCGACGGCGTCCAGGGTCGGTTTCCTGCAAGCCACGCCGTCGGCGATGCGTGTGGAGGCGGGATGCTCCACAACCTGACCGGCCGAGACGGAGCGAGCGAAGGCGGGAGCATGGCTGGAGACCACCCCGGCGACCCGGGTCGCAAGTCCCAGGGCATCCCGGACGGCGATCATGCCGCTGATTCCCGAACCCATGCCGATGGGAACGTAGACCGTGTCGAGATCGGCGACGGCGGAAAGGAATTCGAGGGCAGCGGTGGCGACTCCAGTGACGAGCAGAGGATGATAGCTGGGGATCCAGTGCCAGCCGTGTTCCCGCTCAAGGCGGCCGGCATGCTCGAGTGCGGCCTGGAAGTCCGCTCCCTCTTCGATGAGCTCGGCTCCGAGTTCACGCATCGCCCTGTTCTTTTCAACGCTGTTTCCGCGAGGCACCACCACGACTGCGCGGATTCCGCTGGTTCGAGCAGCCAGCGCGACCGACTGGCCATGATTTCCCCGGGTCGCGGTGACGACGGTGTTCACCTCAGGATGCTCACGACGGAGCCAGTCCATATAGACGAGGCCGCCCCGGATCTTGAATGCGCCTACGGGCGAGTGGTTTTCGTGCTTGATCCAGACCTCTGCTCCGGCACGCGCAGCAAGAAGAGGCCAGCGATACTGCGGCGTCGGAGGCATGGTGCGGCTGACGAGTTCGGCCGCACGACGAATCTCCTCGAGACCGGGCAATCCATGATTCATTTCGAACTTCACTCCAGAGCGGTTATGAGGATCGGATGCGGGAGTCGGACTTCGGCTTCGGAAGATGTCAGCCGGCCCGGGCCGAGGTATCGAGTCTGCGAACCTCGACGAGGGTGGAGTAGAAGGTTGCGCCTCCGCCAATGTCGGTGAGGCGTTCACTGGTAAGCGCGTTGATGTTTGCGCCGTCGAGGCTGAGCTTGTTCCAGTCCAGCCGGGCTGCCACGACTCCAGCCGCGACGTGGCCGTTGATGTGCGCCTTCAGTCTTACGCGTCCGCGGGCGTTGAAGATCTCAACCTCGTCTCCGTCTGCGATTCCGCGAGGCGTGGCATCGGAGGCGTGCATCTCGAGCAGCCCCGCCGTCCGGGCTTCCATACGCTGATGGATCGGAATATTGGCGAAGGTCGAGTTCATGTAGTTGTCGGCCTTGCGAGGGAGAAACTCAAGGGGATAGACGGAGGCGTTCGCGCGCGATTCTACCGGCGCATGAAAGACCGGTACCGGCGTCAGCTCGCCTCGACCGGAAGAGGTGCGAAACCAATCCGGAGTGGAGAACGGCAGGACGGCGCCCTCAGCATTCTGCGGCATCCGGATACGAACATGGCCTTCACGCTCGAGCCGCTCGCGGGTGATTCCCTGGAAACGGGGATCGTCGGTTTCGAGCGCCTGATCGATGAGCGCATCTTCGCGGTCGTCGAAGCATGATTCCGGGAAGCCCATCCTTCGGCCGAGTTCGCCGAAGAGTCGGACGTTGTTCCTGGCTTCGCCAAGAGGTGCGATGGCCTGCTGGGAGATCTGAACGAAGTGGTGACCATAGGCGCCCTGGACATCCTTGGTCTCAAGAAAGCTCGGCGCCGGAAGAACGATATCGGCGTAGTCGGCGGTATCGGTGAAGAACTGCTCGTGCACGACGGTGAAGAGATCGTCACGCCGCATGCCGCGGAGAACATCGTTCTGGTTGGGAGCGACAGCTCCGGGATTGGAGTTGTAGACAAACAGAGCCTTGACCGGGGGACCTCCGACACCGGCATCAGGCGAGCAGAGGGCTTCGCCCAGCTGGCTCATGTTGATGACGCGCGCAGGGCGTCCAAGTGGGCTCTCCTGCATGAGTTCGGGCATCTGCAGAACGGAAGATTGAAATGGGAAGGTGCCGGATGTGGACAGCTGAAGACCACCGCCTACGTACTGCCATGCGCCTGTAAGCAGGGGAAGCATTGCCACGGCGCGAACTGCGGTGCCACCGTTTTCGCTGCGCTGTATGCCGTAGTTCAGGCGAATCGCGGCAGGCCGACGACAGTTGCGGCCAGCCTGTGCGTATTCGCGGGCCAGCCGTTCGATGGTGGCTGCGGGGATGCCGGTTACCCGGGCGACGGAGTCGGGAGCGTGTTCCGGACTCAGCGCATGCTGCCTTAGCTCGGCGAAACCATGGGTGCAACGTTCTACATATGCGCTGTCCTCGAGTCCCTCGCGCAGGATGACATGCATCAGCCCGAGAGCGAGTGCGGTGTCGGTGCCGGGATGGATGGCGAGGTGCTCGTCCGCAAGGGCCGCGGTGCGAGTCTTGTAAGGGTCGATGACGATCAGCCGGGCACCCTTGCGACGAGCCGCTTCGATAAAGGGCCACAGATGGATGTTGTTCCCATGAATATTCGCGCCCCATGCCAGGATGAGCCCCGCATGCTCGAAGTCTTCGGGTGCGGTGCCCAGGCGCACACCGTAGACGCTGGTGAGCGCTGCTCCTCCTGCAGAGGAGCAGATGGTGCGGTCGAGCTGGGAGGCTCCTAGGCGATGGAAGAAGCGGCGATCCATCGAGCCGTAGCCAAGCTGGCCGATGGTCCCGGCGTAGCTGTAGGGGAGGATGCTTTCGGGCCCATGCTCCGCGGCGATTGTATGGAGCCGGGCGGCGATCTCATCGAGGGCTTCGTCCCAGGTGATCCGCTCGAAGGCTGCGCTCTCCTCGCCGACAGGAAGCGGGCCTTTGGGGACCCCAGAGCGACGACGCATGGGAAACAGCAGACGGTCCGGAGAGTAGACGCGATCGAGATACCGGGCTACCTTCCCACAGAGAAAACCGCGCGTCACCGGATGCGATGGATCGCCCTGAAGCTTGACGGCGCGCCCCGAGGCTTCCTCCACCGTGACCAGGACACCGCACGAGTCCGGGCAGTCGTGCGAGCAGACGGCATGAACCACGCGGGTAGCCAGCTTTTCAGCCATGCCTCTATTCTATGCCTGCAGGGGTCACCGCAAAATGGAGCTTTTAGACTCACCCATGAGAGAAAAACTCTATCCGACGAACCGCCTGGAGGCCTTTTCGGACGGCGTGCTTGCCGTGATCATCACGATCATGGTGCTGGAACTGAAGGTTCCCCACGAAGACGGCATGACCGGACTTATCTCGATTGCTCCCATGTTGTTCGTGTACCTGCTCTCCTTCGCCTTCACGTCGATTTACTGGATCAATCATCATCACCTGCTTCGGCGGGTGGAGGAGTGCGATCACCGCGTGCTGTATGCGAACCTCGGATTCCTGTTCTCGATCTCGCTGCTTCCTTTTTTCACGGCGTATGTGATCGAGAAGAATAACGACTCGTTCTCCGTCGCACTCTATGCCGCGTCGATGATCTTCACCGCGTTCTGTTTCTTCCTGCTGCGGCTGGCGATTGCCCGACTACTGCGCAGAACGGATAGCCTGAACCCGGAGGACAAGGCCACGGAAAGAAAACATATCCTCAGCCTTGCGCTCTACATTGCAGCAATTCCACTGGCGCACTTCCATCCGCATCTTGCGCTGGGGGCGATCACTTTGGTGACGATTATCTGGGTTTTACCTGCCATGGGCATGAAGAAGACCGCGATGGATTAAAGAAGACCGCGAGGACCGGGACAGGTTTGCTAAAGTGGAGGCCAGTCCTGGATTGAGGTGATTCTTTGGCCCTTTGCTTACGCCTCGCTTTTTTCGTGACGGCAGTTTTTCTGACGACGAGTGTTGCCAGGGCCCAAAAGACCACGCTCTCGACGGTTCCACAACAGCAGTTGGATGTGATCAAAGTTCTGCTTACGCAGGAAGAGGCGTGGAATCGAGGCGATCTTGAAGCTTTCGCGCAGACCTACAAAGACTCTCCCGACACATTGTTTATCGCGAACTCAGTCAATCGCGGCTTTGCTGCCCTGGTGGAGGCTTACCGCAGGAACTATCCGAACCGTGCGGTGATGGGAACGCTGGCCTTCTCAGAGCTCGAGGTACATCCGCTGGACGATCGTTTTGCCGTGGTGGTTGGAAAGTACACCCTGGAGCGCGGGAAGAAAGATGGCGGCAACGCGGATGGAATCTTCTCGCTTGTGCTTGAGAAGACGGACAAAGGCTGGAAGATCGTGGTCGATCACACGACTGGTTAAACGCGAAGGCCGCCTGAATCCCGGCGGCCCTCATGATTGTCTTCAGTCTTGGTCTCAGACAGTCAGAATCTCTTTTTCCTTTGTCTTGAACAACTCTTCGATGCGCTTGATCTCGGCATCGGTCAGCTGCTGCACCTCTTCGCTGGCACGCTTTTCGTCATCGGCCGAGATCAGCTTGTCCTTGGCGGCCTTCTTGATCTGATCGTTGCCATCACGGCGGATGTTGCGGATGGCAGTCTTGTGATCCTCGAGGGTCTTGTTGAGCTGCTTGACCACATCGCGACGACGCTCTTCTGTCATGGGAGGCACAGGAACACGGATGGCGGTCCCATCGGACATGGGGTTGAGGCCGATATTGGACGTGCGAATCGCCTTTTCCACTGCAGGGACGATGCCCTTGTCATATGGCTGAACGAGGATGAGGGTCGGCTCAGGCGTGCTGATCTGACCAAGCTGAGAGATCGGAGTCTCGCTGCCGTAGTAGTCCACCTTGATCTGATCGAGCATGTGGACGTTGGCGCGGCCTGTCCGGGCCGAAGCCAGATGAGCTCGGAAGTCCTCGACGGACTTCTCCATCCTGGACTTCAACTCCTGGTGGGTTCCCTTTAAAGCCTCAATACCTGCCATCGCGGATGCCATAACGCTTTTGTCCTCATGCGCGGTTGCGCCAACGGAAATTCTATCGGAAAATGAGCCGCTATCGAACGTGCGGACGATTCCGCAGGGTTCGACAGATCGGGTTAGGCCGCGTTTCACGGCTCGCAGGTGCGGCGACAAGGAGTGAATCCCGCTCGATCCTGGAGGCCACTCTATTTTTTAGTTTCAGGATTTGCGGGCGGAGTTCCGGCCAGCCGCAGGTTGACCGTCTTCTGCAGCAGGTCAAACCAGAAGGGCGCTCCCTGCGAGATGGCGAGCACAGTTGCGGCGAGACCGGCGATCTTCCACAACCACCAGCTCCACTCGCCGCGATCGACAAGGCGCGGATCGGTGCTGGCGAGGGAGACATGCGTGACCGAAGCTCCGGGATGAATGAGGTCGGGCCAGCAGCTCGCCTTGAAGCCATCCGCCTGGACGGGAGCCGCTTCGCCCTGCTTGCTTGGCGTCCTTGGATCGACGAAGCACCAGCCCAGCGGAACTCCCGGCAGATGCTCGCGCAGCAGATTCAGGCGATGGAGCGACTCGTCGAGCTTCGCCTGATCGTCTGCAGTGACCTGCTCCGCAGAGTTTGATTTGACGTACTCAGTGGCCTCGGCGGTCACGGCGTCGCGCAGCGTCTGATCGTTCCAGAACCGCTTGCTGAGGGTAATAGAGTCCGCATTGAGGAGAAGACACAGGATCGCCCCGAAGATCCAGATCCAGGCGTGGGCTTTGCGTTTGTACCAGCCGGAGACGCGCTCCATCGACTCGTTGAACCATAGCTCCAGCCGTGCTCGCTTCTCCGCCGGAGTTGAGCAATCACGCAGAAGCGACGTCAGCAGCTTCTCGGTCTTCGCAAAGCGGCTGGCCTGTGGGGTGGCTCCGACCGAGCCATCCAGCGTCATTCCCTGCTCCTGCGCAGCCTGCAGAATCGCAAGCGCGAGCGTGGTGGCAGGAATGTAGGAGGGCCGACGGCTGAGCTCGCCCCGCGGCCCGGGGCCGCAGAGCCCCTGAATCAGAGGCTGGCTATAAACGATCTCCTTGAATTCACTGCTCATCAAAAGGCCAGCCAAGCCGCGTTCGAGCGTCGTAGCGCGCCATCGCAGAAGATTCGCGACGATCTCCTGGATGGCCGAGCAAGCAGCGCTCAGCATCAGGAAGAGAAATGCCATGCTTATCGCAAAGCCGACGATAGTCGTGATCACACCCTTCGCTCCGTTTGCGAGGATTGCGAGACACGAACACTGTACTCGAACCGGGTGAAGGGGGGACAACAAAAGTTGACCGCGCGCGGCACGACGGCGCTTCCAAAAAGAAGCGGCTGCTCATTTGCTGAGCAGCCGCGCTTGCGTACCGGCTGACGGTTACTCGTGCGCCGCGCCTTTCTGACCGGCCAGCCTGCCGTCCATGTCGGCAAGCACGTAGGCCACAACAGAGAGCATGGCCGTGTTTCGTTTGAAGAAATCAGGATCCACCTTGTCGAGCGTGTCGGCCTCGGTGTGATGCCAGTCGAAGTAGTGCTCTGCCTCCGTGCGAGGGCTGAGTGATGGAACGCCATCGGCAACGATGGGGCCGATGTCAGATCCACCGCCTCCGGGCGAGACGGTATCGGTTCCGATGGGAGCGAGAAGTGAGACGATATCACGCATGTAAGCGTAGGATTGCTTCTCTTCCGCCGAGAGCTCATCAAGATCAAACGGAGGACGCGGGGTTGGCGGTGCGGCGGCAGCGCCTTGAGCTGGAGGAGCGGGACGGCGCCGGGCGCCGAAGCCGCCATAGCCCATGCCCAGCGGCTTCTCTGCACCTTCATCCATCTCGATGGCGGCGACCTGGTCCCCGATCTTATCTCCGATCCACTGCCGGTAGGCGCGGCCACCGGCTCCGCCGTTCTCCTCATTCACCCAGAAGACGATGCGGATGGTGCGCCTGGGTTTGAGGCCAAGCTTATGGATAAGAGAGACCGCTTCAAAGGTCGCCATGATTCCGGAGCCGTCGTCCTGTGCTCCCTGGCCTACATCCCAGGAATCGATGTGACCGCCGAGAACTACCACCTGTTCGGGATGTTCGGAGCCGGGAATCTCTCCTATGACGTTCCCCGCCTGGACGTCCGGCTCCATGTGGGCGTCCATCTCGAGGTGAACCTGCACCGGGCCTTCCTTGGCGAGGCGTTCGATCAGCAGCGCGTCCTCTATCGAGATGGCGGCGGAAGGAATCTTCGGCTGCTTCGGATCGTAACGCAGGCTTCCGGTGTGGGGAATCTGCATCGCTAATCCGGTGGCGGAACGGACCAGGACCGCGGCTGCTCCCTTGGCTGCAGCGCGTCCCTGGCTTCCGGTGCGGTACATGGAGTTGACGCCATAGCCATGCCAGCCCGGATTGAAGACAACAATCTTGCCCTTGACCTCGGAGGCAGGCAGCTTGTCGAACTCGGCGAAGTTGTGTGCGAAGACAACCGGTGCTGTGATCCCGCCTTTGGGCGTGCCGACGCTCATCCCGAGACCGAGCATGTGCAGCGGCTTGGTAATCGTTCCGGCCTCGCCCTTGTAGGTGATGGTGGCACACTCTTCTCCGCGAACCCAGTGCGGGACCATGACGGGCTGAATCTGCACATTCTGAAGGCCGGCCTTGCGCATCAGATCGGCTCCCCACTCGACGGCGGTGTTGAGCTGAGGGCTTCCGCTGAGCCGCTTGCCAATGTGGTCGGTGAGGTAGGCAAGGTGTGCGTAGCCTTCGTCATCAGCCATGGCGGCCTGAAGGATTTTGTCGGCATCAGCTTTGTACTTCGCCGCGAGAGGCCCGGGAACAGCAGCCAGAGTAGTGGGTTGCTCACCGGGAGCACCCATCTGCGCAAGTCCGGCCTGCGTTGCCAGCAGCGCGGCGGATGTCATCAGTACAGCGAAACGCTTCATCTTCGAACTCTCCTATGGTTTGCAACCTGCGAGGACAAGGCCCACAAAGATACAGGCTGAAGACGATAGACGCCCTCAGCCTGTATGGATCAGCAGCTACAGCTCGTCGCGGCTAGAAGATGATCTTGCCTGCGAACTGCACGTTGAACGGCTCGCCCGAACCGATCCCGGGAGCGCCAGCGTTGTCGCCGACGGTGGTGGTGGAACGACCGAAGTTAGCAGAGGTGAAGCTGCCGCTCGGAGGCGCAAGGTTCAGGCGGTTGAAGATGTTGAACATCTCCGCGCGCAGCTGAAGCTTTACGTTCTCGTGCAGGGTTGTGTTTTTGACCAGTGAGGCATCGACGGTAGAGAAACCAGGGCCATAGACCGAGTTGCGCGGTGTGGGGCTGAAGGTTCCTGCGGTGGGCACCGCATAGGCCGATTTGGAAAACCACTGGACGTAGCCCGTGCCACTGGAGTTGCGGGTGAAGGAACGATCAACCATCTTCGGATTACCGACCTTGGTCACGCGATCCTGGAACTCACCTACACCGCTGTTGTTGGCGCTGGTCTTCGGATTGACCGGCTTGCCCGTGTAGAAGGTCATAAAGCTGTTGACCTCCCAGCCCTGGGTAAGAGGCTTGAAACGCTCCGAGAGGGTCGGGATCTCGTACACGATGTAACCGTTGAAGGTGTGTCGTGTATCGAAGTCCGCGTTTCCATACTCGCCTGCAAGATTACGCGAGTCCTGCGGTGCGAAACCGCGCGTTCCCGAGACGTTATCCAAAGCATGACCGTAGGTGTAGGAAGCCTGAGCGGTGAGCCCGTGATACCCACTGGTACGAACCATAGCCTGCAGCGAGTGGTAGTTCGACCCAGCCTCCGACTCGTACTGGTTGATCGCGGCGAACGTCGGGAACTTGGAGTAGTAAGGACGGCTGCTCTGAAGGGTCGTCTTATTCGGGTTCGGCGCTGCCTGGTTGATGTCGCGCAGGTTGAAGAGATGACGCGAGACGGAGCCGACGTATCCGAGCTGCACGATGGTGTTGCGGCTCAGCTGATACTCCGTGTTCAGGTTGAAGTTCTGCAGATACGCGTTCTTGAAATCTGGAGAGACCGTCGAAACGCCGAAGGTCGCACCTGATGCGGGAGACGAAGGAAGCGGATCGACGCCCGTTATGATTCCGAACGGCGCGGACTTCGAAACCGTAAAGACCGGGCTGGGACCGGCATTGTTTGCCTGAACACCCACCGAAGCTCCGTTTCCGGGACGGTTATCGAAGAAGCCGTTCAGGTTAGGCAGGTCGAAGAAGAGGCCATAAGTTCCGCGAACCACGAACTTATCCGTGACTTTGTCGCTGAAGCCGAAGCGGGGCGAGAAGTTGGTATAGCGGCGCGGATAAAGCGTATCGACATCCTTGCCGACGATTGCATAACCGGTGGAAGAGTTCGGATCGAAGTTCGAGAACGTTCCGTTGGTCGTGTAAACGGGACCGGAGTAGTCCCAGCGGATGCCATAGTTGAGGGTCAGGCTGGGAGTTACCTGGTACTGGTCCTGGCCGAAGACATCCCACTGGTTGACCCAGACGTCACGCTGCAGCTGGCCGCGAACGATGCTTCCCGAAGCCGCATAGCCGGCGAGGAAGTCGGCAAGGGTGCGTACCGAGAGGTCCGTAGCGCTCGCGTCCTGCGAAGCATCGTTGGCGTAAGAGGTCGGCCCAGATCCGGTCGTAGGCAGGATGGAAGCAGATGCCTGACCGTTGTAGGTGAAGTTGCCGCGAACGTTGCGCTGGTAGAGCAGGTTCATGTAGTTGCGGCGGAACTCACCACCGACGCGGAACTGATGCTTGCCTACGACGTAGGTGGCGGTGTCTGTGACGTGACCGGTGTAATCCTGACGGCCGAGGGGAGGCGTTACGCCAACCTGGTCGAAGGGGGCGATCGTGATGGTGGGCGCACCGAACAGGCTTGGGTCTGTCACGCCGGTGTTGAGTCCGAGGGCCGGAATGTTCTGGTTGTGAACGTTGTCGTTGAACGTCTGCCCGAAGTAGTTGACGCCGAACAGAAGCTGGTTCGACAGATGATTGTTGATCATCCAGTTATGCGTCACGGCGTAGTTGTTTACGTGATCCGGAGCAACCTGGTAGTACTCCCAGACGTTGGTGCCGGCATTGCCCAACTGGCGTCCAGAACCGATGAACGCGCGGACCGAGAGCGTCTGCTTGGAGTTGATGTTCCAATCCACCTTGCCGACGACGTTGTCGCTGTAGCCGTTCTGCGGACGGGTGTCGATGAAGTTGTTAGTCGAGGCGGCACCTGGCTGGTTGCCCCGGGGCCACAGAGCCGTAAGCAGGTTCATCGAAGTCTGGCTGACAGGAACACTGTGTGCAGCAAGGAGAGCCTTCGCCTTGTTCACCCACTGGTCAGTGGGTTCGGTCGCTGCCGAATTGGCGCCGATGACGTACTTCTGACGCTCATAATTGATGAAGAAGAACAGCTTGTCTTTGACGATGGGACCGCCAAGTGAACCGCCCCACTGGTTATTGCGAATCTTCGGTGTGCGCGCTGAGGGAGCGAGAAATGCACTCTTCGAGGCAAAGAACTCGTTGCGGAAGTAGTAGTAAGCGCTGCCGTGATAGTTGTTGGTTCCGCTCTTGACGACCATGTTCACGAGACCGCCGCCATTACGGCCGACCTCGGCGTTGCCCTGCGACTGCACGGAGAACTGGTCGATAGCTTCGATCGGGAGCGTGACACCGGCGATACCGGAGACACCGCCCTGATTCGCCCCCTGTGCGTTGTGCCAGATGTCGTTGTTGTCGACGCCATCGATCTGCCAGTTGTTCTGGTTGGTACGGGCTCCGTTCATCGAGCCTGCACCGTTGTAACCAGGGACGATCTTGATGAGCTGGGTGAAGTCTCGGCCATTGAGAGGAATGTTGGCGACGGCCTGCTCCGGCACAACGGCGTTGTTGGTCGTGGAGAGCGCATCGATAGCGACGGCGTCGGCGTTGACCTCAATCTGCTCGTTGGTGGACGCGATGCCAAGCTTGATGTCCAGTGCGAAGACCTGACCAGGGCGAACCGCAATATGGTCTACCTTGCGGGAAGAGAATCCGGATGCGGTCACCAGTACGCTATAGTCGCCGAGCGGAAGATCCTGGAAACTGTAGTCGCCGGAGCTGGTCGAGACCATGTCGCGCTTGAAGCCGGTTTCAGTGCCGGTGAGCGAGATCTGTGCGCCGGGTACGGCTGCGCCGCTGGAGTCCTGAACGGTACCTGCAATTCCACCGCGGAAGGTCTGGGCGGTAAGGAGTGGTGTCATCGCAGACACAAACACTAAGAGGAAGAGATAGACGTATCTCTGAAACTTCATGGGGGCTCTCCTAAAAAACACACGTTAACTGGAAGACAAAGGTGTCGAAGGGCACAAAACCCTTGCAACGGACTCACGGTTCCCAAACGGAGGGCCTACTTAGTACATCGTCGTGGATGTACGGATACCGCGTCCTTTTTCATGTGGATATTTTTTAACCTACCTTTTAAACTCCCGCTTGACAAGATTTCTCCACTGCAATTGAGAAGAGAATTTTGCCTCGTCAATCCGCCGATTTGCACCAGAATCAGGGCTATTTGGTGCCTGTACGCCGTAAGTACAGCAAGCAGGCGCCTTAACCGACTGGCCAAGAGTGGTCCCGCCTAGAACTCCCTCGATTCGATCCTGTGCGGCGGGAACCCGAATGTTAACTGAATAGAGAGCTGATCGACGGCCCCAGCAGTCAGAGTCTCGTTGACTGGCAGACATTGGACCGAACGGTCTCTCTTCGATAACGAGTAAGTCTCTTCGTGTCCCTTTATCTTCCTGCCTACTCTTATTAAGGATGGGGGGGAGAAC
This sequence comes from Edaphobacter sp. HDX4, assembly GCF_036877565.1. Classification (NCBI taxonomy): domain Bacteria; kingdom Pseudomonadati; phylum Acidobacteriota; class Terriglobia; order Terriglobales; family Acidobacteriaceae; genus Edaphobacter; species Edaphobacter sp. HDX4. The sequence goes on from NZ_JAEDXW010000009.1 coordinate 67,304, forward strand.
AACGCTGCTTATTCCCCCTGCTCGCTGAGCGGTTTAGCATCGGAGAGAAGCCGGCTCGCAGGGTGGAGTCTGCAGTTATCGACTATGCCGAAATCTTTCTCTCGTTGCCAGCTCCGGGTCTCAGCTCTTTCTCTTGTTCTTTCGTTCGCGGCCTTCGCACAGGCGCAGATGCTGGCTCGTCCCGGATGGGCCGGGTCGGGGATGAACGCTGCTCCGTGGTGGAAGCACGCGGTGATCTATCGGGCAGACCCTCGCAGCTTCGGCGGATTGCATGGAATTGCGGAGCATCTGGATTACATTCACTCGGTCGGCGTCGACGCTGTGCTGCTGACGTCTTTGAGTGGAGACGCGAAGCTGGCAATCGATCAAGGTTCGGGGACGATGGAGGATTTCGATGAGATCGTTCGCCGGGCAAGCCAGGAGAGCATCCGGGTCTTGGTGGAACTGGATGGAACCCAGCCGGATCTTGCAGCGAAGACGCGGCTCTGGCTGGTCCATGGCGTGGCCGGCTTTTACGTTCCGGGGGCGAATGTGGATCAGCTGGCCGAAGTGCGGAAGACCGCCGGAAGCCTTGGAGGGCAGCGCATCGTGATCGGCGATGCTGACGTCGGCGGGGCGCAGAGCCGAAACAGTGCCGGGCCGCAGCTCGTCGCCGATCCGAAACCTGGAACCCAGGAGAAGCTGACGGCCTCGTTGATCCGCCCGGCGCTGGAGGCGACGGAGCAGATGGCGGAGGAGGGACGCGCGGTTCCGCTGCTACTGTCGGACGGGCCGAAGCTGAAGCCCAGCATGAGCCGTTACGGCGACGGCACGCACAATCTGGAGATTGCGAAGTCGGTTGCGGCGCTGCTGATGACGACGCGCGCTGGAGCGATGGTCTACTCCGGCCAGGAGCTTGGTCTCGATGAGGCGGCGAAGGAGATCTCCTTCGCGACCCCACAAAAGAAGGGCGAGCAGCCTGCCGCGACGAGTGTCGCTGCCGAGAACGCAAGCCAGACTTCGCTGCTGAACTGGTATCGCCAGCTCAGTGCGTTGAGCCACAGCAACCGTACGATGATCTCCGCCGCCACGACCGTCCTGAATCACGACGACCAGAAGGTGCTGGCGTGGGTCCGCAGACCGGCAGCGGCTTCGCTCGGGAATCCACCGATTGTGGTGGTGGAGAATCTGTCCTCCCAGCCGGTGACCGTCTCCCTTAAGGCGGATATGCAGAACCTGCACCTGCGAGGCAGCTTCCTGCGGACGGTGCTGCGATCAGACAGCGGCATGGGAGCCATGCATCTGGACGGGATGACACTGGGGCCTTACGCTGTAATTATCGGGGAGCTGCGGTACTAGCCCACCCTACAAATACGCACAAATTCTTCCATCCATGAGACTTAGGTCCGGACCTCGATCTTTCCTGCCACGACCCGACCTCGGTTTTAGTTCTGATATCAGTGTAGCGACTTGGCTGAAATGAATCGGCAGATGTATCTGCATGTTTAGCCTGGGTTTGTGGGTGAGGTGGGCTTGACAGGTTTCCGGGCGGGAGCTCAGCGGCTGAAGCCGCATCATCCGCATCCTGTTACGCTGTCGCTGGGCCCTTACTTCCTCAAAGCGAAGGAGAGCACCATGCATCCTGCCAGGCGAGTCGCCCGGGATTCCGGCTTCACTCTTATCGAGCTGCTGGTCGTCATCGCCATCATCGCTGTGCTCATCGCTCTGCTGCTTCCGCGCGTGCAGCGTGTGCGTGCGGCGGCGCAGGATAAGGCTGCGAGCGACGACCTCACGACCATCGGCAAGGCGCAGATCGCCTATCACCAGACCTCCGGCACCTACAGCGCCACGCTCACCGCGCTGACCACCCTTCCTGCCAACATCGCATCCGGCGAGGCCGACGGTCACCGGTTCTCCGTCGTCTCGTCGTCGCGCGAGTCCTTCCTCGTGCGCTCGACTCCCACCAATCCCGGCACCACCGGCCTCGCCACCTGCACAATCGATCAGACCCTGAAGATCGCCTGTTGAACCAGACTGCCGTTGGTCGAACAACAGCAGACTCCTCTACTCCGCCACGTGATGCAACCGTCTTCTCCGGTCGGGATGACTCAACGCTCGCCGCTATAATCCCAGCATGTACACGCCTCAGGCTGGAATCTTCGCTCTTGGAACGTCCTCGCATGCGTACCTGGAGTTTGACGTTCTGGACACGAAGAAGCGCCAGGAGTTCGCCTCCACCATCGCCGCCATTCGCGAGCCGCGGACAACTACCGGAGGCGTGAACTTCGTCATCGGCTTTCGGCCTGAGCTCTGGCGCGATCTGGCTCCCGAAGACACTCCGCCGGGCGTGGAAGGTTTCAACAACGAGGTCAAGGGAACGGAGGGATTCACAATGCCGGCCACGCAGCATGACGCGCTCGTATGGCTGTCCGGAAGCGCCTATGACGTTATCTTCGATATGGCCCGCTCCGTCGTGCATGACCTCGCCGGTCTGGCTACCCTGAGCGAGGAGACTTCGAGCTGGCCTTACCGGCACGATCGCGATCTCACTGGCTTCATCGACGGTTCTGAGAATCCAACGCTGCTCGAAGCTCCCAGCGCCGCGCTCCTGCCAGAAGGCTTCCCCGGCGCTGCCGGATCCGTGCTGTTGCTCCAGAAGTGGAAGCATAAGACCTCTGAGTGGGAGGCCCTTCCGGTCCCTCAGCAGGAACGCACCATGGGACGCACAAAGCTCGACAGCATCGAGCTCGAAGACAAGCCCGAAGACTCGCACGTCGCCCGCACCGATCAGGATGAGTTCGGCCACATCTTCCGCCGCAACATGCCCTACGGAGACGTCGAAGACCACGGAACCGTCTTCGTTGGATTCAGCGCAGACCAGAAGCGGCTCTCCAAGATGCTCGATAGTATGGCAGGGCTGGTCAACGGCAAGCGCGATGCGCTCACACGGTTTACCCAGCCGCTGACCGGCTCTTATTACTTCGTGCCTTCGGTCGAGAGTCTGCTGCGCTTACGCTAAAACGCCCGTGGCGCCGATGCTTGTCATACGCAGGCTGAACCGGAATCACTCTGTTCTCAGTGCATCCATCGGGTTAAGCCTGGACGCTCTCTGTGCGGGAATCCAGACGGCCAGCAGCGCCGTTAGAGTGAGGATGATGGGAACAGCGATAAAAGCAAACGGGTCCCACCACTTCACTCCGAAGAGCAGGCTGGCAATCAGGTGAGCTAAAGCAAATGCTCCTGCAATCCCCAGCGCCGTTCCGATCAGTGCAAGCCGCATGCCCTGCCAGATCACAAGTCCGCGAATCCTCGATCGGTCGGCCCCGAGAGCCATCCGTATTCCCATCTCCTGGGTGCGCTGCTGCGCCGAGTATGCCATCAGACCGTAGATGCCGATGCTGGCAAGCAGCAGAGCGGACGCTCCGAAGATCGTGAGCAGGAGCATATTGAAGTCTTCGCGCGCCGTGGAGTGGACCACCACCTCTTCCATCGGACGCACGCGTGCAACCGGGAAACCATTGCTGGCCTGACGGAGCTGCTCCGTGATCGCGTTCGCCATCTGGCGAGGATCGGTTCGTGTCCGTACGATCCAGGCCACGGGGCCGATGCTTGAGTTCAACGCTGTCATTCCGTCGGTGACCTGAGCCTGGGGAACGATCATGAGCGGCCGCGGATCTCGATTGAGACCGCCATCGCGAATATCCCCTACAACCCCGACGATCTGACGGGCTGGCTCATCAAACTGCGGCCCCACACCTTTCCCGATGATGATCTGCTGACCGACCGGATCTTCCTTCGGCCAGAACTTCTTGGCCATCGTCTGGTTGATCAGGACCACTCCCGGAGCGGTCCCGGTATCGGTCTCCGTAAAGTCTCGCCCGCGCAGAACCGGAATTCGAAAGACCGAGAAATAGCCGGGCGATGCACTCATCCATCCCGCGCCTCCGGTCTGCTTGTCTTTGCCGAGAGAGCGTCCCACGACAATGAAGGGGAGACCAAACCCTCCTTCCAGAGGAAGGCAGCAGGAAGAAGCCGAGGCCTCCACACCGGGAATAGCGTTGACGCGCTCACGACCAAGCTCGACCAACTGAGCGACACCGGCGGTTTTTTGGAATCGATCCCCCGTGAGGGACATATACATCGTGAGAACGTGATGCGGATTAAAGCCAGGATCCACCGCATGCAGCGCCACGAAGGTGCGGATCAGCAGAGCTGAACCGACCAGCAGGATCAGTGCAAGAGAGACCTCGCTGATGACAAGCAGCGAGCGCGCCTTATTTTGCCGAAAGCCGGTACCCGCCCGGTTGCTGCCCTCTTTGAGGGTGGAGTTGACGTCGGGCCGCGAGGCTCCCAGCGCGGGAAAGAGCCCGAAGATGACGCCTGTCAGCAGCGATACACCCAGCGTAAAGACCAGCACGCGCCAGTCGATCCCGACACCGGCTCCTGTCTCTCCGATGCGCGGGATATTGCCGGGATTGATCGCGAGCAGCCAGCGTACCCCCGCGTACCCAAGGATCAGCCCCAGGACTCCTCCCGTTACCGAGAGCAGGAGGCTCTCCGTAAGCAACTGCCGAATGATGTGAGAACGGCGCGCCCCCAGCGCAATGCGGATCGCGAACTCGCGCTTTCGTCCGGTCGCGCGGACAAGGAGCAGATTCGCGACATTGGCGCAGGCGATCAAGAGCACTAACCCGACGGCTGCAAGCAGAATCAACAGCGACGAGCGCACACCGCTAACGACAGAATCCCGAAGCGGCTGGACCGCAAAACCGTTGTTCGCGTTAAAGTCCGGATAGCGCCGGCGGTATTGCTGAGCAGCCAGTTTGAGCTGTGCGTTCGCCTGGTCGAGGGTGATCCCCGGCTTGAGGCGACCCGCAGCCATAAAGAAATGTCCCTGGTTCTCGCTGTTGGGATCGAACTGAAACGGAATCCACATGTCCGACACCGGATCGGTCTCGAAGTTCGGGCCCAGTACGCCTACCACCGTATACGAATCCCCGCTCAGGGAGATCTCCGTTCCGACGATCTTCGGATTGCCGCCAAACTTCCGCTTCCAGAATCCGTTACTCAGAACGACAACGTGACCGCCGTTCGGAAGATCTTCCTGCGGGGTGAAGGTACGCCCCACCTGCACCGGAGCGCCAAACAATGCGAAATAGTCGTGAGTGACATGAATGCCGTGAACCTGCTCAGGAACGGAACCTGTCAGATTGAATCCCGGGCCACCAAAGTCGTAAGCGGCGACATCCTGAAAGACATTGCTCTGCTGCTGCCAGTTGTGAAATTTGGTAATCGAAGCCGCCGGGCCGTTTCCATTCGGCGACGTGGAGAGAAACTGAACGATTCGGTCTGGTTCCGGATAGGTGAGCGGCTTAAGCAGCACGGCATTAACCACGGAAAAGATCGCCGTGTTCACCGCGATTCCCAACGTGAGCGCAGCCACCGCTGCAATGGAGAAGGAGGGACTCTTGGCAAGCATGCGAACCGACTGTTTCAAGTCGGCGAAGAAATCACTCATCGATCACCCCAGATATTCACGAATCTGACGTCGAGGCAAGCTTACACGCAGTGTGATCGATCCACTCCTGAAGAAAGATATCTTTCTGGAAGATTCACCATAGCGCCAGCGAAGCCGTCGCCCAGTCCGACAGGGGGATGAGTCGGCCACGACTCCTCGCCGGTGCCCATGCATGTTGTCTTATCGGATGGAGAGGAGCCCTCAAGAGCAACTCGAACCGCGATATTTTAAGAATTACAGCAGGCCCGAGCATTCACCGGCCTAGTTCTTGTTGCGGGAGTCCCACGTTACGCAGTTCTGTGTTGGATTGCGCCAGTCGATACTCTGACATCCGGCCACACTGTTCTGTCTCACATTCTTCCCGCCGAATGGCGTGAGCTTCGGCGGTCCAAGAAGCCCCAACACCTTCGCGTCCCACGAGGTCGGAACCAGCGTGTCACCCTTCATATCGCAGAGCAACGGATCGATGGCGGGCTGATCTTTTTGCGCGTCGAAGACGATGCTGACCTTCTTACCCTTCTGCGTCCAGTGAGCATGCCAGAGCTGTGGATCTTTGCCCACCCAGTTCTGTTCCACGATAGCTGTGCCGTCGTTGGCGAACTCGATCATCACGACTCGATGCACCTCCGGCGAGAAACCTCCGCTGCCGGAGTAGAAGCCCTTCAGCTTGGCCGCGTGCGCCAAAGAACAGAGCGACAACGTCACGGCCATCACCGCCAGCAGGAGTCTCGTCCGCATGGATGACATAGTACATCTGTCCATCGCATCTCACCTCGTGCGGAGTGCCCGGTCAGTGCGAACAGCCGCACCCTCCCTTACCCTCCTCCGATTCGTACTGGTTATGCACCTTCGCCCAGTCCGGCAACGAATGAGTTGGGCCGTACTCCTCGCGTCCCTTTGGCAGCACGTCGAAGTAGCCGTAGATCCCCATAAACTGTTCGCTCCCGCGTCCGAACGCGCCGTAGGTTCGAAAAATATCGCCCTCTGCATTCTTGTAGAACACGCTGTGTCCCGAGAGAGTGAACGTCTCCGGCCCGATACGGTGCTCGCGAAGGTTGTAGGTTGTCTTCCCCGCCTTTACCTCTTCCGGGCGAAACGACACGTGGAAGTCATAGTTGAAGTCAGACTCAAAGGACGAGACCCAGCAGAACTTCCACTCCATGCGCTTGCGAACTGTCTCGATCTCGTCAATCGGTGCGCGCGATACAGCAACGTACGACATATCGTGATGCTCGAAGTGCGGCAGCAGCCCATCCACATGATCCGACTCCAGCGAACAACCCGGGCACTGCCACTGCTGTCCCGGCTCCATCATGAAGTGTTTAAGAAACAGCTGGCTGTGCCCTCGAAAGAGGTCCGCCAGGGTCAGATCTCCCTCAGGCCCCCTGAACCTATAGCTCTTTTCGATCTTTACCCATGGCAGCGCCCGAGCCTCTCTGGCGAGCTCATCGCCCTGCCGCATATATTGCTTCTCCTTCTCCATCAGCGCCAGCCGGGCCTTCAGCCACTCGTCCTGTGAGACCACCTGATGCTGCTCCATCGCCCGCTCGTTGCGGCTGCGGGCCTCGGCAATCTCAGCCTCGACCTTCGGATCGTGTGCTTCGCTCATCACCCATCCTCCATACAGCAATTAGAACGGTATCCGCATTCCATGTTTTGCTCGACGATAGTCTGTTCGTCACAAATCTCTGAGGATCCTTAACCGGCGAGCCGGCATCCGCGAGCGTTGGTTCACAAAACCGCTGCGTAGTCCGCGCGCCGATGCTCTCCTGTCGAGATCTCCTTCCACAGATCCCACGCGAACTTTACGAGTGACACGGCGAGCGCCAGCTTAAACCCCAGCGTAATTCCGGCATTGATACCCTCAATCGAGTGCAGGCTCTCCATCGAGACAGCGCTTCCCGCGACAAAGAACGTTCGCATCTGCACCATCGCCACCAGAATCATCACACCAAGAGCGCTCACCGCGAGTTGCAGCCAGCCGCGCACCCTGCACATGGAAGGCACCAGTGCCATCGCCTTCAAAGGAATCATCGCAATCAGCAGCCCAAGGATCTGCCAGTAGAAGACATGCCACTCCGGCGTCAGCTCGAACGGCATGCCGTGCAGGATCTTCGCTCCCGGCCCGACAATCAGATAAGGATGATCAGGAACGGCCAGCAGCCACACCACAATCAATATGCTCACGATAAGATCGGCAACACCGTTGGCAAACGAGTGCTTCTTACCCTCGCTGCGCTCCAGAGGAGGAAGGTCCCGCACGCTCCACCTGGGCAGTGTCAGCTTTGGGAAGAAGCGCCCCTGCCCGTACTCGAAGGCAGCAAAGCCCAGCGTCATGATCCCCCAGAAGGTCAACGCCACTCCCGGAAAGCGTCCGAATACGGTTCCGATCTGATGTCCTATATCGTCAGCCGAACCTGAGCCAAGGAAGATGCTGACCAGTTGCACCACCGCATACGCGAGCACGACCAGCGGAAAGCTGCGCTTCAACGTGTACCAGTACACCGGAAACAGGGTTGGCCCAATTAAAAAGTGCTGCGCCCCGTAGCGCGATGCGACCAGCACCGGCATGCCATGAGCTTCAAGGACCGCCGCCAGCTCCGATTCGGTCAGCGCGCGTCCCAGCTCCTCCTCGCGTCCCTCAATCTCAGACTCGAGGTTCGCCCTCAGCTCCGCCAGAGTGTCCTCACGGCCTCTTCGCGGAAGATGCTCTCCGACTGCCTGCAGATAACGCTTCAGAAGTTCCATCGCTTTATCTCTCCTTCCGGACAATTCGACCTATTGAATCGTTGATCCTGTTCCACTCCGCGAGCAGCAGTTCGAAGATCCGCTCTCCCTCGACCGACAGCCGGTAGAAGCGCTTCTTCCGCTTCTCCTCCTCGCGCCATTCGCTGGTCAGCAGGCCCTGTGTCTCCAGTCTCCGCAGCAACGGATACAGCGTGCTCTCCTCAATCTCCAGACCCGCATCGGCGAGCGATTTGCGGAGTGTGTAACCGTAGTGCTCCACATGAAGCTGCGCGAGCACTGCCAGAACCAGGCATCCACGTCGCAGTTCCAATCGCAAAGAATCAAAGAGCTCTCCGCCGGCTGCATCGCCGCTCGGCCTGGTGCTTGTCGCCACGTCTTTGAGAATCGAATCCATACTGTATGAAATATACTGTATGTCAAACAGTGTATGGCATCAAGTACTATCCACCAGAATCGCCGGTCTGAGTGAGGCCCGCACCCCTCCACTCCATCTCCCCGTTTTGGACAAACTCACCGGATTGATGTTTTGCTATGGAGGTTCAATGACTTGCCGCTCGCACCTCCGCCCAATGCGTTCTGAACCAAGCGGCTGCTGGCCTGAACCGATATCGACTTCGACCGCGCAGAGAATCAAGCGCGGTCAAAGCTGGAGACTGGATGCAACGAAGAAACTTCCTCAAAATCGCGGGCATGGCCACGATGTCCGCAATCACCTCCGGACCCGCTCTCGGTCAGCCCGAATCTCCAGACAAGCCCAACATCATCGTCTTCATCTCTGACCAGCGGCGCTTCGGACTCAGCAAGGGGCACGGCTATCCTGCCGACACCAGCCCCACGCTCGATGCTCTTGAAACAGCCGGCCTCTCGTTTGAGAACAACTACTGCACCGCTCCCCTCTGCGTTCCCAGTCGCATCTCCATGCTCACCGGCCGCTGGCCGGTCGCTCATCGCGTCCGCATGAATCTCCAGGCCCGCGATGCCTTCTTCACCGAAGACATGTACCAGGTGGCAAAGAAGCATGGCTACCGGACCGGCCTTGCGGGAAAGAACCACACCTATCTCAAGGAAGGTGACCTGGACTACTGGCGCCCTTACAGTCACGACTCCGGCCCCATCGACGCAAGCTCGCATCCTGAGTCAGCAGCCTTTGAAGAGTGGCTGAAAGGGCTGCACTACAACGTTGCAGAGGAGCCTTCACCCTTTCCTCTCGAGACCCAGCTCACCTACCGCATCACCACCGACGCGATCCGCTTCATCGAGGACAGCAGCAGCCAGCCCTTCCTTCTTCAGATCAGCGTTCCCGAGCCCCACGACCCGGAGCAGGTTCCCACCCCTTACTGGAACATGTTTCCGCCGGAGAGTGTGTCCGCACGCTGCGCCGGGCCTGAGGCCCTCTCCTCCATGGGACCCCGCGCGCGCTGGGAGTACAACCTGCAGCAGGACAACTTCCCCGACACCGAAAAGCAATGGCGGCGGTACGTCTCCAACTATCTTGGCGCGCTCCGGATGATCGACGACCAGGTCAAACGTCTCACGGAGTTCCTCGACCAGAAGCAGCTCACCCGGAAGACGCTCGTGGTCTTTACCGCCGATCACGGCGACTACCTGATGGACTACAGTCTCGGGAGAAAAGGCGTAGGCCTCTACGAGGACCTCACCCACACTCCCCAGATCTGGTGGGGATACAACGTAAAACACACCTCCGCAGGCAAATCCGCCTTCACCTCCATGGCCGATCTCATGCCGACTCTCTGCGAGGCCATGGGAGCCGAAATCCCGGCCGGCGTGCAGGGCAGAAGTCTCTGGCCTCTCCTCCAAGGCCAGGACTATCCGGCGCAGGAGTTCCGAAGCATCACCTCCAGCGCAGGCGTCGGGGGACTCTACTACGAAGAGGAAGACCACATCCCGACCTCTATCTCGCACGACAAGGATCGCCCCGGTAGCTGGGACGAGCTCAACAAGGTCACGCAGAGCGGAAATCAGAAGATGGTCCGCATGGGAGAGTGGAAGCTCGTCTACGACATGATGGGCTATGGCGCCATGTACCACCTCAAGCAGGACCCCTGCGAGCTTCATAATCTCTTCGGCAATCAGAAGTACAAGGACATCCAGGCCACTCTGATGGCAGAACTTGCCATGTGGGACATCCGCCTTGAAGACACTCTGCCCACCGGTCCGCAAAACGGCAAGTATCAGACTAAGTGGCCGCGCGCGCACAACTGGTACTCCCCCTACCATCGCGGGGAAGCGCCACCCAACCCGTTTATTCCTTAGCTCTCGGTGCGCCCTGATCGGACAGCACCTTCCTCGCCCGAGTCTTAAGTTGTGGCGAACAGGTATCGGAAAATGGATTCACCAGGAACGTCCCTGCAATTCCAGATACCAGAATGCTTCCGTCGGAGTCGAAGTGCGCCGTACGGAACTCCTCTTCCGGAAGGTCATTAATCCGTCTCCAGCTTTCGCCGCTATCCTCGCTTACGTACACTCCCGTCAGCGAGGTGACGACCTCCCGGTTCAGCTTCGACGGATCGACCTCGATGCTGTAGGCCCGGATATTCGATCCCGCCTCATCCGTCGTTCGATGCAGCAGAAATCGCGCGTTCGTAGCTCTCCTCACCACTCCGGGACCAGTCGGGTTATAGACCCCCCAGCACGCCGCCAGGTGAAGACCTCCCACGACACTCATTCCGTGGATGGCGGAGTCAGGCCCCACACCGTCGATGCGGCTCCATCGATGGCTGCGGAAGTTAAGCAGATAGACCTGGTCGCCGGTTCCCAGGTAGAGAAACCTGGGATCCCTGTTCTTGGGCTCGTCGAAATCTATCGAGAGAAGGTCCATATCGGTCGGAAGATGAGGCAGCGGACCCTCTTCAATCCATGAGCCATTGTCATCTTTGCGATAGCTGAAGATCTGGGGATTCAGATCGAAGTAGCCATACCCCAGAATCAGGCGTCTTCCGTCCGACGTCATCGCGACGACATTTGCCCTTACCGGGTCGCCCGGCTTCTTGGGGATAGGAATCTTCGGAGGCGACGATGGAACCCGCGGTCCTGCGATCGTCTTCACCACGGTCTCGGCTCCACCCGCCTGCGGAATGACTTCGAACGCTCCACGCTGCGTCGTGATGACAAACGAGCTTCCCCCGGGAGAGACGATCAGCCCATTCCTCAGCCCCTCACCGATCCCTGCATCGAAGTAGCGCGAATCCACCCGTGCCACCTGGGTCCACGTCGCGCCGCCGTCGATCGTCTTCGAGATGTACATCGCTCGCTGCTGCGACGGAACCTGATTGCTCAGGTCCGCAGTGAGGCCCCACATCACGTCGGGATCGTTGGCGACCGGATTGGGATCGTTGGCAATCGTCTCGATAAAGTCGCTGGCAAACTGGTGACTCCCCGGAAGCCCAGACACCCGATGAACACGGCAGCTGTCCAGGTCATCTCTAACATCGCTGTCAGCTTCAGAGGAAGCCGTAGCATCGTTGACCACGCCATGCTTCAGTACCGGAGGCCGCGACTGCAGCGTCTGCCCCGACACCACCACCGCGACAGCCATCCACAGTGATAGACCTGTCATGCGAAGAGTGGCCCGACATGTATACCGGAGCGCCATCACCAGAACACCTGCAACGTGCTTGGACCTGCCCTTAATCTACTGCAAAAGCTGCAGGAAAGCCTGATCGGCGATGATGTCCTTGCCCGCGTGGGGCGTGACATCACGGACGGCACCGGCCTCTCGGGGGCCGACTTTGGTGTCCTCTCCCGCCTGTCCGCTCTCGGCAAAGGTGAGATGCGCCAGCAAAGACTCGCCGACTGTCTGGGATGGGACAAGAGCCGTCTCTCCCATCACCTCACACGCATGCAGCAGCGCAAGCTCATCGAGCGACGCGATGCCGAAGATCGTACCGTCCTCATCGTGCTCACCCAAACCGGCCGCGAGAAGCTCGACGAAGCCCGTCCCATCCACGCCGCCTCAGTGCGCCGCAACCTGCTCTCGCGACTCACAAAGGAACAGGTCGAAACTCTCGTCCGCATCAGCAACATCCTCGGCGAAGACGACTGATCCCGCGTACAGCACCCGGAACAAGACACGCCACAGGCTATTCGTCTCGAAGCGTCATGGCCGGATCGATCCCGGCGATACGCAGGGTCGGCGTGACAGTCGCGACCAGCACAACCGAGGCAAACGTCAGGATGACAATGATCATCGTGGGCAGGTCGTAGACGCCGACACCGTAGAGCGCGCTACGCATGGCTCGCAACGCTCCTGCACAAAAGATCAAGCCAAGCACGAGCCCAACAATGGAGGCTCGTACACCCGGCGTTCCAATATCCAGCATGGCTCTCTGAATGCTGGAGCCCAATGCGATACGGATGCCAATCTCCCGCGTCTTCTGCGTGACCATATTGGCCACAAGCGCAAATATTCCGATCGAGCTCAACAGGAGAGCCAGACCAGCCAGCGTCGTCAGCAAGGCAACCTCGACCCGTTGCGTCGCCAGCGTCTTCGCCTGCAGGTCGTGCATGCTGTAGAAACCAGAGAACGGCAGATTGGGATCGACACTCGCCAACTGGCGCTGCATCTGGGCAGTCAGACCTTCGACAGGTGCGGCAGTGCGAACAATCCAGCTCGGCTGAAACCAGATGTGTACGGCAGAAAGCAAGCTCGGCGCGAGCTGTGACGCCGGGATGTAGACGGTCTGTTCTCCTGTGAGTGGAGCGATGGGATCGATTCCCGGCGCCATCGCTACGTCCTTCACCACACCGACAATCATCGTGCCTTTGAACAGATGACGGCCCAGCGGATTGGCGCCATGGAAGAACTTGCGTGCGAACGTCTCGTTGACGATGCACACCGGCTGCGTATCCGGGCCGTCCGCATCGGTAAAGGACCGTCCGGCCATAATCGGGATCTGCAGGGTCTCGAAGTAGCCGGGAGTGACGTACGTCTCATCGGCAGCAGCCTTCTGCCCTGCCTCCTTCCCGTCGCTGATCGGTAGTCCGGCCATAATCAGGGATCGTTCATACGGCAGGCTCAGGCCGACAGCAGCGTGCTCGACGCCGGGTATCTGCTGCATGGCGGCGATGCTCTGATTGATCAACTTCAGGAAAGCTGCCGGCTGTCGGTATCGCACATCGTCAAGAGAAGCCTTCGCCGTCATCACTCCCGCTGGATTGAATCCGGGCGGCAATGTCTCAAGATGAATCAACGTCCGGATCAGCAATCCTGAAGCCGCCAGCAGGACCACGGTCAGTGCGACCTCGCCGACGATCAGTGCCTGCCGCACCCCCAGACGATCACTGCCGGTCGCCGTACGAGATGCAAGCGTAGCGCGTACATCGAACTTCCGTGCCACCACCGCAGGAAGCATACCGAACAGCACCGTGGTCAACAGGGAGATGAGCAGCGTAAACATCAGCACCCGCGTATCCAGGGCTACATGCGCTACCGGCAGAAAGTGTTCCGGCAAAAGCAGGAGCAGCCCGCGCACCGCGCCGAAACCTGCGCCTATTCCGGCAGCGCCACCGATCGTCGCCAGCAACAGGCTTTCAACCCACAGTTGCTTTTGTATCTGCCATTGCGAAGCACCCAGGGCCATTCGCGTGGCAATCTCCGGTGCGCGACGAAGCGTCCGTACCAGCGACAGCCCTGCGAGATTGGCGCAGGCGATCAGCAGGATCAGGCCGGCAGCCAGCATCAGGATCAGCACCTGGGGACGCAGCTGGGCGGTCTCACCCTTCTGAAGTGGAACCGAATACCACGAGGCCTGCGCTCCCGGATCGTCCTCCAACTCATATCGCTGGGTCCTGAGCGACCACGCATGGTTGATCTCTGCATCTGCCTGCTGCCATGTAGCTCCGTCTCGCAGCCGGGTGATGACCTCAAAGTTTGTTCCTCCGCCTTCGCCCTTCCGGCTCGCCTGCACCGAGGTATACAGGTCCGCGTTCAACGGTGTCACCGCCCCATCGGCAAGCACTCCAACAACGGTGTAAGGTTCGCCTTTCAGCAGGATCGATCTCCCGACGACATTCGGGTCGGAGCTGAAGGTATTCCGCCACAGGTGATAACTCAAGATTGCAACATGGGGGCCTTGAGGACGATCCTCCGCCTCCAGAAAATTACGCCCCATCACAGGCCGGACCCGCAACACGTCAAGATAGTGCGCTGAGATACGTCCTGCGTGCAGATACTCCACATGCGTTCCCGTCTGGAGATTCACCCCCGAGGACCTGCTGCTGGATACGGCGGAGATCAGCGATGGCACATTGTCACGCAGAAGCTCCCATTGCTCTCCATTCAGCTTGTGGCGCTCGTCATAGGGGTGCGCCCCGGTCACCCGCGTGTAGATCGTGCCTATCCGTTCTGGCTGCGAATAGGGCAGATCGTTCAGCATGAGCGCATTGACGAACGAGAAGATCGCGGTGTTCGCACCGATCGAGAGTGCCAACGTAACAATCATCGTCACGGTGAACCCCGGGTTTCGGTATAGCTGCCGCGCTGCATAACGGACGTCCCGCCAGACCATCTCCAATCCCACACCGGCCCGGCCGTCACGTACCGCCTGTTTCAGTTGCTCGGCACCACCGATATCTCGCAACACGCTGCGCCGTGCCTCCGAGGGAGACATGCCCGCGGCAACTCTCTCGTCCATCAACATCTCTACATGTCCACGGATCTCATCATCGAGCTGAGTTTCAACCTGCTGCGTCCGAAACAGGTTTCGCAGCATGCTCTTCGCGCGTGCCCAGAGTCTCATCACTCACCCTCTAAGTTGCTCTTAAAGCATTCGCCATCCCGAGAGCCACTCGATTCCACTGCTCTCTCTCCACCTCAAGCTGATTTCTTCCCGCCTTGGTCAGCCGGTAAAACTTCGCTCGGCGATTGTTCTCCGATTCGCCCCAGAAGGAACTCAACCAGCCCGCCTCCTCCATGCGGTGCAGGGCGGGAAAGAGCGAGCCCGGCTTCACCAGGAAGGTCTCATCGGATACCTGCTCAATCCGGCGAGAGATACCCAGGCCGTGCAGCTCTCCCGTACTGAGTGCCTTGAGAATAAGCAGATCAAGCGTCCCCTGCAGGAGACTTACTTGCTTCGAGTTCATCTTTTTCGGTCCCTCTATCGAATGTCTATATGAAGGTGCGCCTCTTCGTATAGATTGTCAATAGGAGATTCGAACGCTGCGCGAAGCTCTTCCGAATGCTCCGAAAGATCAGCTCCGCTTTCGACCCATGATGTTCACTCTGAGCGAAGCGCCTCGGTTGGATCGATTGAGGCGGCACGGCGTGCGGGGATATAGCTGGAGAAGATGGCTGCAGCCAGAAGCAGGCAGATTGCAGACGCGAACGTTCCACCGTCCCATCGGCTCACACCAAAGAGCAGGCTGCGAAGAAACGTTGTGGCCGCGAGCGAGCAGAAAACTCCACCAACGATGCCCGCAGCCGAAAGCCATGCGGCCTCCTTCAAGATAAGCCGGTATACAGAGGAGCGTTGCGCCCCGAGGGCCATGCGTACTCCGATCTCACGCGTCCGCTGGCCTACGGAATAGGAGATGACGCCGTAGAGCCCGACCGTGCCCAGCAGAAGAGCCAGCCCGGCGAAGGCTCCAACCATCCACGCCGCCGAGCGGTGAAGATAAGCCGATTGCGAGTGATTGATCCTGTCCGTCATCGTCTCTTCCTCGTCTGTGATGAGCCCAGGATCGATCTGATGAATGGCTGTGACCATCGAAGGGAGCATACTGTTCTCCGCCTGGGCGGTGCGGAGTGTCACATAGAAATCATTCGTGGAATTCTGATTGAAGGGCCGATACACTGCGGCCGTCGGCTTCATATCTAACGCACCGTCCTTAAGATCATCGACAACTCCGATCACTTCGATGGGATGTTCCGGATCGTATTGATTAATGAGCTGCTTGCCGATTACGTTCTCTCCGGGAAACTCCTGCAACGCCATGGTCCGATTGATCACAGCCACTGGTGTTTTTGAGGCGTCGTCCGTCTCCGCGAAGTATCTTCCCTGCAGCAGGCGCGCTCGCAGACCTTCGAAATAGCCGACGCTCGCCGTCTGTTCGATCGCTTCATCTCCTTCTCCCACATACGATCGTCCGGCTACACGAAAGTGCGCGAATCGATGGCCGAGACCTTCACCACTGGCCAGGGGCGGCTCTGCCGCGATCCCGGCCGAGGTGACGCCAGGAAGAGCCGACAATCGCGACAGAATTCGCCGCTCCAGCGTGATATTGCGAGTGGCGTCATCCCACGGTCCCAGCCGCAGGACATGCACGACGGCCAGGTGTTCGACTGACATACCCGTATCGACATGCATCAATTGGTAGAAGCTCTTGGACAGTAATCCGGCGCTCACCAGCAACACGACCGTGACCGCCAGTTCCACAGCTACAAGCGTGGCCCCAAGCCCCCGCCAGCCCCCGGCGGACGCCCGCCGGCCTTCCGTCAGGCCCCTTTGCGGGCCGGAAAATAAGAGATGAATGGATGGCCCGGCGGAGAAGAGAAGGCCGCCCAGGATTGCGATAAGGATCGCAAAGACCGGGAGATGCCAGTTCCACGGGATGTGCTGCAGGTAGGGCATATTCTCAAGAGCCTGCGGCGGAATCTGCGCTTTGAGAAGCCCTATCGAGCTGGCCATAACTGCCAGGCCGACGGCGCATCCGCAGGCAGCCAGCATGAATCCCTCGACAACAAACTGGCGGATGATTCTAGGGCGGGAAGCTCCCAGCGCCTCACGAACAGCGATCTCCTGCCTGCGGCTCTCGGCTCTCACCAGCAGAAGGCTGGATACATTGACGAAACCGATAAGGCAAAGCAGCGCCGCGCCACCGAGCAGTGCGATCATCGTCGGCCGAATATCTCCGAGGATGGCATCTGGTAGAGGTAGAACCGTCGCAGTCCTGTCGCGATTCGACTTCGGATACTCCCTCGCAAGCTGGCCACTGATGGCACTCATGTCTTCAGAAGCCGCTGCAACCGACACGCCCTCGTTCAGGCGTGCGACACCGTAATAAGGGAAGCACGTTGGGAGGTCTTTGCAAAGCCCGTGCAGTGTTCGCCAGAACTCCGCTCTCCCCACCGGCGCAAAGTGGAAATCTCGCGGCAACACTCCCACGATCAGAAATGGATGGCCGTTCAGCGTCGTCGTTTTTCCGATCACCTTCCTGCTTGCGCCAAATCGCCTCTGCCAGGCTTCGTAGCTGAGCATGACGGTCTGCGGGGCAGACTCTTCATCTTCCCCGGGCTGAAAGTCACGTCCGAGAAACGGCGCGACTCCCAGGGTACGAAAGAAGCCATCGCTGACCAGCGCTCCCGTGGCCTCTTCGGCGCCACTCGCGCCGTTGAGAGTGATGGGATCGGGCCGATACACGTCGAGTGAGGAAAACACGCGGTTCCGCTGCTTCCATGCGTGATAGTCAAGGTAGGAGAGGTGATATCGATCACCCACCGGGATACGCTCGTAGAGCGCGACCAGCCGCGCAGGATCTCGATACGGAAGCGGCTTCACCAACGCCGCGTCGACAAAGGCATAGATCGCCGTGCTCGCTGCGATACCGATCGCAAGGACTGCGATGGCGGTTGAGGTAAATCCGACTTTCCTGCGCAATTGACGGGCGGCAAAACGCACATCCTGCACCAGATCCTCCAAAAGCCTGGTGCCACGTTCCTCGCGACATCGCTGGCGTACCTGCTCCGGGCCTCCCAGGGCCAGCCGCGCACGACGTATTGACTCAGGAGAAGAATGACCGCGTTCGCGATGCTTCTCTGCCTCGCGTTCCAGATGGTAGTGCAGCTCTTCCTGCAACTCCTCCTCGACGCGTTGACGGCGAACGAGAGCGCGTAAGCGATAGATGAGATCGTTCAGCACGCGACCCTCCTAAGCCATTCCGAGAACATGGTCGACCGCTTCGGTCAGCTTGCGCCACTCCACGGTTTCAGCAGCAAGGTGCGCGCGTCCCCTGGACGTCAGCTCGTAGTACTTCGCGCGACGGTTATTCTCGCTGATGGCCCACTTCGCCTTCAGCCAGCCTTTGCGCTCCAGCCGGTGAAGGGCCGGATACAGCGATCCCTGCTGCACCTGGATTGCATCGCGTGAGACCTGCTGCAGACGTTCTGAGATAGCCCAGCCATGCAGAGCCTGCAGGGCCACAACCTTCAAGATGAGCAGATCAAGGGTGCCTTGAGGCAATTCGAGTCGCGGTTCCATCATTCCATCTCTTCCCTGCTGCTTCGACAGAAGCAACTTATCGAACCATACATGGGAAGCAGGAAAACTCACAAATCTTTCCTTGAATGTCCATACTTCGCCACCGCATTTTTTCTTGCTCCGGGTAAAGTCTCGCTCTCCCGCCGCCCTCTATCGCTCCGCCGTCGCGCCGTGCTCCATACAGGCATCCATTCCATGGGCGAACCTGCATCTCATGACAATGGTCGAAGCTGTCCTTTGCGATATTGACGGAACCCTGATTGAGAGCAACTGGCTTCATGCCGCCGCCTGGAAAGATGCCTTCGAGGTCGCCGGCGTCAATCTCGACGTCGAAGCCATCCGCCGTCAGATCGGCAAGGGCGGCGATGAACTCATACCCGTCTTCATCCCCTACTGGCGTCGCCGCATTCTCGAGGAGCCCTTGAAGGCCTATCGCAAGCTCCTCTTCAGAACGCAATACTTGGATCAGGTGAAGTCCTTCCCCGATACCCGGGAATTCTTCCACCGCATGAAGAAGGCCGGCATCAAGACCGCCCTCGCCTCTTCCGCAAATGAGGAAGAGCTTGACACTTATAAAGCCCTTGCCCGCATCTCCGACCTGGTTGACGTCTCGATCACGGCAGACGATGTCGACCATGCCAAGCCCCACCCCGACATCTTCGAGACGGCACTCCACAAAGTCGGCGCCAAGCCCTCCAGCGTCCTCGCTCTTGGCGACACACCATGGGACGCCGAATCAGCAGGCAAGGCTGGCATCCGCACGATCGGCGTTACAACCGGAGGCTGGACCCACCAGGAGCTCTACGACGCCGGTTGCATCGAGGTCTACAAGGACATCTCCGATCTGCTTCAGAACTTCGATTGCAGCGCCTTGGCCACCCTTCCCTGAACGCGTCAAGCCATCTTTCTCGCAAGTATATGATTTAAAATGGGATGTGTTTGCGTATGAGTTTAGCCCGGTACGCTATTCTTAAAAGAGCATCCACGCAGAGCACGCACCGTAAACAAAACAAAGACCCGGAAGTAAGCTCCCGGATC
The DNA here is from genome assembly GCF_036877565.1 of Edaphobacter sp. HDX4. Classification (NCBI taxonomy): domain Bacteria; kingdom Pseudomonadati; phylum Acidobacteriota; class Terriglobia; order Terriglobales; family Acidobacteriaceae; genus Edaphobacter; species Edaphobacter sp. HDX4. The sequence continues at coordinate 86,801 of NZ_JAEDXW010000009.1, forward strand.
CTGCTTTGTTTTCAATAATTTGCGATCAAGTCCAATGGATTCAAGAATTTAGGCTTTTAGGTCCGAACCTAAGTCCTTTGAATCCAAGATTTTGCGCTAAAACACTACCCCAGGGTCGGCATCGTGGTATCGACGCCGGCACGGATGCCCGTCGGCCATCGCGCCGTCACCGTCTTGATGCGTGTATAAAACCGCACACCCTCAGGACCGTAGATCGAGTGATCTCCAAACAGAGACCGCTTCCACCCTCCGAAGCTGTGAAAGGCCATCGGAACCGGGATTGGAATGTTGATACCAACCATGCCGACCTGCACCCCGTTGGCAAACTCCCGTGCCGTATCGCCGTCGCGCGTGAAGATGGAAGTGCCGTTGCCGAACTCGTGCTCGTTCACCAGCTCCAAAGCCGTCTTGAAGTTGTTAGTGCGCACCAGCCCGAGTACGGGCCCGAAGATCTCTTCCTTATAGATGAGCATCTCCGGCTTGACGTGATCGAACAGCGTCGCTCCCAGAAAGAAGCCCTCGCCCTTCGGCAGCGCGCCCTGGCGGCCGTCGACCACAAGCTCGGCGCCCTCGGTAGTCCCTTTGTCCAGATAGCCGCACACGCGGTCCAGATGTATCTTCGTCACCAGCGGGCCCATGTCGGAGCCGCTCTCCATCCCCGGAAGGATCTTCAGCTTCTCAATGCGCTCCATCACCTTCTCGCGCAGCGCATCGGCGGTCTCGTGACCAACCGCGACCGCGATCGAGATCGCCATGCAGCGCTCGCCAGCCGACCCGTAAGCCGCACCGACCAGAGCATCCGCCGCCTGGTCCATGTCGGCGTCCGGCATGACGATCATGTGGTTCTTCGCTCCGCCAAGCGCCTGCACCCGCTTGCCGTGCGAGGTCCCCTTGGCGTAAACGTACTCCGCAATCGGCGTCGAGCCCACAAAGCTGACGGCTTTCACATCCGGATGCTCCAGCAAGCCATCGACCGACTCTTTGTCGCCATGCAGGACGTTGAAGACGCCATCCGGCAGGCCGGCTTCCTTCAGCAGCTCGGCAATCAGGAGGGAAGCGCCGGGATCGCGCTCGCTCGGCTTCAGAATGAAGGTGTTGCCGCAGGCAAGCGCGATCGGGAACATCCACATCGGAACCATCGCCGGAAAGTTGAACGGCGTGATTCCGGCAACGACGCCCAGCGGCTGCCGCATCGACCAGCTGTCCACGTCCGAGCCGACCTTCTCGGAGTATTCGCCCTTCAGAAGGTGCGGAATTCCAGTCGCGAACTCGACCACCTCGAGACCACGGGTCGCCTCGCCTTTAGCATCGGAGAAGACCTTGCCGTGCTCGGATGTAATGATCTCCGCAATCTTGTCCATGTTCTGCTCAAACAGTTCGCGGAAGCGGAACATGACGCGCGCGCGCCGCAGCGGCGGCTGTGCAGCCCACGCGGGAAACGCTGCCTTGGCCGCGGCAACAGCTTTATCGAGCTCCGCGCTGTTTGCCAAAGGCACCTTGGCCTGCACCTTGCCCGTCGCCGGGTTGTAGACATCGCCGAAGCGCCCGGACGTGCTGGCGACCTTCTGGCCGCCAATCCAATGTGTAATCTCGCGCAGCCTGGAGCTGTCTGTGCTGCTGGCCTCAGGTGCGATTGCGGTCGATGACATGGTTTGAACCTCGATTCTGAAGATACGCAACAACTCTACGCGCTAACTAAACTAGACGTAAATTGCTCCATCGTCAAATTGCATTGCGTAATACGCAACAGGAGATGTAGCGCCTGGCTCGGCCCCGTGCGTCCTGGCCCTGAGCCTCGGGAATAGCCACTCCCAGGATCGCCGCTGCCGTCGGCCCAGCATCCTCAATCCTCACGCCTTCCTACTCCGGCTCCGGACAGGATGAAAGAAGGATGCATCTCCGGCACATCCGGGTTATAGCCGTGTGCTCCCTTCGAGATCGAGTCGGGGACCTAATGGATGGAAGAGCTTTGTAACAGGCAGGAAACCGTGATCGGACCCATTTGGAACTACTTCCAGTTCACATAAATGGGGTTGGTCAGAACCACCGGATCGTCTCCCGGTTTGCCGTCCACGAGCTCGGCGCGGATCCAGTGACGCCTGCCGTCCGAGGTCCAGTGGTAGGTTGCGTTTCCATCTGCGAGCGTCGGCTGAGACGCTACAGGCCTGCCGTCCAGATAGAGACGCAACGCCGCTCCGGAGCTGTCGTTGGTAGAGAGCGCGAAGTCCACCGTTGTGCCGGCAGCAGCTTCGATCGCGTCTCCCATCATGGCCGATCCGGAGGTGAGCAGAAGCTCTGGACCGTCGGGACCGTGGGTCTTGATATAGACGTGCCCTGCCTTGATTCCCTCGAGGATCGCCGGTTGCGACAGCTCGCGTGCGTAGACGACGGTGGCAGGAATTCCCACACCGTCGTGCAGGGGCAGCTGCTCGCCTCCGCGATGCTCATCCCCGCCGCCGACGCCGGTCGGTCGCAGTCCCCTGGCATGCAGCTGCTCCCAGAGCGGTATGCCGTTTCCGGGTGGCGGCGTAAACCATGAGCCGTGCTCGTGATAGCCGTTGATGACCTCGATCGAGTCGACTTTGGAGTAGTCCGTGATGGCATCCCAACCCCACCCGCAACCGGGGCAACGGCCATCCCATGGCCAGTACCAGTGGTTGATGCTGACCAGCGCTTGTTGCTCGTGCGCCTGATCGAACAGATCGTTGACCGTAAAGCCGTGATCTGTAGTGCGGTAGTCGAGGAAGCCTATCGTTCCCCAGACATTGGCATGACCACGGACGGTTGTGACCTCCTCTCCCGCGATCAGCAGCAGCTTGTCGTAGAAGGGCTGGACCTCTCCCAGCTCATTGAAGGTCACCTGGGTGTTGTGGTCGGTGACAGCGAGGAAGTCGAGCTTCTGCGAGGCCGCCGCCTCAAGAAGCTTCCAGACCGGGCACGGAACATCCTTGCCGGACTGGCTCTTGCAGACTGCATCGGTGTTGCCGGTGTGAGAGTGCAGATCTCCCATGTACCAGCCCGGCTTCGGGTTGAGCACTGCGTAGTGCGCCGAGTCGAGATGACGCGAAAGATGGATGTGCAGGGTGTACTCGCCATGGGCATTGGGGGCGACGTAGTTGAAGCCGAAGGAGACCTTCCAGGTTCCCGGTGTCAGCGGGCCGGGCATGTAGGGTCCAGTCGCAGTAACGGTCGAGATGCTGAATCGAGATTGACCTTCGCCACGGTAGCGCTGGGGGTCGAACATCCCGACGGTGACGTACATGCCTTTCTGGAAGCCCGGCGATTCAAGATCGACCTCCATGCGCTGGATTCCATCAGGCATCTGAAAGGTCTGGGTCTCGTAGGTTCCGATCTTTTCCGGAGTGATGGTTCCATGCAGATCGATCTCGAGCGATGGATCGTGCACGCTGCTTACGCCCTGTGCGCGAAGTGCCTGTGGAACAAGAGCGAGAGCTGCAACCAGAACTGCCATGACAGATCGTGACCGAAGCAGACCTGCGGAAGCCATAAGACGAGTCCTTACCGGAGAGTTTTAGCGCGGAGATGGATCTGGCATGCAGCATATCAGCAGCGCTTATCAATGCTGTTGATCGTCCTGTCATCGACACAGCAATTGCGCGAAACACCGGAGAGGGGTTTACAGTGGAGACCATTGCGTACCCACTTCTGCAGGAACTCTCTCTTTGAAAGGAAGCAGCGTCTTGTACGACTACAAAAAACTCTTCGATCTCACAGGTAAGAAGGCATTGGTTGTAGGAGCAGGCAGCGGTATCGGCGAAGCGGCGGCGCATGGGCTGGCAGCTCACGGCGCCCATGTGCTGTGCGGCGATCTGAACCTGGAGGCCGCGCAGAAGGTCGTCGGCGATATCAAGAGCGCCGGCGGCAGCGCTGAAGCGATCCCTTTCGACATGCGCGACGGAGATGCGGTCGCCAAGATCTTCGAAGGCCTGCCGGACCTGGATGTGCTCGTGAGCACACCGGCGATCAATGTCCGCAAACAGCTGCTGGACATGAGCGAGGAGGAGTTCGATCGCGTCATGACGCTCAACCTCAAAGGAACCTTCCGGATGATCAAGGCAGCGGGACGCATCATGAAGGAGCGCGGCAAGGGCAGCATCATCGCCTTCGCCAGCATACGCGCGCTGACGGTCGAGCCGGGACAGGGTGTCTATGCCGCCACCAAGGCCGGCGTGCTGCAGATGTGCCGAACGCTGGCGGCAGAACTGGGGCCGCACGGCGTGCGTGTGAATGCTATTGGGCCTGGGGTGGTGGACACGCCCCTGACCGCACCGATCGCCGCGAATAAAGAGTGGTACAGCGCATACGCGAATAAGAGCGCGCTGGGCCGCTGGGCAAAACCGCACGAGATGGCCGGAGCCGTAGTCTACCTGGCCTCGGACGCAGGTTCCTTCGCGACCGGAACCCTGACCATCGTGGACGGCGGATGGACCGCGGTGGATGGCCGCTTCATGCCTCCGCTCTAAAGCTACGGCTGCGGACCGAGGGGATCGAGATAGGGGGAGAGCTGGGATTACGCAGCTCTCCCTCGTCGGCTCCATGGGTGTTTCCATCGGAGAGCTCGATGTGAACGAGATCGGTCAGACGATAAAGTTTGGCGTGGATGCGCCGTGCGAGGGGCTCCTCACAGCGGACAGCGATACGAATCGTGGTGACGGCATCCTCACGCGCCAGGTTGAAGCTATCGACCTCAAGCAGCTGCTGATCGAAGATCTGCACGACCCGCATGGCGAGTCGGGGCCGGGCTGCTGCGGTTATTCGGTAGGTCCATGCCGTCATCATGTCTTACCTCGTAGATTTCCTTTCAGGTACGCCAAAAATAAAAATCCCGCCAGAGCGGACGCTGTGGCGGGATTCGTGAACTTCCGGGTGATTCGGAGATTTACGTTACGCCACAGCCAGCAATGGGCGAAATAATGTACCGAATCGAAAGAATGGTGGACGCGACGCAGCGTGGCTGGAGTGCAGCTGGTATCGACCGGGAATGCATCGAGCTGGCGTCGAGGTTCATCCACAGGAGCATATACTCGCCGCTAGAGATCATGCAATGGAATTGGGAGCAGAGATAAGGCGTTCGAGCTGCGCAACCACTGCGTCGCCGACCTGAGCGGTGGAGTGGTTGCCGCCGAGGTCCGGCGTTCTCGCACCGGCAGCAAGGGCGTCGACACATGCCTGCTCGACCAGGGCTGCCTCCTTCGTCATCCCGAAGGAGAGACGCAGCATCATGGCCACACTCAGAATCTGCGCCATCGGGTTTGCGATGCCCTTACCTGCGATATCAGGAGCTGAGCCGTGAATCGGCTCATAGACGGCAGGTTTGAAGCGCTCGCCCGTTGCAGTCCCAATCGTCGCCGACGGCAGCATGCCCAGGCTTCCCGTGAGCATGGAGGCCAGATCCGAGAGAATGTCTCCGAACATGTTGCCGGTCACGACGACATCGAACTGCTTCGGCGCCCGGACCAGTTGCATGGCACAGTTGTCGGCGTACATGTGGCGCAGGGTGACGTCGGCAAATTCACGCTGATGAAGAGCGGTCATGACCTCACGCCAGACCAGACCGCTTTCTGTCACATTCGCCTTCTCGACGCTGCAGACCTGGTTGCGCCGGTCTCGAGCGAGATGGAAGGCCACCCGGCCAACCCTCTCAATCTCTTCGGTCGAGTAGGTCTCGGTATTAAAGCCGCGCTTGCCACCGTTCGGAAGTTGCTCGATACCGCGCGGCTCGCCGAAGTAGAGTCCACCGGCACATTCGCGCACGATCATAATGTCGAGAGACTCGATCACCTCCGGCTTGAGCGTGCTGGCGTCGATCAACGGCTTATACGAGGTTGCCGGTCGCAGATTGGCAAAGAGATTCAGCTCCTTGCGAAGCCGCAGGATGGCTATCTCGGGCCGGAGGTCAAAGCCAAGTCCCTCCCACTTCGGGCCTCCGACAGAACCGAAGAGGACGGCATGAGAGCGGCGAGCGCGATCCATGGTGCCGTCCAGCAGCGGAGTTCCGTGTGCATCGATAGCGGCTCCGCCGGCGAGAGCATAGTCGAGGTTGAACTTCATTCCCGCGACCGCTTCGATGCTTGTGAGAACGCGAACTGCCTGTGCCATCACTTCGGGACCGATCCCGTCACCCGGCAACACAAGAATCTGAAACGACTCGCTCACGGTAGCGATTCCTCCTCTGTCTGACCTGCATATGGTTGCAGGAGCATGCGATAGATTCAAGCTGTCCTGTCTTTCCTAGATATAAGGGCGATCCAACCGCTAGGGGAGTTGCCGGTTCAGGTCCCGAAGTAGCAGAATGCGTGCACCGCTGCGATACTAGAGAGCGTCTAATCCTTCTGGAAACACGCTAATGGCCACCGCAAATCTCCCCAAACCCGCTGAGACACCTAGCAAGACAAGGGTGAGTTCGTTTGAGCGAACGCTGCAGAGCGCCCGCTCGACGATGATGTTCAGCGAGGTGGTCAAGCTTGCGATCGACAGCTTCAAGGCCAGCAAGGTTCGATTCCTCCTGACTATGCTGGGCATGATTATCGGTTCGGCATCGATCATTCTGGTTTATACGCTTGGGCTGACCGGCAAGGATTATGCACTCAACCTGATCTCGTCCATCGGCCCCAACATGATCGAAATGCAGTACAACGGCGGCAGCTTCGTTGGACCAGACAACACCAGCACACCCGACTTCATGACGCGCGACGACATGAATGCGGTCGTCGAGCAGGTTCCGGGCATCATCGCTTCTTCCCCTATGCTGGAGGATCACGACCGGATCAGCATCGGTGGCGGCATTGTTAAAGACACGATGATCCTTGGGGTCTCCCCGCAATACAAGCAGGTCCGCAACCTGGCCGTTCTGGCTGGCAGATTCTTTGACGATCAGGACGCGATCACCCACACCAAGGTAGCAGTCATCGTTCTTCCATTCGCCCAGATGCTATTTGGCAGCGCACAGGGTGCGGTCGGCCACTCCATAAGCATTCACGGGATTCCGTTCACCATCATCGGCGTGTTCAAAGAGAGTGTGGAGACCTTTGGGCAATCCGAGATCAGCGATCAGACGATTCTGATTCCCTATCCGGTGGCCCGCTACTTCACTGGGACCGATACCGTAAAGCAGATCTTCTTTACGATGAAGGATTCCCGGATGGTCATTCCTGCCTCCGCACAGATCCTCGAGATTATCAAGAGCCGTCATCGTCCTACGTCGGTCTATACGGCCTTCAATCTGACGCAGGTTCTCAGCGTGATGTCTCAGATCGCGACCATGCTGACCATCGTACTGACACTGGCGGCAGCGATCACCCTGATCGTCTCCGGTGTTGGCATCATGAACAGCATGCTTGCCAACGTGCAGTCACGCATTCGCGAGATCGGTATCCGCAAGGCGCTGGGCGCTACAAGCCACGAGATCCGGCTGCAGTTTCTTACCGAGGCAGTCTTCCTGTCGCTCAGTGGCGGACTGATTGGCACGATCCTGGGGCTTGCGCTTCCCCTGTCCGTAAGCCTGCTCACGCCATTCAAGATTCCCGTCTCGGCGTGGTCCGCCGTGATTGCACTGGGAACCTCCGTTGTCGTCGGTGTTCTCTTTGGAACTCTCCCTGCCAACCGAGCCGCGCGCCTGGATCCGGTACAGACCCTCAAGTACGAATAACTAGACAGATTCCTGGATGCTGTCGTCGATCCTCAACTGGTTCGAGAAGGTCTCCGTTGCCTTGGCGATCACAGCCTCCGCCGTGTCGCTGTGGTCATAGGCAATCTCTAGCACTCCGGGAACCTCTGCCGGAAGCTTGCTGACGAGCTGCATAAACTTCGTCCAGTCGATCTCTCCCGAGCCGGGCCAGCGATGTTCGTCGCGGAGGCCATTGTTATCGTGGACATGCAACTCGTGAATGCGCCCGCGCAGAAGCTCGAAGGCATGTTCCAGTCCGGAGTCGCTCAGGTTGGCGTGCCCGACATCGAGGGTGATGCCTACAGTATCGAAGTGACCAATCTGCAGAATCTGCAGCAGGTGCTCCGGTGTGGTCACGTCGTTCTGCAGATTTTCGAGCAGTACCTTCACGCCAAGCGGCTGGGCGAAGGCCTTGATGTGCTCGATCGCCGTCAGCGAGTTTTCGATTGCCCTCTCATCCCAGGCATCATCCTTCAGCCCAAGGTGGAGCGTGATGGCTGATACCGAGATCTGCTCGGCGACCTCAAGCGCTCGCTTCACCTCGTCCATGGCTTCGATGCGATGCGTCTTCTCCGGCGCGATCAACGAAAGAGTAGGTTCCACGTGCCGGGACCAGCTCTCTGAATGCTCGCGCATGTAAATCGGCTGATGGAGAGTCGCTGCAACGCCGGTGTCGTTAAACCAGGTGGCAAACTCGCGCACCACTGCCCGGTCGGCATAGTCGAAGTGATGACGAGCGGCGAAGAGTTCGATGGTGCGTGCACCGCTCCGCTGTAAAGCTTCGAGCAGGCCGGGGTGAAGGCGCTGGGAGAGAAAGACGTGAGTGGAGATTGCAGGATGCATCCTGAGATAGAAGAGTACAACAGAGTCGAGTGTGAAGATTTCGTTTAACATGAGCGCTGTATTTTCAACGGGAGACGTCCATGCGCTGGATTCTGGCCGCAGCAATCTCGGTCGGCACGATGTGGGGGCAAGCCGCCGACGCACCACGCATGTCTCTCCAGCCAGACGCTCAAGAGCGATACGATCGCATGCTGAAAAAGCTTGCGGACTGGCCCGATCTCACCCGCTATCGGCAGGACGATGCCTCAGCAGGCGACCCCAAGCCTGGCGAACGGCGAGTCGTCTTCCTGGGTGCCTCCATCACAGATTTCTGGGGGCGAAAGTACGGTACATTCTTCCCCGGAGAGCCTTACATCAATCGCGGTATCAGCGGCCAGGTTACATCACAGCTACTTGTTCGCTTCCAACAGGATGTCATCCACCTGAAGCCTGCGGCAGTCATCATCGCTGACGCCGGAGCCAACAATATTGCCGGGAACGGCGGGCCCGCAACGCTTGCCATGTTCCGGGACGATGTCGAGTCGATGGTTGCTATCGCGCGTGCGAATCACATTCGCGTTATCCTCGCCTCACTTCTGCCTGCATCAAGATTTCCCTGGAAGCCGGAAGCAAAACCGGCCGAGGAGATTCGAGAGTGGAATGCCTGGCTGAAGGATTATGCAACGGAGCATGGGATCGTATATCTGGACTACTACTCGGCGCTGGTTGACGAGCAGGGTGGAATGAAGCCTGAGCTTGCGTTTGACAAGGCAGTCCACCCCAACGCCGCCGGCTACGCGCTGATGCAGCCGCTGGCGGAGAACGCAATCAATAAGGCGCTCGAGAGACCAGCGCCATAGAACCACACCCGCAATCGAACACCCGAAAGGATGATCGCAATATGTCTTATCGCTTTATTGCATTGCTCGCCGCCACCTCACTCACCATATCGGCTTATGGACAAGCGCCCAGCCCGGCGCCAGCGACGACTGTGGCGCCCGCTCCGGCACCATCTCCCGCAATCGATCCTGTTAAGCAGCTTGCGGCGATGCAGAAGAAGCTGGATGACTGGCCCCAGCTCGCGCGTTATCGCGACGCCAATGCCAGCCTTCCCGCCGTCTCCGCTGGCGAAAAGCGCGTTGTCTTCTATGGCGACTCCATCACGGATGCCTGGGCGCAGAAGCCGGACGAGTTCTTTCCCGGCAAGCCCTACGTGGGTCGCGGCATTAGCGGCCAAACGACACCCCAGATGCTGGTGCGCTTCCAGCAGGATGTCGTTCACCTGAAACCTGCCGTGGTAGTCATTCTTGCCGGAACCAACGATATCGCCGGCAACACAGGGCCATCGACTCCGCAGATGATCGAAGACAACTTCGAATCGATGATCGAGATCGCAAAGGCGAACAACATCAAGGTCATCGTATCTTCCATCCTGCCAGCGGATCACTACTCCTGGAGAGCCGGAGTGCAGCCTGCCGAACAGATTCGACAGATGAACACGAAACTTAAAGAGCTTTGCCAGCGGGATGGGCTGGTCTATCTTGACTACTACAGCGCGATGGCAAACGCGAACGGTGGGCTTGATCCTGATCTGGCCAGGGATGGCGTGCATCCGACCAGCAAGGGGTATGCGATCATGTCTCCCCTGGCAGAAAAGGCGATTGCAGAAGCCCTGGCACGGTAGAGGAGCAGCCCCATGGAAAAGGACATCGCAGCGCTGCCGCTTGTTCCACCCTTCAGCAGAGAGACTGCCATCAGGAAGGTCCGGGCGGCAGAAGACGCTTGGAACACTCGTGATCCGCAGCGGGTCTCTCTGGCATATACCGTCGACAGCCGCTGGCGAAATCGATCGGAGTTCGTCAATGGACGGGATCAGATCGTCGCCTTCCTCACTCGCAAATGGGAGCGCGAGCGGGAGTACCGCCTGATCAAGGAGCTGTGGGCCTTTAATGGCGCAAGGATTGCCGTAAGATTCGCCTACGAATGCCAGGACAGCAACGGACAGTGGTGGCGCAGTTATGGCAACGAGAACTGGGAGTTTGATGAGAGCGGGCTGATGCAGGTCCGCCACGCCAGCATCAACGATCTCTCCATCGCAGAATCCGACCGTCTGTATCACTGGCCGTTGGGTCGGAGACCCGACGATTACCCGGGGCTCAGCGAACTGAGACTTTAGCGAAGTGCAATTGCAGGTTTTCTGTAGCTGGATTCGTCTTTTGCAGTGAATCGTTGGAAGAAGCGACACGCATGAGGAGAACGGGATGCCCTTTCTTACGGTCGGGAGAGATGCAGGAAACATCGATATCTACTATGAGGATCACGGCGTCGGAAAACCTGTCGTCCTGATCCATGGATTTCCGCTCAGCGGAAGATCGTGGGAAAAACAGATGCTGCCGCTGATCGAAAGCGGCCATCGCGTGATCATCTATGACCGACGCGGCTTTGGCCGCTCCTCGCAGACCATCACCGGCTACAACTACGACGTCTTCGCCGAAGACTTGCGTAAGCTGATCAAACATCTTGACCTGAAGAGTCCGTCACTGGTTGGCCATTCCATGGGCGCCGGCGAAGTTGCACGCTATATCTCGCGCTACGGCTCTCAAAATGTCGATCGCGCTGTAGTGATTTCGGGAGTTCTGCCGTATCTTATGCAATCCGCGGAGAACCCGGCTGGTCTTGGCGAAGACCTTCGAACACAGATTGAGAACTCGATCAAACGGGACCGCCTGAGTTTCCTTACAAGCTTCCTGGAAACTATGTACAACGCCGATACTCTCCTCGGCTCCCGCCTGACTGAAGAGGAGCTGCGGTATAGCTGGAATATCGGATCGATGGCCTCACCTCACGCCACATTGAAGTGCGTCGGAGCGTGGTGGGCGGACTTTCGCCAGTGCGTTGCGAGGATCGACGTTCCGGCGCTCATTATTCACGGAGACGCCGACCACACGGTACCGCTGGAGGGAAGTTCAAGGCTTCTGCAACGCGCCATTCGAGGGAGCAGGCTGGCCATCGTGGAGGGCGCGCCTCACGGGCTGCTGGCCACGCATGCCGATAAGATCAATCCCCTGCTTGTGGACTTCCTGCGCTAGAACCATGCAGGGACCGGCAAAATGAAAACCGCCGTGGCTCGTATCAGCCCACGGCGGTTTTCCTGTAACAACGCCAGACTACTTCACAGCATTCACCAGCTCGGCCAGCGGATCGATCACCGTGAACACAACCAGCACCTGCGGCTTGCGTGCGGCTTCGATCTCCGCCAGGCTCGACTTCTTCCATCCCGCGGGGGCTTTCTTTCCTCCAAGGTATTCCAGCGCCTGCTGTCCGATTCGTCCAAGCTGCTCCATCTGTACCGCACGCGGACGCGCTATCGCCAGCAGTGGCGCATGATCCATCTGCGCCTGCACCTTGGGCGCCGCCGCAATCCAGCTCTGGAACATCCCGCTCAGCTGCGCACGAGCATCACTGTGCGCCGTCGGGGACTTCAGCAGCTCACGGACCAGCAATGCAACCTCATGACGCGACGGCGGATCAGGCCGTACAGCATCGACCAGGTTATCCAGCGGAGTCAGCTGCGACGTGCGCTGTTCGTGATACCGCTGACCGAACGTAACCGGCTGCAGCACCGACGAAAACACGCGCAGCGCGTCGATGTTCTCGGTTCCGGCCAGCTCGCGCAGAGCAGCTCCCTCGTGCGTCAGGTGCCTCGTTCCCACCGCCTCAATTCGCAGCGACTCAACCCCAAGCCGACGATACATATCGTCCACATCGCGCACATTCTCGGGCGACCAGAGGCGCTCTGCCACTGCTGCGGTCCGCGGCCAGATGCGCGAATCGATCGACAGCTCGTTCAGATGCTCGCCCCACATGCAGACCTCGCCGCCCAGTACCAGCTTGCTCTGCTCCGGTGTCAGGCCTGAACCCGGAGGAAGCGGGTCCGCGAGGTAGTACTCCTCCGCCGACTTCATGTGATCGAGATAGTACGGCTGCGACAGAATGCCCTGGTACCCGCGCTGTGCAGCGTCATAGAGCGACTTCGCTCCACGCCACGAGTGAATAATGGCATCCGTCGGCAGCGCCGGATTCAGAATCTCGTCCCAGCCCACCATGTGCTTGCCGTGCTTTTTGGCAAGCTGCAGCACGCGCTGCGAAAAGTACGTCTGCAGCTCCTCGGTGGTCTTGAAGTTGTGCTCCTTCATAAAGGCGACCACGCGTGGATTATTCTTCCACTGCGTTCCCGGCGTCTCATCTCCGCCAAGGTGAAGGTATGGATCAGGGAAGATCGTTGCCATCTCGCCCAGGAAGGCGTCGATGAACTGGTACGTGCTCTCCTTGGTGGGATCCATCGCCACCGGCTCCACGCCGAACTCCCGACGGATCGTGTAGGGGCCTGGATCGCTCGACAGATCGGGATAACCGACAAGCCAGCTTCGCGTGTGGCCCGGCATGTCGAACTCCGGCACCACGCGAATTCCGCGGGCGCGCGCATACGCCACAATCTCGCGTGCCTCATCCTGTGTGTAGTACAGGCCGTCAGAGCCTTCCTCGGTCAGCTTCGGATAGATCTTGCTCTCGATCCGGAAGCCCTGATCTTCCGTCAGGTGCCAGTGAAAGACGTTCAGCTTTACCGCAGCCATCGCGTCCAGATTGCGCTTGATCACCTCGACCGGCTCAAAGTGGCGGCCCGCATCGATCATCAATCCGCGCCAGTGAAACCGCGGGGAGTCCTCGATCTGCACCGCCGGTACGACGAATCCGTTGCCGCTCGGCTGGATCAGTTGCAGCAGCGTCGTCATTCCGCGCATCGCGCCAACGACGGTCGCAGCGTGCAGCTTGATTCCCGTGGAGGAGACATTCAGCGCGTACGACTCGTCCTCATCGATCGACTGAATCTCTTCGCCCGCGCCATCCACGTCGATGCTCAAGGTCGATGCATCGCTTGTAGTCATTGCCCGCTGACGCGGGACACCCGTCTTGCGCTCGATCTGCTCGAGCGTGCGATTCACCGCGTCCTCAAGACGCTGATTTTTGAAGTGCGGCAGGCCCACCGTCACAGCGGTGTTCCACGTCAGCGATCCTGAACCCACATTCAGATGCGCCGGTTCCGGCATCAGTGTGTTCACGAAGTTCGACTGAGCAGCAAGTGAGGGCGAGAAGCCGGGCATAAGCAGGGCACCACCAAGCAGCGCAAGAGCGATAGGACGCTTCACAGTTCAGTTCTCTCCTTGAAAAGCGAGTTTATCTAGAGAACTATACAAGTAGATTGAGAGGCGCGCTCGGGGCGAATGTCCTGCACCAATACCAAAAACTCAGCGCCCGACTCGAAGTGCCGATTACCCTCGATCAGGCGATTGAGAACAGCATCAGGACTGCGATCGGACGGTGCGTTCGACTGTGCGGCAACAGAGCCATCAGCGAAGGCCGGAGCCGGGACAGCAGCACCGGCTGAACCAGAAAACGACGGCGGGACGCGAGCTCCATGACTGGACTCCTCCTCGAACCGGGACAGACTGCACCAAAGCATAGCCCCTTCCAGCAGAAGAAGCCGCTCAGAATGAATATTTCTTTAGCCGTGCTCCTCAGTACCCCGCAGCCTTCCCGAAGTCTCTGCGCGAATCATGCCCTCCCAGCAGCTCCCCCGTCTTCGGATCGACAGCAATCAACTCGCTGTCTCCCCACACGCCGGGATTCTTCTCATCGGCCACGGCCAGCCGATTGACCGTGTATCCCATCGTCCTCAGCTGGTCAGCCACATCAACCGGGAACTTCTTCTCGAGATCCAGACGGTCCGGAAGATACTGGTGATGAAACCGCGGCGCATCCGCCACCTGCTGGATGTTCAGGCCGTTATCGACCGCGCTGATCACGTCGTTCGCCACCGTCGTAATGATGGTCGAGCCGCCCGGCGTTCCCATCACATAAGCGAGCTTTCCATGCCGGAACCAGTGCCCATGCGTCGTGACGATCGTCGGTGTCATGGCCGAAAGTGGCCGCTTGCCGGGCTCAATCCCATTGGCCGCGCTCTGGATCAGGCCGTACACATTCGGCACACCTACCTTTGAGGTAAAGTCGTCCATCTCGTTGTTCATCACGAACCCGAGGCCATCGATCAGGACACCCGAACCGAAGTAGCTGTTCAGCGTATAGGTGTTCGAGACGGCATTTCCATCCTTATCCACGATGGAAAAATGCGTCGTCTGGGTCGACTCCTTTCTTGGAGTCACCTGCGGGGGCGGAGGCATAAAGCCCGAAGGCCGCACCAGTTCCTTGCTCGGTGTCGGCTTCGTCGGATCGATTGAAGATCGCCACGCCGCCGCATACTTCATATTCGCCATCTGCTTGAGCGGAAGCTGGTTGAAGTCGGGGTCGCCAAGGTAATCGCCGCGGTCCATGTACGCCCGCCGAAAGGCCTCGGTGATGTAGTGCACCTGCGCCACACTGCGGTCCGAACCGAGCTTCGGCAGATCGAAACCCGACAGGATATTCAGGATCTCGACCAGCACAATCCCACCCGAGGACGGTGGCGGTGCCGTGATGATGTCATACCCCCGATAGCGACCTTTGATCGGATTCCGGTCCTTCGCCTGGTATCCGGCAAGGTCCTCTGCGGTAATCAATCCGCCTCCGGCCTTTTCGACCGCCGCGATCTGCTTTGCCATCGCGCCCTTGTAGAAATCGGTCGGGTCCTTTGCAATGCGGCGCAGCGTCTCGGCCAGCTCCGGCTGCTTGAACGTCTCACCGGCCTTGTAGAAGTCGCCGCTGCGTTGATAGATCTTCGCGGTCGAAGGAAATTTCGACATATCCTTGCTCTCGAGCAGGTGCGCCTCCTGCTCCGATAGCACAAAGCCCTCCGTCGCCAGCCGGATCGCCGGAGCCATATCCTGCGCCAGTGTCAGCTTTCCGTACTGCTTTTGCGCATAGCTCAATCCCGCAACCGTTCCCGGAACCCCCGAAGCCTTGTATCCCGCCAGGGACATCTTCGGGATCACATTGCCCTTCGCATCCAGGTACATGTCGCGCGAGGCCGCCGCCGGAGCCTTCTCGCGGTAGTCGATGAAGTGCGTCTTGCCGTGCTTGTCGCGGATCAGCATAAAGCCGCCGCCCCCGAGATTGCCCGCAACGGGATACGTCACCGCCAACGCGAAACCCACGGCAACCGCGGCATCCACAGCATTGCCGCCCTCCTTCAAAACTGCCAGCCCGGCATCGGATGCATCATGCTGGATCGTCACCACCATCGCGTGTTGCGCTCGCGTGGGCTCAAGCCCCAGCTGCTGGGCCTTCGTAGAAAAAGAGATCAAAAGCGTGGAAAGAACGACTGCGGAGGTTCGAACGACAAAAGGGGTAAAGAGCCGGCTCTGGAGGGTATTCCTGGGCATCTACGCAGTCTCCGCTGAAATGTGGTGATTAACAGCAGAATATACGCCGCAGATTCTTCGTCAACGCTGACGCAGGCAAATCTCGAACTTATCTCTCCTGCAGCGGAAGACAGGCACCGTTGAAGTGCGGCTCTCGACGCGCGCTCCAGCATCTCAGGAGTTCATTTCCATAAGGCAGCACGATACCACCGGCAATGAGGGCGGCGATCCCAAGCAGATAAGGAAGCGGAAGACGCCTCTTCTTCAACTTGAGATTCCAATCCGGCCTCTCGCCTCCGATATCGAAGATCGAGCGACAGACTTCTCCTCAGCATGGCGAACTCCTGAATGTTGAATGCCTCCGAGCCGGGGCAGCACAGTCATGATCAACACCTTCGATAGCAAACTGGGGTCTGGAATGGGATCGCTCCAAGCCGGCAATGCGCAATCCGCATGAAAGATAAAGGTAGCCTGCAGCAAAGCGAATAAAATCGGAGAGCATGTCTACCCGCATCCGGTCATATTCGAAGATCAATCTGGGGCTGGCGATCGGTCCGGCTCGATCGGATGGCTTCCACGCACTGACCACCCTCTATCAGACCCTTGAGCTTCATGACCTGATAACGATCGAGGCAAATCGGGCGACCAGGATCTCCCTTACCCTTACCTCCAACGATCGACGTGTTCCTCTGGACCAACGGAATACCGCCTGGAAGATGGTCGAGAAAGCCCTCGCCGCTCTGAAGGTGAGCGCCGAGATCTCTATCCATATAGAGAAACGCCTTCCGGTTCAGGGGGGCATGGGCGCCGGGAGCGCAAACGCCGCAGCCGTCCTCATCGGGCTTGAGCGTGAGCTTCAGATCTCTCTTCCCGGTCCGGATCGCCTGCGACTGGCCGCAGAAGTCGGTTCCGACGTTCCCTTGTTTCTGATTGGCGGCTCCGTTCTGGGCCTCGAACGGGGAGAGCAGGTCTTTGCCTTTCCGGATCTCCCCAGCTCTTTCTGCGTCATAGCGGTTCCCGGCCAGGGCGTCTCCACGCCGCAGGCGTTCCGCGATTGGGACGCCCTCGCATTGACGCGGAAGGACAAACCCGATAGACTAAATGAGTTGAGTCTCGCTTATGCATCGCTTTATGCAGAGCCAGGCACTTCCGGTATCATCCCCGACCCGCACCCTGGAAAGATGCAGGGAGGCTCTGAAAAAACGCAGAGCGGTCTACAGGATGATCTGGCGGAGAATACCCTTCTCTCGCTTGTCCGCACCGGGATCGAAAACGACTTTGAACAGGTCGTCTTTCCTGCTTATCCCTCCTTGCGTGAAATCAAGCGTCAACTGATGGGTAATCCCGGCCAGGAATCCGGTTCCGCGCTCCATGCTGCGCTGTCCGGTTCCGGTTCTGCCTTGTTCGGACTTTACCGGTCCGAGGCAGATGCCCGGGCGGCTCAACAACGCGTCCAGGACGCGGGCACTAAGGCTCTGATAACGACGACCTTGCCCCGCGAGCTGTACTGGACGAGAATGTTCGCAGAGTGAGTTCGGCCCGATTCTCTACAGGGCCGGTAACTGGGCGATCGACTAACGGTAGGTCAAGTGCCTTTGACGCACTCAGTCCAGGTTCGAATCCTGGTCGCCCAGCCAGACGTCGCTCGCCAGCGGCAAGAGCAGGTTTAGGGAATTTTTTACGGCAGCAACATGCCGTTTGAAGTGAAGCAGGAAAATCTGAGCTTCTGCGGCCCGCAGAAATAACAACCACACGGGCCGGTCAAAAGAGTCAGAGATTTTGAAGGACAGTCTTACGTAGTTCAGGGATTCGCAACAAGGATTTTTGAAGAACACGGGGTCGCAACAAGGCCTCGTCAAGACAACGCAGCAGGAACTATTCAAGGTCAACCAGCCTGGAGGTTTCAACGTGAACGAACAAGACGCGACTGCAGTTCTTTCCCCTATTCAAGGTCAGGTTGAGGAGGCCGAAACCGGCTCCCAACCTGCACCGGCGCTCTCCGACAAGGGTCAATCCAGCGGACAGCCGAAGACAGCGGAGAAAAAGCGCGCTCCGCGACAGAGTGAGAATAAGCGCATGAAGATTTTCTGTGGATCGTCCAACATCGCCCTGTGCGAGGAGATCTGCAAGTTCGTTGGGGTGCCGATGGGCGAGAGCCGTCTGCAGCGTTTCTCCGACGGAGAAGTTCATTTTCAACTGCTCGAGAACGTCCGCGGCGCGGACGTATTTCTTGTGCAACCGACTTGTTACCCGGTGGATCAGCATCTCGTGGAGCTGCTGATCATGATGGACGCGCTCAAGCGCGCCTCCGCCGGCCGAATTACGGTAGTGATGCCGTACTACGGCTACGCCCGGCAGGATCGTAAAGATCGGCCTCGCGTTGCGATCACGTCGAAGCTGGTTGCCGATCTTCTGACCACGGCCGGTGCCAACCGCGCTCTGCTCGTCGATCTACATGCGGCCCAGATTCAAGGGTTCTTCAACATCCCGGTCGATCACCTGTTCGCAAGTCCGGTTCTGGTGAGCTACTTCCGGGATCTCAATCTGCCGGACCTGACGGTCGTATCCCCGGATGCCGGCGGCGTGGAGAGGGCGAGATTCTTCGCCAAGAAGCTGGATGTACCGTTGGCCATCGTCGACAAGCGGCGGACCGACATCAATGTCACCGAGGTGATGAACGTCATCGGCGATGTACGCGGCCGGACCTGCCTCATCCTCGATGACATCATCGATACGGCCGGAACGCTGGTCAAGACGGCCGATGCCCTGCTCGATCAGGGGGCGAAAGAGGTTTACGCGTGCGCTACCCATCCGGTGCTCTCAGGGCCGGCCATCGAGCGCATTCGGGAGTCACGGCTGAAGCAGGTCGTCGTGACCAATACCATCCCGCTCCGTCCTGAGGGGCACGGGCTGGCAAAGATCAAGGTGCTCTCTATCGCCGGGCTTCTGGGCCGCGCCATCGAGAGTATCCACATGGAGACGAGCGTAAGCTCGCTCTTCAACTAGGTTTCTGCCTCCGCTCCTCCGAACGGGGCAGATGCAGGACGGCAGTACAAACAATGCGGCGCTGACCGCAAAGGGAGCGAGGCTCAACCTCGTGCCCGAAAGGAAGAAACAACATGGCAGTTTCAACGTTCGATGCAGTCGTAGCCACGCCCCGTGAGGGCAAGTTCAACAAGAATGCGGCTCGTCGAGTTCGCGTCTCCGGCAAGATTCCGGCTGTCGTTTACGGAGCGGGTCAGGATGCCGTCGCCGTCACCGTCGACCCCAAGATCATCACCAGGATTCTGCACTCGGACTCCGGTCACAACACCATCTTCGACCTGAACGTTGAGGGAAGCCCGGCCGCCAAGGCCATGATCGTCGACTGGCAGCATGAGCCCATCAAGGGCAAGCTGCTCCACATCGACCTTAAGCGTATCGCGATGGACAAGGCGATGCGTGTCTCGGTTCCCGTTCAGCTGGTTGGAACAGCCACAGGCGTCAAGAACCAGGGCGGAATCCTCGAGCATGTTATGCGTGAGGTCGAGATCGAGTGCCTTCCGGGCGATATCCCGGGCCACATCGACGTCGACGTCTCCGGCCTCGAGCTGCACGGTGTTATCCGTATCGCCGATCTGCCGCACTCCGGCCAGATCAAGTTCCTCGGCGACGAAGACGCAACTGTCGCTCACGTGACCATCATCAAGGAAGAGGCCGCAGCGGAACCCGTTGAGGGCGCTACCGAGCCTGAGGTTGCAAAGAAGGGTAAGACGGAGACCGCTGAGGCTCCGGCCAAGAAGTAAGGTTCCGGTCATCCCAGCTTTGGCTGGGATGACCTTGTTTCGCAGGAAGGAAATGTTTGCGTGAAGCTGATCGTCGGACTTGGAAACCCAGGGATCGAATATCAGTTCACACCGCACAACGCCGGGTTTCTGGCGATCGATCGCATCGCAGAAGATTGCGGCGTAGTGATCGGCAACAGGCGCGGCAGGGCTCTTACGGCGCGGGCAAGGCTTGCAGGCGAAGAGGTTCTGCTGGCCAAACCCGAGACCTTCATGAATCTGAGCGGGCTCTCTGTAGCCGCCCTGGTTCGGGAGCTTGAGATAGAGCAAGTTCCTGAGGATGTCATCGTCCTCTATGACGAGCTGGCATTTCCGCTGGGGCAGTTCCGAATCGCTCAACGTGGTTCGGCCAACGGGCACAATGGAATCAAGTCGATTCTCAGTGCGCTCGGGACGGAAGAGTGGATTCGCATCCGCATCGGAGTCGGCAAGCCGGCGCTGGCGGATGGAAGAGAGATTAAGGCGGGAGGCAGAGATTATCTGCTGACGCCGATGCGCAGGCAGGAGCTTGCGCTGCTGGACGAGGTGCTCGACCGCGTGAAGATCGCAGTCGAGACGGTGCTGACCAAAGGCGTCAGTGCCGCGATGAACGAGTTCAACCGCCGCCCGGAGAAGGATTCGGACGGCGGGAAATAGAAGCATAAACGCAGTAGATTTCCATACCGACTCGGCAGAGAATCGCCGGGCGGTGCGAAGCAGAACTTCGCAGAAAGAAGTGAAACGCATGAGCCGTACTTATGAAGTGATGTACATCGTCCGCCCGGACGTGGAAGAGGCAGACCTCGACAAGCTGATCGAAGGTTTTGAGAAGAACGTCACCGATGGTGGCGGAGAGATCAAGTCCACCGAGAAGATGGGACGCCGCCGTCTTGCTTACACCGTCCGCAAGTTCAACGATGGTTTCTACGTTCTGATGACGATCCTTGCCGACGGATCGCTGGTCGGTGAGATTGAGCGCCGCCTCCGCGTCTCCGAGCAGGTGATCAAGTTCATCACCGTTCGGATCGACGAAGAGGAGAAGCGCCTGTCGAAGGTCAAGGCTCTCCGTGACAGCAAGGTAAAGCGCAGCGCAATCCCTGCCGAACCGCAGCAGCAGCACCAGCAGTCGGAAGCTCCTGCCGCCCCGGTGGCTGAGAGCCCTGCGGCTGAAACCGCTACCGCAGCGGTCTAAATCTTGCCAGGATCTGCGACGTTCCGATTTGATCGCCGCATAACGCACTATCCATCGCCTGATCCGCTTCCATGCAGCTCCCTTCCAAGGGGCACATGTCCAGAGACTCCAATGCGTGTCTGGAGCGGCAAAGGGCACCAACCACGAAAAGGAAATGACACATGGCTGACGAGACAACCAGCACACCATCCACGGAACAGCATTCCTCCTCGCCCTCACCCCGCCCGGCAGGCCCTGGCGGCCCGCGCCCGGCCCGTCCCTCGGGCGGTCCCGGCGGACGCAAGTTCTTCCGCCGCAAGAAGGTCTGCAAGTTCTGCACCGAGAAGATCGATGCGATCTCCTACCGCGATGTCCGCCTGCTGCAGCAGTTCGTTGCAGAGCGCGGCAAGATCGTTCCGCGCCGCCTGACCGGTGTATGCACCCGTCATCAGCGCCGCCTCTCGCTGGCTATTAAGCAGTCGCGCAACATCGCTCTGCTTGCGTTCGCCACACGCTTCTAACTCATCGCCAGGCGCGCCTGAATTTGCGCGGCCTGAGTACGGATCGGAGACATTGCAATGGAAGTCATTCTGAAGGAAGACATCAACAAGCTCGGTCACCGCGGCGACGTCATCAAGGTCGCTGACGGCTACGGGCGCAACTACCTGCTGCCGCAGAAGCTCGCCATCGAAGCGACTGCGAACAACAAGGCCGTCATCGACCAGATGAAGGCATCCGCGGTTCGCAAGTCGGCCAAGGAGAAGATCGACGCCGACGCGTTCTCGGCCCAGCTCAGCGAAGTCGAGCTGGTCTTCGAGCGCAAGGTGGGCGAGCACGACCACCTCTTCGGTTCGGTCACCTCGGGCGACATCGCTCAGGAGCTCGAGGCCAAGGGCTTCACCATCGACCGTCGCAAGATCTCGCTGGATGAGCCTCTGAAGTCGCTCGGCGAGTACCACGTTCCGATCAAGCTGCATCGCGAGGTTACCAGCCACGTGAAGGTCACCGTCAAGAGTGACCAGCCCGATGCAGAGGCTGTCACCTCCGCCTCTGCTGAGTAGTTCGGCAACGGCATCAAGCTGCGAAGGCGCTCCGTCCCACTGGACGGAGCGCTTTTTCTTTGCTACCCACCCCCCATACCATACTTTTGCGCAAAATCTTAGAAACAGGGTACTTAGGTCCGGACCTCCATCTCTCCGAACCAGGTCGGCCATCCCTTCGGTTCCAGCGAACGGCCCCCTGAGTGCAGGGTGGTCGCCATACCGGCGGTATCGTCCGGCGGCCGCACCTGATTACTTAATTCTAGACAATTCTCATGATCCAATCGGCACTTTGTCGTATCTTATCTGCGTCGCCGAGATCGCCTGTTTATGCGGCTTACGCGACATTCGCCGGTATTCTGCCGGCGCGGGCCCCTTGACAGACTTTTTCCGAGAAGACGAGCGAACCGCTTGAGGGCGATGGTGTATCCGGAATGGGGTCGGTATCGCCCGCAGTTGGATCGCGAATGGAGGATTCGTTTTGAATACACAGAGGAGTGGTCCTGTACCGGACCACATTTTGCAGACCGGACTTGCGTTCTGGGCGTCGAAGACGCTTTTGAGCGCGATTGAGATGGGAGTTTTCACCGAACTGGCGGATGGCCCGGAGACGTTCGACGCGCTGCATGGAAGGCTTGGCCTTCATCCGCGTTCGGCACGGGACTTCCTGGACGCGCTCGTCGCTCTCGGCTTCCTGGGCCGCACTGGCGACACCTACTGCAACACCGCCGAGACAGACCTGTTTTTAGATCGACGGAAGCCGAGCTATATCGGCGGTTTCCTGGAGATGGCCAACGCCCGGTTGTTCCGGTTCTGGGGAAATCTGACCGAAGCGCTTCGCACAGGCCTGCAGCAGAATGAGGCGCGAATGGACGGCACGGCTCCAACGTTTGCGGCTCTCTACTCCGATCCTGCGCGCCTGAGGAACTTTCTAAGCGCGATGTCCGCGATCAGTCACGGGGCAAACCTCGCGATCGCCCAGAAGATTCCATGGGCGAGGTACGGGACCTTCGCCGACCTGGGAACCGCGCAGGGAGACCTCGCGGTCCAGGTCGCTCTTGCCAACCCTCACCTGAAGGGTATCGGCTTCGATCTGGCGGAGTGCGGCCCCATCTTCGAAGAGTATGCGGAGAAGAACGGCGTGAGCGAACGGCTGCACTTCCAGCCGGGAGACTTCTTCAGCGACGAGCTGCCGCAGGTGGATGCCTTCACGATGGGGCACATCCTGCACGACTGGAATCTCGAGCAGAAGAAGACGCTGATACGCAAAGCCTTCGATGCCCTGAAGCCCGGGGGCATGCTGATCGTTTATGACACCATCATCGACGATGACCGATCGAAGAACGCCTTCGGCCTGATGATGAGCCTGAATATGCTGATCGAGACCGAGGGTGGTTTCGACTACACCGGAGCCGATTGCATTGGATGGATGAAGGAAGCGGGCTTTCGCGCGACGTATGTCGAACACCTCGTGGGGCCGGACTCCATGGTCGTGGGCACGAAGTAACTAAGAGGGGATGCGCTTTCATCGTGAGCACCATGGACCCATGGACCAGTACGCCGTTTGCTTCCGGGTGCTCGCGACGAGAGCTTACGTGCCCTGCCCGCCAGTTAGAGATACTTGAAGCATGCGAGGAAGACGGTCAGCGCGGTCACCGCACCCGCCATGACATCGAGCGCATAATGGTAGCGCCCAACCACGGCGCCAAGCGAGATGAGAATCGCGATCACGAGAAAGACGAGCCCCAACCGGGGGGCGTCATGGAGCAGAACGAGCGCAATCGCGAACGCCGAGGCCACGTGCGCGCTGGGAAAGGAGATGGCGTGGATGCTGCCATGTTGCAGGATCCAGCGATTGAGGAGGCGCCCTTTTCCGGTACTGCCTGCGGCCTGACCCTTTATCGGGTCTAAGATCAGGGCGCGTGGAGGCAACGCCGGGACCAGAGGCGTGATGGCATAGCAAAGGTAGGTAGAGATCAGAAGAACGCACCAGAAGCCATCTATATGGCTGCGCAGTCCGGCGAGGTACATCGCAGCCAGGCCAAGTGGAACCAGCGGATAACAGGAGAGATAAGCCATCTCCAGAAGAAGACCGATGGAGTTGGCATCGGTTCCTGACTTGCCGGAGAGGCGCGGCAGTAACCATCGATCGAACGCAAGCAGACGGTCCTGTGCGCGAGGGTTGGGAGCCAAAAAGAACTGGCCGGTCTGCCAGTACGGTATGAGAAACAAGGCCACGGTAAGCAGGTCGAGAAGCACAAGATACCGGTCGGGAGAGAGTCCGCGAGCGAACAGATGGGCGAGTGCAAGGACCGCGACCAGGATGATGGCGAGACTGGTGACGAGCCATCGCCTCCGCAGGGGAAGGCGGCGGGGTGTGAAGACGGTGAGCCATGCGGCCAGGGAGAAGGCAGCGGCAAAACTGATTTGAATCCACTCAGACATCCGCATGCGGCAAGTTCTCCGTGGCCTGGGGGAAATTTGGTGCGTCCATTATGCCTTGCCATGCCAGGACCACCTGGAAGATGCTGTGGCGCTCCCCTTCCAACAGCGATGCACAGTTTCCGCATCTGAAGGTCTGATGCCCCGGTCCAACAGCACCGCCCGCCGCTCCCCCCGCAGGATCACGCTCCCCGATCCGATCCTTGATCCTGAGGAGTCAGCGAAGGCTGCACGCCTCCGCTACGTCACCGATACGCGACCCGGGATTCGCCGAAAGAAGAAGGGCAAGGGCTTTAGCTACATTGGCGTCGATGGCAAGGCGCTGCGGGACAAGGAGACCCTGGAGCGCATTCGCTCGCTGGTGATTCCCCCGGCATGGACCAACGTATGGATCTGCCCGATCGCGAACGGTCACCTGCAGGCCACGGGGCGCGATGCGCGGGGCCGCAAGCAGTCCCGTTATCATCCGCGCTGGCGGGCGGTCCGCGACGAGACCAAGTACGAACGGATGCACCTGTTCGCTCAGGCGCTGCCGGCGATACGCGAACGTGTCGACCACGACCTGGCGCTGCCGGGGCTTCCGCGAGAGCGCGTGCTGGCGACGATTGTCTCGCTGATGGAGTCTACGCTGATCCGTGTGGGCAACACCGAGTATGCGCGTGAGAACAAGTCCTTTGGGCTTACGACCATGCGCAATCGCCATGTGGAGGTCGACGGCTCGCACATCACCTTCTCCTTCCAGGGCAAGAGCCGGGTTCACCACACGATCGACCTCGAGGACCGCAGGCTTGCGAAGATCATCCGCAGGTGCTCGGACCTTCCCGGATACGAGCTGTTTCAGTACCTCGACTCCGAAGGCAATCCGCACACGGTCGACTCATCGGATGTGAACGAGTATCTGCAATCCATTACGGGGCAGTACTTCACGGCGAAGGATTTTCGCACCTGGGCCGGCTCTGTCCTGGCGTGTGATCTTCTGCGCACCTTTGAGCCATTCGGCTCTGCAACCGAGGCGAAAAGGAATATCGTCCAGGCCATCAAGACAGTGGCGCAGCGGCTCGGCAATACTCCTGCGGTATGCCGCAAGTGTTACGTACATCCGGCGGTTCTGGAGGCGTACCTTGATGGCAAGACGGTGAGCGAGGCCAAGCGCGAGTTGGATGAGGAGATTGCGGCACACGCGCATACGCTTCGAAATGAGGAGCGTACGCTGGTCGATCTGCTGCAGCAGCGGTTGATGCTGGAGAAGGCAAGCTGAATTGAGGCACGCAAGAGAGTAGTGAGCGAAGCTGTGTCGCTGCTGTCCTGCGAGCCCGTGTCTTACTGCTGCTCTTCTGATCGAATGCTGCGCAGCCTGAGGAATCCGTCGACAGAGAAGGGTCCCGCGCCACCGATGACGAGTGCGGCGAGACAGGCGAGGTACAGCAGGTCGCATTCGTATCCCGGAGGACCGAACTGGGCTCCCGCAGCCGTGACAGCCTGGAGCTTGATGGAGCTGAACCCATAGGGAAGATGCACGGTGAAGATGGCGACCAGCAGAACCGCCGCCATGGGAATGCTGGCGAGTGCAACCAGGGCACCCAGCAGAACGGCGAGGCCGCCGAGGATCTCCGTCAGGATGGTGAGCCATGCCATCAGGTGCGGTGCAGGTACGCTCATCGCATGAAGGATTGCGGCGAAGGCATCAGGGCCTTTCTGCAGCTTGGCGAATCCATGCTGCATGAAGCCGAAGCCGACGATGAGGCGGAGCGGAATGGGCATCCAGCGCGAGAGGTGCGAACGAGAGTGATGCATCGCTCTGTTTGAGTAGTGCACCGGGGAATGGGTCACACTTCCCCGGTGCTAAAGATCCATCGGAACGAGACGAGAGATAAGCTCTTCCTCTGGCGTCGAATACCGCCGGAGGCCGACTACGACACAACGGTGCGCGCCTCGGCTGTCTTTCGCCTGCTTGAAGAACCGACGGGGAGAAGCATCGGTACGCGGCGGCGGTACTCTGCATACTCCGGGTGCGAGCGAATCAGGTCGCGCTCTTCAAACTGGATTGCGATAAGGATGTAAGCCGTTGTTGCGATGGCGAAGACGAGATGTGCGACCGTCATCACCGGCGCAGACCAGAAGACCATCAGCCATCCGACATACAACGGATGCCGCACAACACGATAAGGCCCCGGCGTGCGGAATACGAGCTGCGTGTACGGCCTTCCAATGAGATAGAGCCACACCTGGCGTAGACCAAATAAATCGAAGTGATGAATGAGGAAGGTCGCCACCAGCACCGTCAACCAGCCCGCAGTGTAAAGGGCAGTCAGGGCGGCCCAGGCAGAGAGACTTTCGAGCCGCCAGACGACGCCGCCCATGGGCTGCCACTTCCAGAACAGCAGCAGGAGCGCGAGGCTGGAGAACAGGACGTAAGTGCTTCGCTCTGCGGGCGCAGGGACGATCTTGGTCCATGCATTCTTAAACCACGGCCGCGCCATCACGCTGTGCTGCACGGCAAAGATGCCCAGCAGCCCAATATTGATTGCCAGGGCGTAGAGAAGCGACATCTGCGGACCGGAGTCGATCGACTTGGGAACCCAGAAGTTCCCGAGAAAGCCTACCGAGTAAAGAAACGTCGCCAGGAAAGCGAGATAGCAGACGACTCCATAAACAAACGTTGTGATTCGACCCAACATAACTACTCCTTCGTCCTTCTGGAATCTCCGGGCTGCAACCCAAAGTCAGCAGTCAACGCATGCATGAACGGGGATTCAACCGTCACGTCCATCGGGATCGGGACGGCGAACTCGCCGAGAAAGGCGAGCCCGCAGATGCCCAGATACGAGGCGGCACCCAGCAGAAATCCACGACCGCGGTTCACCATAGCTTTGTCCTCCTGAGGAATGCGTGTTTCCCTTCGCGTTGCGAACGCTGAGAGCAAACAGCTTCGGATGTATCCATTACCCGCTATTGGCGGGGTCGGCGTCCTTTGGCGCGACTGAGTTTTTTCTGCTATTTTTCTGACAACGTGACCGCGGACTCGACCAGAACCGTCTACGAGTTTGGTCCCTTCCGGCTGGAGTTGAATGAGCATCGGCTGCTCCGTGAGAACCAGCCCATTCCCCTGACCGGCAAGGCGTTCGACACGTTGTGTGTCCTGCTGGAGCGACACGGTACGCTAGTGTCGAAACAGGACCTGATGGCTGCGGTGTGGCCCTCGACGCAGGTAGAAGAGAACAATCTGGATCGCAACATCTCCGCGTTGCGCAAGGCTTTAGGAGAACAGGAGACAGGCGCGTCCTTCATCGAGACAGTGCCTCGTCTGGGCTATCGCTTCGTTGCTCCCGTGAAGGACATGTCGTCTCACGCCAGGAATCGTCGCGCGACCGACCGCGAACCGGAGCCGGCAGCGCGACAGCAGATTCGCTTCTGCATCACTCCCGACAAGGTGCGGCTGGCCTACGCTACAGTCGGAGCCGGGCATCCGATCGTGCGCGTAGCCAACTGCTTCAATCATCTCGACTTCGAATGGGGGAGCCCCATCTGGCGTCACTGGGTGCGCGATCTGGCGAGCGGGCACAGCCTGTTGCGTTATGACGGACGCGGCAATGGTCTCTCCGAACGCAACGTCGAAGACTTCTCTCTCGAGGCCTGGGTAAAGGATCTTGCAACCGTGGTGGATGCCGCAGGCCTCGAGCGCTTTGCCCTGATGGGACACTCGCAGGGAAGCTCCGTCGCGATCGCGTATGCGGTCGAGCATCCTGAGCGCGTCTCGCACCTGCTTCTGTGCGGAGCGTACTCGCGCGGCGCATGCCATCGCGAAAACGCCGAGGTGCTGGAGGCTCGCCGTGCTCTGGAGAAGCTGGTGGAGCTGAACTTCGGCGAGAGCAATCCATCCTTCTTCCAGCTGGTCACCAGCTTCTACATTCCGGACCGCGCCAAGCCTGACGAACAGGAGTGGTTCAAAGAGCTGCAGCTTATCTCTGTCTCGTCGAAGAACCTGGTGCAGTTTATGCGCGCCTGTGACGAGATCAACGTTCGTTCGCTCCTCCCGCAGGTGAGAGTTCCTACCATCGTCTTCCATAGTCATGGCGATCGCGTCGCTCCACAGGAAGAAGGTCAGATCGTCGCGACCGAGATTCCCGGCGCGAAGTTCGTTCCGCTGGCCAGCGGGAATCACTTCCTGCTGGCGGAGGAGCCTGCGTGGAACGTCTTTCGCGAAGAGCTGGGGATGTTTCTCCAGTCGCCGGTGCGCCCGGGAGGGCAGCCCGACTGAAAGCTGTGCGGGCTCTCGCGGCACGTGTATCTGTGCGGTCCGCCGGCAAGGTCGATTATCCTAAGTGCTGGCACACGTCATGAGCGAAAACCAGAGCACAGCCCCCGTACCCACCGTCGCCACCATCGCCTCCCTGGCCCAGCACGAAGGCCAGACCGTCACCCTGCGCGGATGGCTGTACAACATCCGCTCCTCGGGCAAGCTGCTGTTCCCGACCTTTCGCGACGGCACGGGAACCATCCAGGGCATCGTTCCCAAAGCCGCGGTTTCGGAGCAGGTCTTCGAGACCCTCAAAGGCCTGCAGCTTGAATCCTCGCTGACGGTTACAGGCAAGGTGCGCGCCGACTCACGAGCGCCCTCCGGGTACGAGCTCGACGTCGAGGACATTCACGTCCTCTCCGCTGTCCCCGCCGACGAGCCCTTCCCCATCACCCTCAAGGAACACGGCGTTGACTTCCTGATGGAGCATCGCCACCTCTGGCTGCGCACGCCGCGCCAGTCGGCGATCCTGCGCGTCCGCGCCACCATCATGCGTGCTGCCGCTGAGTACTTCGATACCCACGGCTTCGTCCGTACCGATCCGCCCATCCTGACGCCCAACGCCTGCGAAGGCACCAGCGAGCTCTTCGAGATGGACTACTTCGATGACGACAAGGCCTATCTCACGCAGTCCGGCCAGCTCTACATCGAAGCCACTGCACTGGCCCTGGGCAAGGTCTACAGCTTTGGCCCGACCTTCCGTGCCGAGAAGTCGAAGACCCGCCGCCACCTCACCGAGTTCTGGATGATTGAGCCGGAGGTCGCCTTCCTCGAGCTCGATGGCCTGATGGACCTCGCCGAGTCGTTCATCACCCACATCGTTAGCCGCGTGCTCGAGCAGCATCGTGCGGACCTGAAGGTGATCGGCCGCGACGTTGAGAAGCTCGCAGCGATTACCGCAGCCGGTTCTTTTCCACGTCTGTCTTATGAAGAAGCCCACGCGATGCTTGAGAAGGCGTACGCCGAAGGCAAGATCGAGAACCCTCACAAGTACGGCGATGACTTCGGCTCACCCGACGAGACCTACATCAGCTCGCAGTTCGATAAACCGGTGATGGTGCACCGCTACCCTGCGGCTATCAAGGCCTTCTACATGCAGCCCGACCCGCACGACCCCACCAAGGCACTCTGCGTCGACGTGCTCGCTCCCGAGGGCTACGGCGAGATCATCGGCGGCTCACAGCGCGTCGACAGCTACGATCTGCTGAAGCAGCGCATCGAAGACCACAACCTGCCGCTCGCCGCCTTCCAGTGGTATCTCGACCTTCGCAAGTACGGCTCAGTTCCCCACGCCGGATTCGGCATGGGGATCGAGCGAGCCGTAGCTTGGATCTGCGGGCTGGATCACGTCCGCGAGACCATACCGTTCGCCAGGACGCTGAACCGAATCTATCCCTGAGCCGATCCACGGCACAGCAAGCGCCTGAATCTCACTCCGTCCCGGCGATCGCCTTGTTTTGCAGTACTCTCACGACGACACGGCGGTTCTGAGCCTCCGATTCAACCGTCTTGTCGGTGTCCAGCTGGCGACTCTCTCCCATCGCGCCTGGTGCAAGCATGTTGGTCAGGGGAATACTGCACTTCTGCAGCATGAAGCTGGCGACGTTGTTGGCACGCTTCTCGCTGATCACCTGGTTGGTGGAGGCGCTCCCCGTCGCAGAGGCATAGCCCTTCACCTCAATCATGTAGCCACTAACACCCTTCGCCTTCGTCCCCAGAGCCTGAAGCTGGGGGTCGTACTTGGGATCGATCTTGGACGACCCATTCGGAAACAGAACCGTGACCTCGTCCATGATGTAGTAGTCATCCAGTTGCCCGAACCGTGCCGTATTCGCCGCAATCAGAGCCTTGTTGTCGGCGATCTTCTTCTGCTGCTCCGTCAGTTGCTCTCCATGCTCTGCGAGCGCCGCTTTCTGCCTCGCCAACTCTGCTTCATTCTCCGCCGTGGCCACCTTCGTCTCGTGCATTCCGGCATGAATCGCCTGGGCGTGCTGCAGATCGTTGCCTTTGAACTTCACCGACGTGGCCACCATCTGATTCTGAGTGTTGTGGAATCCTTCCACCTTCACAGGCAGGCCCGGGATAAGGGCTGCCATCGACATCGACTTCTGGCGCGCCTTCAACATTCCCTGTACCTGGCCCACCCTCGTAGATTCCGTCAGCTCGACAGCAAGGTTTGGATCTTCCTTGGTCTCCAGAATCATCATTGCTCCACTGCGTGCCTTGATGATGCCTTCAGCCTTGATGTTCTCGTCCTGTGCGTAGCCTACTGTGCTCGCTAACGCAACAATGGCCAGGGCCAGGAGCCCGATCGATGCGGAGATACGTTTCCTGCGTGCTTCCATCATGGCTTCCATCCTTGCCCTTTCGAGGCTGCTTCGCGTTTCGCGTCTTTTTCACTCCAGCGCAGCGAAGATGTTCTGCTATGGAGTAGTGGATAGAGTTGCCGGGCCGGTCGAGTCATCTCTTCCATCCATCCCCGGCAGGAGAAGGCAGCGGCGTTATGAGAGAGCCCGGCGATCCTCCGGGGGGTGCCATATCGTCGATTACTCGGGAGGGTAAGCGTGCCGTGTAAGCCGGTCAATTATCGAAATCCCTAAGTCTCGGGTGACAGGGTCGGAAGAAGACTTCGGCTCACCCGACGAGACCTACATCAGCTCGCAGCTCCTAAGCCCGTGATGGTGCACCACTAACCCGCGGCGATCGAGGTCTTCTACATGCAGCCCGACCCGCACGATCCCACCAAGGCTCTCTGTGTCCACGTGCTCGCCCCCGAAGGCTCCGGCGAGATCATCAGAAGATCACAGCGCGTCGACAGCCATCTGCTGAAGCAGCGCATCGGAGATCGCAACCTCCCACTCGCCGCCTTCCAGTAGTACCTCGACCTGCGCAGCTACGGCTCCGTCCCCCACTCCGGATTCGGCATGGGGATCGAACGCGCCGTAGCGTGGATCTGCGGCCTGGATCATGTGAGAGAGACGATTAAATAGGATCTATCCGTAAAGCACAGGTATGGTTGACTGGAGCTTCTCCAAAAGGGGTATTGACCCCTATCACCTGCGTTGCTAAGTTAAGGCGTCATTATCCTAAACGAGCAGCTAAAGAGTCGATGAAAACCTTCTTGTTGTCCTTCCTTCTTCCTGCCCTCGCTTCGACATCCTTTGCCGCTGCTCCGCAATTCAAATCACGGACGGATATTACAACCGGATTCAAGTACCTCTACGGAATGGTGGTCGCTGACTTCAACGGCGATGGTAAGCCAGATATCGCGGTAACTGACAACAATGTCAAGGCCGTTCAGGTATATCTCAATGACGGAACTGGCGCATTTACTTCGCCGAAGCCGACGCCTATCGTCATGGACGCCTTAGGGCCGGGCCAACTTCTTGCCGGTGATTTCAATGAGGATGGAAAACAGGACCTTATCGTGGATACTGTTGCCGGGCTACAGGCAGATATCCTCCTCATCGGCAATGGTGACGGCACGTTTACACAGAAACAGAATTTGCCAGGCTCATACGGATACGTCTCCGGCATTGCCGTGGACGTGAATGGCGATAAGCATCTCGATCTCATTTTTGGTGGGAACGGGTCTACCTCCTCTTACATCGGAGATGGCAAAGGCGGATTTCAACAGGTGACATCACCCAATCTCGGTGGGGGAAGCCTTTATACCGGAGTCGTTTCTGACGATTTTAATAAAGACGGAAAAAACGATGTTGTAATTGCTTCCCCCGTACCCACTTCAGCGGTTATCTATCATCCCGGTAACGGAGACGGAACTTTCAACACTCCCACAACACTATCGACGAGCAGCTACCCCCAACCTCGATCATTAGCTTCCGCTGATTTCAATGCGGATGGCAATCCCGACCTAATGCTTAGCGCCCAATTCGTTACAGTCGCTTTGTTCGGCAAAGGCGACGGAACCTTTGACACCTCATCGCCTTCATACTTTTACACGCCCATTCCAAGCAAGTTTGACAGCTCGTCCTACGCTGCCGTTGTAGCCGCAGTCGATATGGACGGCGATAAAAAGGTTGATGGTGTTGTCGCCGATGACCTCAGTCAGACCGTTAATATCTTCCTCAATGATGGAACCGGGAAGTTTCTTCAGACCACGCCTGACTTCAGCGCGGCGATCGACCAAGGTGTGGCTGGAATGGCTGTTACCGATCTCAACGGTGATGGGACTCCCGACATCGTTGTCGCGAATAACATCACTCAGAATATCTCCGTGTTCCTCTCCATCAAGCCGAAGATTGCAGCCGCAGCCGCTCTCATTGCAAACGCGAACCCGCAGCTCGTTGGCTCATCGGTCACATTCACGGCAAAGATCACCAGCACCGGCAACAACGTTCCCACCGGCACTGTAACCCTGCTGGACGGAACCAGCTCACTCGGTCAACAGACCCTTGACGCCAATGCACAGGCGACCTTCTCGATGTCCAATCTCTCCGTCGGCCAGCATTCGCTTACCATCAGCTACTCCGGCGACAACAACTTCCTTCCCGCCACGAGCTCTGCCATCACTCAATCCATAGCTGACTTCCAGGTCGCGTTACCCATCGCATCCCAGACCATCACCGCAGGTGGTACTGCTCCCTACAGCCTCACTGTCACTCCTGCAGGTGGACTCACCGGCACAATCTCTATCACCTGCGCTCAACTTCCATCGCTTGCCAGCTGCGATCCGGTAACTGTTCCACTCACTGGCCAACCCGCGACTGCAACACTCACGGTGCATACCACTGCCCCTGTCTCCTCCAAGAATAGATCGAAGATTAACGCCGCAAATCTCAGCCTCACTGCGATTGCTTTTACCATGTTGGTTCCGCTGCGAAGGCGAAGACCGATTCAGCTACTCGCGGTTACGGTAGCGTTGGCTCTTATCGGTTCCACCACCGGATGCAGCGGGGGAAGCACGAAGTCAACCACAACGACTGCGGGAACGCCTCAAGGAACAACACAGTTCACCATCACCTCGTCAGTCACGTTAGGTGGGCAAACCTTGACGCGCACTAGCACGGCAACTCTGGTTGTTCAGTAATGCCGGGTGCTCATTCATGCAGTCTCATTGCATGAATAGGCCATTCGCGCAAAGCGCGAACCTACACTCGATAAGGCACCTTCACCCCCCGCATCCCGCTCGGAAACTCCTTCACATTCCGGTATACACAGATGAAATCACTCTGACGCAGACTAAAAAACCAGCCCGCAACTCCGCATCGTGCTAGAGAAAAAGGAGGCTCTGTCGAGCCTCCCTCTCAACACAAAAAAACAAATCTTACGAAGTTCTGGTCCGGACAGCCGCTGCCTTCGCCTTCAGCACGTCGGCCTTGGCCTGCGCCTGCACGGTCGCGGCCTCGCGTAAGCCCTTAATCTTTTGCATCTGGTTTTGTATCTTGGCATCCAGCTGGCTGACCTTCTCCTGGATCCTTGCCTTCTGGTCAGCTCGGCCCTGGGCTTGCTCTGCCTTCATCTGGGCTAGATCTGCTTTCATGGCGTTCACATTCTCTTCCCAGACCTTGTCCTGCACCTCCGCAAGGGCGCGTCTGAAGACGGTTCCACCGATGGCTTCCATACGGGTATCCACCGGCGCAATCCACTCCTCGTCGATCTCGGCAATCAGCGCGACCTTGTTCGGCTTGAGCACCTTGGTGACGTCGTCAATGAAATCCTCGCCGATGCCAAGGTTTGCAAAGTCTCCTACCGCACCCGCGCTCATTCCAACCGCAGCGCCTGCGAGCATCCCCGCCGGGCCTCCCAACAGGCCGATGAGAGCCCCGAAGGATGTCCCTGCAAGAGTGCCGATCGGTCCGGCATCTTCTCCCTGTTTTACGGTTGCCGTGCCATCTGACTTCTTCGCCAGCACCGCCTGGGCGTACAGCCCTATGCTGCCCTCGTTGGCCAGTTCCTGAAGCGCCTTCTTGCCCTCATACGCCTTGTTTTCGCTGTCGAAGACTACTACTAGCATGCGATCCATAAGTCATCTCCTTGGCTTCGTTACTGAGTTGATTTGGGCCTGTGGACATTCAGAATTATGAATTCCGCAATATTCCGCTCCGCTCGCAATTCATAGGCTGTCCTGTACGGGATAAAGGAGCGGTCACCGCCGAACTCTCATTGGATTGGGCGGCGGTCCCCGAAAACTCTGCGGAGGTCGTTGAGAAACGACTTTGCGAACTTGGAAGGGCATTTTAAGCCGCCACTCATCTTCCTGCAAGCGAGGCCGGTGGTCCATTCGCGCCGCGCGCAAACCCCTTTCTTCACATCATCGGCGCATGGTCCGAATCTAGGTCAGCACAAATTTGGGTGCCCATCTTCGCGATGGCGGCATCGTCGCTAAGGTGGGAGATTCGGCCATCGCGCGAACCGTCCTTCTCCCACCCCTCGCGATTCAGACTTTCCACACCTTCCACTCGCCATCTTCCCTCGAAGGGAGTAACTTATCCCCGCACGCAATTCCGTCGGATGAAGTACCCGGCAGCCCCAACCTCCCCATACCTATCGGCCCACTAAAAGCGACTTAATCGAATCCACTGCCGCGTGCACGCCGAAAACCTCCAGCTTCCAACCCAGATTCATGAGGTGAACATCATGGCAGACAAAGTCTCGTACATTCCCAAGGGCAACAACTCCGTCACGCCCTATCTGGTCGTCAAGGGCGCCGCGAAAGCCATCGATTACTACAAGAAGGTCTTCGGAGCCACGGAGACCATGCGTATGCCCGGGCCTGACGGCACCATCGGTCACGCTGAACTCACAATCGGCGACTCGCACATCATGCTGGCCGACGAATCGCCCAGCATGGGCCCGGGACACATCAGCGCCGACACAGTCGGCGGCAGCCCCGTAAGCCTCTATGTCTACCTTCCAGATGTCGACGATGTCGTGAAGCGCGCAACCGCAGAAGGGGCGAAGCTCCTCAAGCCGGTTCAGGATCAGTTCTATGGAGATCGCTCCGGCTTCATCCAAGATCCCTTCGGACACCTCTGGGGCATCGCTACGCATATCGAAGATGTCTCTCCCAACGAGATGAAAGAACGCATGAAGAAGATCATGCAGCCGGCATAGCCTGATGTGGCAGGAGGCAAGGCCGTCGCGCCCGGCCTCCGCCCAGATCTCATCGCAGTGAGTGAGCCAGTCGCGGAAAGCACGAACACACAACTTCTACTCGCGCGGAGTACCATAGCCATGGGTCACATCACCTCACCAGATCGCGAGGATCGCCCGATGACCACCACCACTCAATCCTCTTCCCCCGAATGCCGCCTCCTCCAGCCGGGCAAGACCTTCACGGGCAAGCAGGGCCTCGAATACGCCGTTGGCATCTCCGCCGAATCCGTCGGCTCCGAGCACATCCACATGCAGCTCGTTACCATTCCTCCCGGCGCCCGCGCCCGCGCCCACAAGCACGCCTCGCACGAGACCGCTATCTATGCGCTCACCGGTGAATCCGGAGTCTGGTACGGCGAGCGGCTGGAGCACCACACGATCGTGCGCCCCGGCGACTTCTTCTACATCCCCGCCAACATGCCGCACCTTCCCTACAACCCCAGCACCACGGAACCGGTCGTCGCCGTCATCGCCCGCACCGACCCCAACGAGCAGGAGAGCGTCATTCTTCTGCCTGAGTTGGAGAGCATTCACCCGGCTGGTTGAGATCCCGGAAAGGCAATCGAAGACAGTGTCAATCTTGCAGGCGGGGTGGCCCCACAGGTCGGTGAGGTACAACTCTGGTGCCTGTATCTTCGCGACGGCCTCGTCGGTAAGCCCGATTAAATAAAGGAACACTGCGTTCGGTAAACATAAATCTTGTCGAAGGACAGCAACTTCTAACGGAAAGGCGCGTTTCAACCTGGAGCGGGTTCATCTTCCGTAGAGGCTCACTTAGACTTGCGATCACGCTTTGACTGCACGACCTGCGTTTTAATTCTTCTGCTTCCAATCCTGCTCAGTGGTTGCTCAAACTCCGGGAAGACGGTCTCATCGATTACATCATCGCCGACGTCTCAGTGGGTCGTAGGCTGGGGAGCCTCGCCGCAAAACGCATTGGCTACGTCCAGCAATCCAGGCGGCAGCGAACAGAGCTTCCGTTTTATCGTCGTCCCGACCTTGGCCGGCAGCCGGGAGCGAGTACGGTTCTCCAACTACTTCGGCGCCACAGCCATCAGCATAGGTTCAGCACGCCTGGCCATCGCGTCAGGCTCGGGCCCTGCGATTGACAAGGCCCACGATGCTGCACTCACCTTCTCCGGCAATCCATCGGTAACGATTCAACCGAACCAGGAGGTCTACTCCGATCCGGTTGACGTTTCCTATACCTATGGTCAAAAACTTGCGATATCCGTTTATATGCAGGGCTCGTTTCCTGCCTTGACGGAGCATGACTCTCAGGTTGAAACGAATTTCACTACACCGATTGGAGCAGGAGATGCAACGAATGACTCCACCGGAGCCTCTTTCACGGAGACCACAACGGAATGGCTCTCCATTTCCAATGTAGACGTCTACGGACCATATGAGGGAACGGTGGCGGTCTTCGGAAGCTCGTCGGTTGATGGTCATAACTCCAACTACGGAGATACAAATTCCTATCCTGCTGCCAACGTTCCTGTTCCCGGGCAGGATAACGAGCGGCCATCTGACTGGCTGGGCAAATCCCTGAATGCAGCAGCCATTCCGGTAGGCGTCCTCAACGCGGGCCTGATGGGAGATGCTGCCGGCACCAGCACTTCTGGCGCTACAAGTGGTCTCGACCGCATTGACCATGACGTTCTGCAGCAGCCCGGAATCAAGGCGGTCGTCATCTATATCGGCGGCATCGACGTGCGCACCTACTGTCTGCCAGCCACCACGGTTGAAGGAACTCTTACCGCCATCGTCGCAAAGGCCCACGCTGCAGGAATTCGGATAATCCTGGCGACGCTTCCTCCTTCCGAATACTGCACGACGGGATCTCCGCTGCCGACGTCCGACAATCCTTATGCCGGTGACGTCAATCCGGGCCCGGAGAACCCCGGCTCGACGCAACGAAGAGCGCTCAATGCCTGGATCCGTGAAACCGGATCGCAGCTCGCAGGGGTTGTCTCGATCGCAGATTTCGACGCTGCACTCGCTGATCCTGCTCACCCCGACTTTATGATTCCGAGCTTGAACTCTGGAGATAACTTTCACCCGAACGGGGCTGGATATGGGGTGCAGAACAGTGCGATTGATATTACGGCGATTCTGGGGAAGTAGATGAGACCGAGTCACTTCATGCCTGTTCCTGCGCCTCGGCACTTGAGTGAGACGTGCGCAGATGCCAGGGAGGTCCTTCTCCGTCCTACTCGGCCTGATGCCGTCCGATGAAAATGTTTTGAAGTCATCTCCCCCACTACCCTCCGGACAGGACAAACGGGCTGCAAAAGCGTCCAAAAGCATTGGGGCACCTGTACCGCTGGAGCAGAACATGGGTTCCACGGCTACCGATACGACATCGAGCAAGACACTGAATGATTCCGTTGTCATTGACCTGGCAACGCATACGATTACCGCCTAACGAAGAGTATTCTCGACCAGCGGCCTTCGAGAGCCAGCGCGCCCATCTACCCAACCATCATCCGGGCCGCGTATCGTAGAAAGCCATGTTGATTCGCGCTGTCTCCCTCGCCTTCACCTTCGTCGCTATTACTCTGCCTGCCATCGCGCAGACTGCTCCCAATACCCTTACCCCGCAGGAAAAAGCGCAGGGCTGGCATCTGCTGTTTGACGGCAAGACCTCGAACGGCTGGCGCGGCGACCACAGCCCGACCTTTCCCACTAGCGGCTGGCAGGTCAAAGACGGCATGATCTCCGTGACCGAGCACGGTGGCGAAGAGGGCGGCAACGCCGGCGACATCATCACCACGCGCAAGTACGCGAACTTCGAGCTGATGGTCGACTTCCGCCTTACTCCCGGCGCAAACAGCGGCATCAAGTACTTCGTCGATCCTGACCTGAACAAGGGTTCGGGGTCAGCGATCGGATTCGAATACCAGATCCTCGACGACGCGCGCCATCCGGACGCGAAGAAGGGCGTCAACGGCGACCGCACGATGGCTTCGCTCTACGACATGATCGCCGCGGCGAAAGACAAGCCCGTCAAGCCGATTGGTGAGTGGAACACCGCCCGCATCGTCGTGCGCGGAGCCCATGGTGAGCACTGGCTGAACGGCGTCAAGGTAGTCGAGTACGAGCGCTTCACCCCGCAGTTCCGCAAGCTGGTGGCCGACAGCAAGTATCACGTTTGGCCCAACTTCGGCGAGGCGCACGATGGCTACCTCCTGCTGCAGGATCACGGCTTCCCGGTATCGTTCCGCAATATCAAGATCCGCGAGCTTCCTGCCGGCAAGTAGGTCTGTCGGGGGTGTTCGCCTTTCGAGGGGAGAACCTACAAGCGCGCACATCTCCCGCTGCCGCAGACATATTGCCTGCGGCGGTCAGAGAAGAAGGTTGGCGGCTACTTCGCCGCTGTCGTTCTCTTGACGTGGGGAATGCGTGTCACTCCGCCGTCGGGCATCACGATGTACTTGTCCCCGGTCGCCTCTTCGATGTAGGAGTTCTTGCTTCCGGCGACAAGCGTTACCTCGCGCGGGTCCGTCTGGCCCGGAGCCGTCAACACGAAGTGCTTCCCGTCTCCCTCATCCTGCACCGGCGACTTCGCAGCAGGCGGCGGAGGCGCTGCGGCGATTGCGGCCGGCGT
Organism: Edaphobacter sp. HDX4; assembly: GCF_036877565.1. Lineage (NCBI taxonomy): Bacteria > Pseudomonadati > Acidobacteriota > Terriglobia > Terriglobales > Acidobacteriaceae > Edaphobacter > Edaphobacter sp. HDX4. Next base: position 126,147 of record NZ_JAEDXW010000009.1, read on the forward strand.
GGGAGCAGCGGCTCCTGGAAGCTGGCCCGTCTGCCGGAAGTGAACATACTCCGGCCCCTTGATGCCGTTCACGCACTGCTGGTAGGCGTCGACTCCGACCTGCTGGCTGGTCGCGGTCGTGCTGGCCACGTCCTGGCTGTTGCGCTCGGTGCGCTGGGTTGCTCCTGTGGCTCCGGCTGTCTGTGCGCCGTTATTGTTGCCGCCCCACCAGCCCCACCCGTTTCTGCGAGAGACCGCACTGGTCGCCACGCCGGTAGCTCCGGTGACAGCACCTTGTGCCATCTTGTCTTTGTCCTGGCCGTGTTCGCGATCGTGCAGCGCCTTCTGCTCGTCGGTCAACTGCCCTGAGGCCTGCTGGCGACACTGGGTGAGCTGGTCCTGGGTGATCGGCATCATGTCCATCGTGATGCCGTCGGCAGGCGCGGCCGCCGCGGCGTGTTGCTGGGGAGCCTGGCCGAGGACGGAAGCCGTCGCAACGCCCGCAACCAAGGCTGTTTTAATAAGGAATTTGAGAGTCATGTTCCCCCTCCTGGGATGAGTTGGCGTTCCCGGCAATCACTCGATGCGGGCCCCAGAACTCAGAAGTAACGGGAACACGCACATCGTACCCCCAGTTCATGCGTCAGGCAAGGACTTCGGCGGCACGTTTTACGCTGCAAAACGTGGTGCCACGGCAGGCGCAAGACTGCGCGATCTCTAAGGCTCGCCTTTTCATCACGCGAAGGATTGACTGCTGGTCTGGCCCGATACATGACAAAATGCACGCAAAGGCGTCCAATAATGTTGGAGTGAAAAAGCATGGCAATGAACGACTACCGCATGAACGAGTACCGCAGCTATCCCACCATCATTGACGCGCCGCGCGAGGAGACCACCTCGCTGCTGGCCAAGGTGCTTGGGATCACCGCGGTCGGCTTTATCATCACCGCCTTCGGTGTGGTCACCGCTCCCGCCTGGGGAACCCTGCCCGGGATGATCCTGGTCTTCGGACTCGTCTTCGGGATCAGCTTCGCCCGCAAGGCCAATCCGGCGCTCGGGCTCGCGCTGTTCTTCGGGCTCTCCTACTTCATGGGCTGGGAGATCGGGCCTCTGATCCAGCGCTACATCCACGCCTACGGCAGCAGCCTCGTCTTCAACGCCGCTGCAACCACGGGCGCGGGGATGGCTGTCATGGGCTGCATCTCGTACCTGTTCAACATCAACTACCGGCGCGTCGCCGGGGTGGGCATGGCGGCGCTGCTGCTGCTGATCATCGCCGGAATCGCCAGCATGTTCTTCCACTTCCTTACGCCGGATGCGTACTCGTGGCTGACTCTGGGCGTCTTTACCCTGTTGACGGTCGGTGACTTCGCCCGCATCCGCGCTGGCGGCAATGGAGCGTCGGCGGTCTCGCTTGCACTCTCCATCTACCTGGATGCCATCAACATCTTCCTCGCAGTATTGCAGCTGATGGGCGGCCGTCGCAGCCGCGACTAAGCTCTTCCTGCACCTCGTACCGAAAGATCGGATGCCCCGCTCCTGCAGCTTCAGGAGCGGGGCATTTGCACGACAGGGGCCTGCGACATTTCCTCAAAAGCGCCCAAAGTGTCATTCTGGAAGAGATGAAGCGTCTCACATCCCTCCGAACCGCAGCCGTTCCTGCCCTGCTCTTCCTCCTCACCCTCGGCGCCCACGCGCAGGACAAGGGCTACTGGCGCGCGTCCAGCCAGACGGCTCGATCCATCACGGGAGACGTCTCGCTGGCCGACGAGAAGATCATGATCAACTTCTACACCACCACGATGTCGCAAATCCGGACACTCGAGGCCGGTGAGGTCAGCGCGGTCTTCGATGCCGACAGCACCACCCATCCGACAGGCAGTCTGTACCGGCTGAACATCCCCGCGGAGAAGAAGTTCGTGCATAAGAACAACCTCTGCGGCTCTGAAGGCGTGCAGTGGATGGTCACCTATGCTCGCGGAAATGCGATGCAGCTGGCGTTCTTCTCCGGAGCCAAGCCGCCTGTCTTTACCCTCGACGCCATCTCCAACTCCACGGATCTGTGCGGGACATTTTCCTACGTAAGATAGCCTCGCCCCAGGCCTGAATCCACGTGAGTTCCCCTCGCGAGGGAAACAGTTTTCTCTCTTCCGGCTCACGCCGTGAGGAGGCACGTTTCCATCCTTGTTTCGGCGAGCTGCGGAATTGGCGCGGAATGAGTAAGTTACAGAATGATTAACAAATTGGCAGCCTGATTGCTTTCTCGCAGAGACAGGAAACATGAAAACCACCGTCACTGACGTGAGAAAGTAGGTAGCCATGGCGGCGACCGCAACATTTACCTGCACCTGCGGGATTCAGAAGAAGGTCAGCAATCATTGGATCCTCGCAAAATGCAGTGCTTCTCGATTTGAACTGATGCCTTGGGATTATCACCTCGCCTTGCAGGATGACATCGTCGTTCTTTGCGGCGAACGCTGTGCAACTGCTCTACTAAGCCGCTGTCTGGGCGAGTGGAAGCAGGCCGATGCCGGCACCATCTTGAACGAGCCGTACCTGGTGGCCTAGGATCCCTCGGGCTTCGACCGATTGTGAGCCGCGAGATCGCACGACCTGCTGCAGCACGACCGCGGCAGCGATCTCCATCGACAATCGAAGCTGCCGACAACAGCGCCGAGGCCGGAGAAGCAGCGTGCGAGCACCCTTGGTTGTGCTCACGCGCGCTCAGGCCTAGTTCCTTTCAATCGGCGGCGGGGTCCAGTCTCCGCTCGTGATTTCATCCCCCGGCCAGTACATCCGTAGAAACGCGATGTATCCTCCGCTCGCAGGAGTCGGCAACCAGTTGCAGAACTGCTTCGATCCCTTCGGAGGCTCTTCGGCCTGCAGATACAAATCAAGAGAACCGTCATTGTTCAGACAGGGCGCATGTCCCTGAACGGAAGGAATCCCCACCGCATTCCAGTTCGCTGAAACAGGATCGGGACTCGGTACCAGTTTTCCGTCGGCATCGTAGATCGTCAACGACCAGAAGCCGCCCGGATGCACCGGCGGAAGACCCGAGGTTCCGGATTTGTCAAAGTGAATCTTGTAGTTTCTGCGTCCGCTCAGGGGTTGCCCGTGGCCGTTGGTCTGCGTGTAGCCATACACCGCGTCTTCCTTCCTGTTAGCTCCAAGCGCATCTTTGGCGACCTCCGCCCGCAGCAGATATCGCCGGCCGTAGGTGCCTACATCCAGCGAGACAAGCCAACCGGTTGAGGTCGGCTGCGTCGTGGGAACGGTGTCCATAAGCTTCTGGGCCAGCACGACAGACTGTTGCAGATTTGCCAGCCTCTCCGGACGCATCGTGGAGCAATCGAAGTTTGTTCCTGTAATCGGAACACTTCCTTTGGTCGGGTCGCTGTTGCGCGCGACCAGCCCCAGACGCAGCAGAGCAGGGAGCACCGGATCGTCCTGTCCCGGAACCGGAAGGTTGTAGTTCATCATCGCGGCTAGATTCTGAAAGAAGGCACATGCATCCATCGCATTGACCTGGTGCAGGGGAGGAGTAAGGACATCGGCGTATGGCTGCACCGGAAGCTGCTGCGGAGGTATGTACTTCTGCCCCGGAACATACTTGCTCAATGGAGTCAGCGTCAGATCCGGGTAGATCGTGTTGACGACAGTCTGAATATCTGGATCCGTGCCGTCCGTGTAGATACGACCGATGATCCACACGGAGCTGGTCGCGAACGGGATAGTTCCGCGAATATTGGAGGGAATCACAGGCGGGTTGCTGCCAGAACAGGTAGGCCCGACCAGGGCATAGTCACCCTCCTGGCTCGACTTGTCCGATCCCGGCGACAGAGGACTTACCTCAGTCCATCCGTCCAGCATCTGCAGGATAAAGAAGCGGCTGCCCATATTCGGGATGTGCAGAATCACCGGCTCCGGACAAAGATTGAGGAACGACGAGGCATACAGCGTCGACGTGCTTGGAAGCACGACGGCCGTGAACGATGCATTGGGCAGCACCTTCTCTGCACCGAACTGGTTCAGAGGAGCTGCTCCCAGCTTCGTATCGGCGTTCGGCACGGTCGTCGCTGTTCGGCCCGTCACCCCGAACATCATCAACGGATATCCGTAGATGTAGCTGAGCACACCATCGGCGACCACGCCGGGTGCGAAGCGTTGAATGTCTTCCAGCGTCTGGCCATTTCCCTGGATCCCGGTAGCGGCGACAGCTATCAGCAGGGCAACAGCATAAGTGGCTTGGCACAGTCTCTTCATGGGATGTCTCCGTTTGGAAAACGTGAATCGATTCGACACAGGAGGCCGATTGAATTCCCGGGGAGGGGCCGATCACGAGGGGCCGGTAACGAAGAGAGCGGCGTGATTAGACTCGGTGCTGTACTCTGCCGATCTTTCGGGCCTTTAGCGGATCGCCGCGCAGTCGTGACTGCAGACGCGTCCGGCAACACTGAGGGAGACTAACCGCACATCAAGAAGTCAAAGCTCTGCGGAGCCGCGCCATCAATGTAGCTGCCGAGTTACGAAAAGTCCAGTGCTCGCAAAGCGACGTCATCTTGCCGCTGCAGCTTCATACCCTTCGGGAGATTAGAGGCCGGCTCGAGAAAGATAAATTCTTATGAATCCTCCGCCTGACGAGCGCCATCTTCAAGGGCACAACCAGGAGCTTCCATGATTCGCATCTGCGCCGCACACGACTTCGAGCAGATCTACGACATCATCAATGACGGTGCGCAGGCCTATCGAGGAGTCATTCCCTCCGACCGGTGGACTGAGCCCTACATGTCGCGCGAGAAGCTCCGGCACGAGATCGACTCAGGTGTAGTCTTCACCGGCTTCGACGACGGTCGCTCCCTGATTGCCGTCATGGGCCTGCAGCATGTGCAGGACGTCACGCTTATTCGCCACGCCTATGTCCGCTCCTCGCATCAGAAGCGAGGCATAGGGACGCTCTTGCTCTCGCACCTGCGCGAGCTTACGGACAAACCCGTCCTCATCGGTACCTGGGCAGATGCGTCCTGGGCGATCCGTTTTTATCAGCGCCACGGTTTTCGTCTGGTCAGCCCGGAGGAGAAGGCGCCGCTGCTGAGAAAGTACTGGACTGTTCCTGAACGCCAGATCGACAGCTCAGTCGTTCTGGCGGACCTGAACTGGCACTCCTCGCAATAGGATTGCCTACCTTCCGTATGGCGTGGCGGTATCGACCATCGGGCTTCGCGGCAGTGTGAACGCTGGATCCGGATGCGCCGGATCGAACGCCGGGATTCCGGGACGCATCCACTTCACCAGCGGGCTCTTCTGCTCGCGCAACGACTGCACGACACACCGGGCAAGTTCGTAGGCCCCATAGCTGTTGAAGTGCGTATTATCGCTCAGCGCTTCTGTCTGCCCGGGGAAGGTATTAGCCGGGTAATGCACGAATGCCTTCAGCGTGCCATCCGGTCCCATCGTCTCCCACATCACCTTGCTCATCGTATTCAGGTCCACCAGCGGCAACTTCTCCGCTTCCGCAATCTGCCTCAGCGTCTGCGGATAAGGTGCGAGCGAGTCGGTGATCTTCCCCGCATCGTCGAAGGTGCGCCGGTTCATGCTGGTCACCAGGATCGGATGTGCGCCGATCGCCTCTGCCTTTGCTACATACTTCTTCACCAGGGCCGTGTAATCCGTGGCCGCAGGAACGTAGCCGCGACCGGGCTTCTGATCGTTATGCGCAAACTGCAGCATCAGGTAGTCGCCTCGCTTGAGGGTCGAGAAGATCTTCTCCCAGCGCTTCTCCGTCTCAAACGAGCGGATGGTCTCGCCGGACTCCGCGTGATTCGCAATCGCCACCTTCGGGCCGAAGAAGCGCGGCAGCATCTGCCCCCACGCCGCCCACGGCTCCTTATCCTGGTCCACTACTGTCGAGTCTCCGGCAAGGTAGACCGTCGGCACATCGCTCACGGCTTCCACGGAGATCTTCCGCACCGAGGGATGGTCGCCGTTGAACTCAAGCGTCAGCTTATCGTCCCAGTCCAGCGCCCCGATCTCGCGCGGCTTCAGATGCACGCGGTCTCCCCCGGCAATCTCCGGCGTGCGCACGTTCACGACGAAGCTCTCTTTCCTGTACTGCCCCGCCCTCGTCTTCTCCTGCTCGAGCATCAGCCGTCGCGACTCCGCCCTGACCGTGGTATCTGCTGCCGCGTCTCCGCCCAACTCCACAGTCACCCGATAATTTCCATCCGTCGCCGGGAAGGAGATAAAGAAGGGAGCATCACTCGCACAGCCCGCCTTCGTCTGTTGCACGGGAGGTGCTACAAGATCGAATTCCGCCGATGATGCGCTAAACCGCGCAGAGGCCGTCTTCCCACACACCAGCACAACTGGCGCTGCGGATGCACTCATCGCCGCCACACACAACAAACCCGCCGCCCACAGAACCTTCATCCGGAAATCCACTCCCGAGCCAGAGTTGCAACCAGAAAAAGCCTATCACTTTCTATAGAGAACAACTTCTCCCATTGGAAGTAGACCGTATTTTGCTACGTGCGATCGATGGACCTGCCGGCTATGAACGCTACCACGGCTCTCCGCTCTCGCGCGCAGCCAACATCGATCCAGACAGCACTCAGAGACGCATCGACTCAATCGTCTCGCGGAGGGCCGCGGTCATGCCGTAGCGGGTTTGCGGGCCCTGCGCAGGATCAGGTACACGCTCACCAGCACCAGTGCCGCACCGGCGACGACGTGTGCTGTGAGAGGCTCTCCCGCAGCGAAGTATCCCAGCGCAACCGCCACCACGGGGTTTACATAGGCGTAGCTGGCGACGGTGCTCGCCGGCATTCTGCCCAGCAACCAGACGTATGCCGTAAACGCCAGCAGCGAGCCGAACAGAATCAGGTACGCCAGTGCCAGGGCGGCGGATCGCGTGACGTGGGGCCAGGGGCGCAGCTCGCCGAAGGCTCCGGAGAGCAACAGAAGGACCGCTCCGCCAATCATCATGGAACCTCCCGCTGTGACCGGGCGCGACTTGGGCAAGGTCAGCTTGCGGCTGAGCACCGTTCCCAGACACCAGCCCGCGGTTCCAAGCAGGGTCACGACACAGGGAAGCAGCGCCAGCTTCTGGTGAGGATCAGGAAGCAACAGGACGCCTACGCCGCAGAAGCCCAGCAGAACGGCAGCGACAAGGCTCCAGCGAAACGGCTGCATCCGGAACAGAAAGATCTCGAATGCGATGGTCATCAGCGGAACCGTGGCCGAAAGCACCGCCGCAATCCCGGACGGAATGTACTTCTCGGCCCAGAAGAGCGCGCCGTAATCGAGCACGAACATCAGCGATCCCATCAGGGCCAGGTTGCGCCATTCGAGCCTCGTCGGACGCACCGCTCCACGCAGCCGCATAAAGCCCAACAGGATGGATCCGGCAAGAAACATTCTCACCCCGGCGGCAAACAGCGGGGGAACCTGGTGGACCGCAATCCTGATAGCAAAGAAGGTCGTACCCCACAGAAGGTAGATCGCAAGGAAGGCGAAGACGACCCCCACGTCGAAGCCTCGGCGTTCCGCAGTGAGTTCGTTGCTAACCTGTATACCCGGCATAGGTGGTTACTACTTTACGAATCCCCGCATAACCTGTAAACATGCTTTTGGAGGTTACTCGAACAATTGTGACCAAATCCTTCCAACTCGTCGCCGGACACCCCGCAGTCGATCTTGTGAACACGCTGGACTGGAGATTTCGTGAAGCCGGCGCGGAAGAGCTGCTGAACACCTACGAAGATCTTCTGCGCTTTACCGAGCAGACCGGCCTCCTGAGCCAGCGGCAGGCCAAAGCACTGCGCCGTACCGAGGGTCCCACGGCTTCTCGCGCATTGCAGCAGGCCCGGGACCTGAGGGAGAGCGCCGCTCAGGTGTTTTACGCCATGGTTGACCGGGTGGAACCGCCGGTCGAGGGCGTCCTCAGGCTCGACCGGTACATGCACGCCGCGCAGGCAAACCGTACCCTGCGGTGGACGCCGTCGGGGGTGAAGCTCGTGTGGGCCGAGGAGACCGACCCGGCGCTCCCGGTGTGGCTGCTCGGCCAGGCAGCAGCCGATGCGCTGACGTCGGCGAGTGCGGGTAACCTGCGCGCCTGTGCGGACGCAGCCTGCCGCTGGCTCTTTCTGGATATGAGCAAGAACCACATGCGGCGGTGGTGCGATATGAAAATCTGTGGCAACCGCACCAAGGCTCGCCGCTTTCGGGAGCAGCGCAGCGCACGCTGAGCGAAGGGACCGAAACCCGACGCATCGACTATCCTGTAAGAGACAGCTTTTTCCGAGCCATCAAGACCAGCTCGATGAATAGAGGAACCCTTTGCCTTTGAACTGTGGAATCGTCGGCCTGCCCAATGTGGGCAAGTCCACCATCTTTAACGCCCTGACCTCTGCAAAGGCACAGGCAGCGAATTATCCGTTCTGCACCATCGACCCCAATACGGGGACGGTGACCGTGCCCGACGAGCGGCTGGACCAGATCACGAAGCTGGTGGTCCCCAATCGCACCGTCCCGACCACGATGGAGTTTATCGACATCGCCGGCCTGGTAGAGGGAGCAAGCAAGGGAGAGGGTCTCGGCAACCAGTTCCTTGGGCACATCCGCGCTACTGATGCCATCTGTCACGTGGTCCGATGCTTCGACGACCCGGAGGTCGTGCACGTTGCGGGAGGCGTCAATCCCCTGCACGACATGGACATCATCAACACCGAGCTTCTGCTTGCGGACCTCGAGACGGTGGAGAAGCGTGCGCAACGCGTCGAGAAGCTTGCACGCAATACCCAGGACGCAAAGATCAAGGCCGAGGCGTCGGCGGTTGCGAAGTTGAAGGCGGTTCTCGAGGCGGGAAAGCCGGCGCGCACCGCCGATCTGACCGATGACGAATGGATCGCGGCACGCGAGCTCTTCCTGATTACGGCCAAACCGCAGCTCTACGTCGCAAACGTGGATGAGGCTGCGCTGACCATGGGCAACGCCTATACCGAGGCCGTCGAGAAGCGAGCAGCAGAAGAGGGTGCGCAGGTGGTTCGCATCTGCGGTGCGCTCGAGAGTGAGATCGCGCAGCTCGATCCGGCGGAGCGTACAGAGTTCCTGGAATCGGTCGGCCTCACCGAGCCGGGACTGAACCGTCTGATCCACTCGGCCTATCGCCTGCTGGACCTGATCACCTACTTCACGGCAGGCGTGCAGGAGGTTCGGGCGTGGACGATTCGCCGCGGGACCAAGGCCCCGGGCGCTGCAGGGGTGATCCACTCCGACTTCGAGCGCGGTTTCATCAAGGCAGACTGCTACTCCTGCGACGACCTGTTCAAGTACGGCAGTGAGCAGGCGGTCAAAGAGAAGGGTCTGCTGCGGTCGGAAGGCAAGGAGTACGTCGTCAAGGACGGCGACATTCTCTTCTTCAAGTTCAACGTCTGAAGATTATGCCCGCTCCTGTTTTTACAGGTGTCCTTCACTGTGTTTCCTGAAACAGAAGAAACCGGCATAGTCGCCGGTTTCTTTTGCGCAAAGGGCCGAAAGGGACTCAAGGCTCTTACGAAACTCGTTGCTCTCCATCCCGATCAGTCGCTGACGAGAAGCCGACTTATGAGGACTTATCCGCCCTGCTAGCGAAAGGCCGTCTACTCTGATTGGGAACTGAGCAAGCTTCTTCGGTGTCTAAAATGAAGATGCTATCGATATGAAGTTCATCTCAACAAGAATTTGCGCGGGCCTTACGTTCTCGTTTCTAGCCCTTTGCGCCGAGTCGCGTGCCATACACGCGTATTCTTTGCCTTCGGCATTCAGCGGATGTCGAAATTTTGAATCCTGTCTGAGTGCTCTCGATTCGAAAGCTAGAACTTCGGATGGCTCCACCAGCCCGGATGAGGAGGCTATTGCAGCAAAGCTCTCCACATTTGGAGAACCGGCAAAGATCGAGCTTTTAAGACGTGCTGCTGGCGACAATATAGGGTGGCGGAACCTATCTCAAGCGATCCTGTACAACTGGAAAACCTGGTCCCCTTCAGACGTTCCGGAACTTCAGGCGGCTCTTCGACGCGATCCTGGAGGATGGATGGCGAAACCACTTGCCACCATCGCAACTCCTGCCGCGATTGAGGCGCTTGTCGAAGACCTGCCTAAGGGGAGTCAGAACCAGACTGACTTCGCTTTGGAAAAGCTTGGACCTCGAGCAGTTCCTGCGCTAATGCCTCTTTTAGAGAATGCGGGCACCGCTGCACCCGCTATGCGGGTAATCAAATCAATGGGAGAATCCGTGGCATCGCGTCAGGTCGAGTGGGTTCAAACAGCAATCGATGTCACGAAACCACTGCCTGAACGATTGGCAGCACTCCGAGCTATCAGCGCCCTAGGTAGCAGAGCCAGACAATCCGCCGCTTCCATCTCATCACTTGCAGAATCGACGGAGCCCGCGCTACGTCGTCAAACAATATCGACGCTTGAAGCTGTGCAGAGCTTTGAACAGAAGTTCAATGAACGCGCTCAAGATGTCAGCATCATAGAGCTTATTGCGAACCCATTGAAGTACGACGGTAAACAGGTTCAGCTCATTGGCTTCTTGAGGCTTGAATTTGAAGGGAACGCGATCTATCTACACCAAGAAGATTTCGAACACGCGATCTCGAGAAATGCTATCTGGATTGATCGACCTGCGGACCTTTCTGAGAAGCAGGCCCTGGACGTCAACAACAGATACATCATCTGTCAGGGAACTTTCAAAGCCGGAGAACACGGCCATATGGGAATGTTCAGCGGTTCATTGACGCACATCAACAGGCTGGAGCCTTGGGCCGTTCAGTAGCTAACCTGCGACCGAGAGTTGCAGGTTAGCTTTCGGGCGTTACTCCCGATAAACGCCGTTTTCCGGAAGCAGTATATTGCTGAAGAGAAGCCGACATGTCGGTACCAATCACGGGAACGCTTATATTGATTTGTGGATCTGAAAGGCACCATCATGAGAACGGATGGCTGGTCGCTCAAGCCGGCGCTCCTGTCTTTGACTCTGGTCGCCACATTAACCCTCCTCTGCCAGCTTCCCGGATCGGTCAGTTTTTTTCTTATCCCGCTTTCAGTACTCGGTTATGGAATCGCAGCTGCCGTCTTCCTTGCTATAGGCGCATATTGCGTCATCAGGAAACGCCCGCGAAGAGCAGGATCGGTTGTCTTAGTACTTCTCCTGCCTGCATTGTCGTGGCGACCGATCAACTTGGCCGCAGATTTTATACATCTTGGGCTAACCGCAGGATTCGGAGTCGGTCAGCTTGGCAGTTCGTCAAGGTCGAATGATGACAGTTTTGTCGTTTATGACTGGTCCGTGGGAATCGCGGGAGGTCCGAATACATTCTTAATCCATGACGTGTCCGACGAGATTGCATTGCCGATCGCTCAACGCACACACTCGCCAAGTTCAGAAAACGGCTTTGGAGAAGAGTGTGCGGGTAAAGTTCGGCCGTTGATCAATCACTATTACGTCTGCACTATCTGAGGTAAGTACCGAGAAACGCTATTCTCGAAATCTGGGCGACAACAACGAAATTCACCGAAGTAGAAGCGAAAGTGATGGATGTCCTCGCGAGTGCGAGAGCATCGTTGTTATAGCTTATGAATCTGCGTGGACCTTTGAAGCTTTACCTTTATGGTGTTAGAGTCCTTCGCGGAAGCCTTCGCGCCAGCTGCTCCACTTTGGGGTCCACTGGAGTTCGTTGCGGGCCTTTGCGTTGGAGACGCCGCGAACGTCATTCATCAGAGCCACGGCGTGCTCGCCGATAAGCATCTTTGCCAGCACGTTAGGCACATGTCGCGGCGGAGGTGCACCGACACACTGCGCAAGGTGCGGCAGCCAGTCGAGGACGGGTGCGGGATCGTCATCGACGATGTTATAAACCCCGTGCCGTGCCAGGGTGAGCGCGGCCAGAGTGGCCGTTGCGGCGTCATGCAGGTGGATGAAGGACCACGCGCCGGTTCCCTGACCGATCACAGGAACATGATGCTTCCGGATCTCGTCCACCATCGCGCCGTCTTTCGCAAGCGAGCTGTGCGGACCGTAGAAGGAACCGTAGCGCAGCACGACTCCCTTGAAGCCTTGCTCACGCAGTACCATGTGCTCGAGCAGCTCGAGGGCATCCAAGGTCGTCTTCATCTGCGGTGGCGGTGAGGGATCGAGATCGTCCTCTTCGCTCTTCAGCATGATTCCCCGACGAGCATAGGGCCATCCGGCGAAGCTCTGCGCGAGGAAGGTTTCGACACCGGCACGAACGGCAGCGGTGGCGAGATTGCGAGTGCCTTCGGTGCGCAGCTGGTTGGTGGGACCGAACTCACGCTCGAAGTGGCGCAGATCGAGCCTCGCGGGAATCGCGGTGGCCTGATGGATGACCGCCTGCGGTCTGATCTCGGAGAGACGCGAGCCTACCGCGTGGCCGTCGAGAATGTCGACAACCACGGGAGTAGCGCCGAGCGCAGAGACGAGCTCCTGATGCGACGGATTGCGAATGACGCCGAAGACCTCGTGCTTCTGCTCGACGAGGAGAGGGATGAGGGTTCGACCGATGGCTCCGGATGCGCCTGCCAGCAGAATTCTCATGGGCGTAATTCTTCCACAAACTCATCGGGCGGGAGAGAGCCGCCGCTAAAAAAAGAGTTCTCCAGCTCCGCTTATCCGGGCTGTTTTTCTTCATCCAACTCGAGAAGGCTGCGTGCCTCTTCAAGGTTGTAGGCTCTGTCGTCGATGGTCAGCTCATAGTCCCCTGCATTGTCAGGGACGTGGTGAACACCGTGAACGTTGTGTCCTTTAGCCCGCAGCGCGCTTACAAGAAGATCGATATCTACCATGGTGTGTTTAGAGTGACGCGGCCATCATACAGGTTGTGTAAGGATGCGCAAGCAGCTCTCGCTATCGAGACGAAACAACATCGCAGCCACGCGATTGGCTCAAAAAGTGGCAAAGCACCAGGGAGCCAGGAAGGAAGGACTGCATGACTTCAGGAAGCGATCAACACAATCTGGAGCGATTCATCGAGGCACAGGACGGAGTGTATGAACAGGCCTGCGCCGAGCTTCGGGCGGCCCAGAAGCAGACCCACTGGATGTGGTTCATCTTTCCTCAGATTCGCGGCCTCGGTTCAAGCGCGATGGCGACCCAGTATGCCATCTCATCGCTCGAAGAGGCGCACGCCTATCTGGAGCATCCGGTGCTGGGCCAGCGATTACGGGAGATCACGGCCATCGTCACTGGCCTGAAGAACCGCACCGTCGAGCAGATCTTTGGCTATCCCGATGACATGAAATTCCATTCCAGTATGACTTTGTTTGCACAGGCCGCCACGATCTCGCAGGAAGATCTGATCTTTAGCCAGGCGCTCGATAAATATTTCTCCGGACGAGAAGACGCGGCAACGATGGAGCGGCTCTAAGAAAGGACAAGGAGTATCCACGTTGCATTCATGCTCAAAAAACGAAAGTGTGTCACCTGTTCGACTGTCGTTCTTTCTCTCACTGTGATTGCATGGACCGCCGCCACCCTGGGCTGCGGGAAGAAGGAAGAGGCCCATGCGAATCCCGCACCTTCAGCATCGGTGAAGGTGCCTGCGATGAAGCCTGCTCCGGCAACCCCGATTCTGGCCAAGCGGGTGGAGCTGGGCGGCGATACCTGGGACCCGGAGTGGGACAAGATCGTCGAGCTGGCGCTTCCGCCCGAGATGCTCTCTCACAAGGTGCCTCACGATGTACGCCGCTTCTGCCCGAGGTTTTACCAGATGGGAGAGGCGGACAAGCGCGCCTTCTGGGCTTACTTCTTCCAGGCGCTCGCAGGAGCCGAAGCCGGGCTTGATCCCACAACGCGCGTGCGTCACACCCAGCCGGAGGTCGCGGTCGTCGACAAGGTCAGCAAGCGCATGGTTCGCAGCGAGGGATTGTTACAGCTGACCTATGAAGACCAGCAGCGGTACGGCTGCGACTTCGACTGGCAGCACGATAAAGCTCTGAAGCCCGACGATCCGGACAAGACCATCCTGCAGCCGAAGAACAATCTGGAATGCGGCATCAAGATTCTGGATAACCAGATCATCGACCAGCACAAGCCTCTGCTCTCGCAGACAGGCTACTGGTCGACGCTGCGGCCGGGAACGGTAAGCTACCGGGTCTTTGCGAAACAGATGACCAATGTTCCGATCGCCTGCAGGAAGCAGTCCAACGTAGCCTCCCGCTGATCCGGTAGGCTTCGGTCTGCTCCTCTGAAAGAGGAGGGGCTATCTGTGCCCTCCTCCGCCGGAACCTCCGCTGTGCCCTCCCCCACCACCGCCGGAGCCGCCGCTGGTCCCGCCGCCACCGCCGCCGCCATGGATGCCACCACCACCAGCGTTGCCACCTCCACCGCCGCCGCCACCATGGAAACCTCCTCCTCCACCGCTGCCCATGGAGCCGTGAGAACCACCACCGCCACCCATCGCGCCGCCGTGGAAGCCTCCATTGCCTGCTGGTCCGCCTCCATGAGATCCACCAGCCTGAGCGCCGGGGGAACCTCCCGCTGCGCCACCTCCCGGGAAGCCATCGCCGTGATGTTGGCCACTGCCGTTCCAACTGCCTGCAGGACGATCTCCCGAGTGCTCGCCGGTGACGGAAGCGGACTGTCCACGCCAGGCTTCTGAATTCTCCCGCGCCCAGCCGGAATGACCTGAGCGGATGGTGAGGGGAACACCGTTGTGGCTGGTGCTCCCGTTATCGCGAAAGCCTCCCATCGGCTGCGCATAGGCCTGCCGGTTCACGAAGCCGTTGTGTTCGACCTGGCCGGAGAGCCGATGCAGATTCCCCATCTCTCCGCGTGGAACTCCCAGACCCGCGGAGTTCTGCCGGATGACGAAGTTGTCGGGCCGGTCCATTTGAGAGAAGACCAGAGCCGAGCGATTGGAGATGACGAGGGTATTGTGGGGAACTCCCGTGGCGTGTATCGGACCCGGCGGCCGAAGAGGGATGCCGCCGCGGACCTCGCCCTGTCCGGGCTGGCCAGGCTTGCTGGGGATGGGTCGGCTGATGATCGTCGGGCTGGCGTTGGCGAGCCCGAACCAGGAGCCTCCCGGACGCCAACCCCAGCCGACGCCGGGGCAGAAGTTCCATGCTCCCGAGTGGTAGGGCAGCCACCCCCAGGGATAAGGCGAGACCCAGGAGTACCCGGCTCCCTTGTACCAGGCCCATACGCCGTTCGCGTACGGGTCCCAGCCTGCACCGGTGAAGTATGGACGCCACATCGTGCCGCAGCCACCGGCGTTGCTGAAAGCGCCGTAGTAGTTCAGGTCGGATACTCCGTAGGAGTAGCCCGAGCTGCCGAGCGCCTTGAAGTTCATGTAACGGTCGTGGAAGTCTCCGGACCGCTTGTCCCACTCATCGTATGGAATCTCTTCAATCTTTTTGGCCACTTCGACGCTCTGGGGCGGGATGACGGGATTGAAGGTGACGGAGTGCTTTTTACCGACCGACGTCGTCGCCGTGCCCGTCCACATCTCAACGTCGCCGCCAAAAACCGTCAGGTTCGCCTTCCCGTTCGCGGTATCGAGCCTCATGTGAGTGGAGGGCTCGACGGTCATGGCGGAGTTGCCGGTCTCGACGACAAACTCGTTGCCCTTCGTTCCCGCGAGATTTACATAGACTGTGCCTTGGACCAGCCTGATCGTGGTCGCTTTGGCTCCCGTATTGCGAAGAATCAGACGGGGGAAGTCCACCTGGGACTGGGGCGGAAGGCGAAGGGTGCTGCCGTCTTCGAACTCCACCTCGGCGAAGCCATCCCCGGTCGCCAGACGGGAGCGCTCGACGATCGGCATGTTGGGCATGGTCGCCTCAACCTTGCCGGTTCCGCGGTCCAGGACAAGACGGCCCTGTGCCTGGCTAAGGCGCACGATGCGCACGTGGGAGTCTCCCGGGTGAAGTCCATCGCTCTCCCGGACAGCAGCAGTAGGTGCAGGCTGCTCTTCTACAGAAGCGGCAGGCGGGGCAGAAGCCGGGGAGGAGTCCTCGGCTGCCGGAGCAACAGCAGGAGCAGGAGCCACAGCCGGAGAGGCTGGCGGAGCGGGAGCGGGAGCCTCAGGGACGACGCTGGACGGGACGGGCTGCTGTGCGGATAGTCCACCTGCAAGGCAAAGGATCGAAGTCGCCAGAATCACGAAGGCGGTCTTCATGGGAACCTTCCCTTCTGTCTACCGATAGTGGTGCGACTCGGGCGGCGGAAAAAGTATACGCCTGGTTTAGATAAATAGACCGGTCCGAAAAGATGTTTTCTAAGATGCGATTCAGCGACGGCCCGCAAGACCGGATCAATGGGGCGTAACTACATCTGCGGGGGCACAGAAAAGACGGTTAGGGGATGGTCAAAGGTGCGGCCTATAATGCACTATGGCATCCCCAAATTCGGCCTCGACGAAGCCTGGAATCCAGGCGTCCCCTGAGGGCCAGCCATCGATTCCAGCCTCCGGCGACGGGGTTGAGCCGAATTCGGCTCTCCTGCCTGGGGCTGCCGAGGCTGGTGCGCATGGGGGAGTGCCTGTCCCGGAGAAGATTCAGACAGGGAGCGAAAGCTCTGCGTCCCACCTCGCCGGGCTGGCTAAAGGCGACATAGAAGTCATCGACGAAAAGTTCAACAAGCTGCTCGATACCGTCCACGAGAATCGCCCCGGCGACGATCTGGAGATCATCCGCAAGGCCTGGACATTTTGCCTGCAGCAGCATGAGGGACAGAAACGCGCCTCGGGCGAGCCCTACGTCATTCACCCGCTCGAGGTCGGTCAGGTTCTGGCCGAGCTCAAGATGGATTCCACCGCCATCGCAGCCGGTCTGCTGCACGATGCGGTCGAAGATACCGACGTAACCTCGGCGGAGATTGCCAAGCGCTTTGGCGAGCAGGTCGCGCACATCGTCGAAGGCGTCACCAAGCTGGACAAGATCAAGTTCGCCAATCGCGAAGACCACCAGGCCGAGAACATCCGCAAGATGCTGCTGGCCATGGTCACGGACGTTCGCGTCGTCATCATCAAGCTGGCCGACCGGCTGCACAACATGCGCACGCTGGAGCACCTGAAGCCGGAGAAGCAGCAGAAGATCGCCCGCGAGACGCTGGAGATCTACGCTCCGCTGGCCCACCGTCTCGGCATGGGCAAGCTGCGCGGCGAGCTTGAGGATCTGGCCTTCCGCTATACCGACCCCTTCGGCTACGAGCAGGTCTCGACGGAAGTGGATGCGCTGCGCGGGGCGGGCGAGGAGTTCCTCAAAAAGATCGTCACCCGCCTGGAAGAGAAGCTGCGCGAGTTCAAGATATCGGGACGCGTGGAGTGGCGCATCAAGCGTCTCTACTCCATCCAGCAGAAGCTGCAGGAGGGCAAGATTCCTGTAGATCAGGTCTATGACCTGCTGGCCGTGCGAGTGATTACGCAGACAGTGCAGGACTGCTACGCTCTGCTCGGGCTGTTGCACTCGATGTGGCGTCCGGTGCCGGGCAGGATCAAGGACTTCATCGCGATGCCGCGGCCTAATCTGTATCAGTCGCTGCATACGACCCTGATCGCCGAGGGCGGACACCAGTTCGAGGTGCAGATCCGCACCGAAGACATGCACCGCGTGGCCGAAGAAGGCATTGCGGCACACTGGAAGTACAAGGCTGACGATAACGTAAGCGCAAAGGATGAGCAGCGTCTCGCGTGGGTTCGCCAGCTGATGGAATGGCAGCGCGAGATGAGCGATCCCAACGAGTTCATGTCGACGCTCAAGATCGACCTGTACCCGGAGGAGGTCTACACCTTCACCCCCAAGGGCAAGGTGGTCGTTCTGCCCAAGGATGCCAGCCCCATCGACTTTGCGTACGCCATCCACACCGAGGTCGGTAATACGACCGTCGGCGCGAAGGTCAACGGACGCATCGTTCCTCTGCGGACCCGGCTCAAGAACGGGGACATCGTCGAGATCACGACGCAGACGGGACACACTCCCAGCCGCGACTGGCTCAGCTTTACCAAGAGCTCGAAGGCCCGCAACAAGATCAAGCACTGGCTCAACGAGCACCAGCGTCAGCGCGCGATGGAGATTGGCCGCAAGCTGCTGGACCGCGAGGCTCGCAAGTACAAACTGGCGCTGAACAAGTACAGCAGCGCGGACTACGACCGTGTCGCCACCGAATACGGGCTGACCAGCGAAACGGAGCTTCTGGCCGGAGTCGGCTTCGGCAAGTACTCCTCCCGCCAGGTACTGAACAAGCTCGAGCCTGGATCGACCATGACTCCGGAGCCCGCACATCCGGAGCCCGGAACCGTAGGTAACGCCATCGGGCAGATGTCGGAGGCAGTCAAGCGAGTCTTCTTCGGCAAAGGCTCGGAGTCCCTGCAGGTAGAGGGGCAGGACGATCTTCTGGTCTACCGCGCACGATGTTGTAACCCCATCCGCGGCGAAGAGATTATCGGCTACGTCACGCGCGGCAAAGGTGTCGCCGTCCACGCAAGAAGCTGTCCCAACGTGCAGAATCTTCTGTATGAATCCGACCGAAGAATCCAGGTGGAGTGGGCTCCCATGGCCTCTGAATCCAGCACTGCCAAATCTCAGACTTATCCGGTCAAGCTGACCGTCTTTTGCGAAGACCGTACCGGGATGCTCAAGGAGTTCACCGCCATCATCTCCGATGACGGGACCAACATCCGGAGCGTGGATTCGAAGCCCGTCCAAGATGGTCTGGCCGCAGTCGATTTTGTGATCGAGACCGTTGACGTGCGGCACCTGAACCGGCTGGTAGAACGGCTGCGCCGTGTGCCGGGAGTACGCGAGGTCCAGAGAGTCCAGAAGATTTAGCGGAGAACGGAAGTTGATATCGAGGTACGGCAGATTGACGAGGCGGAAGGCTCTGAAGCTTTCCGGGATGGCCGCTATGGCGGCAGGGCTGGACCGGCTTTCCGCAATCGCAGAGACTCCTGCTGATTACACGCTCGACATCGCTCCATACTCGCTGGAGATCTCTCCAGGCCGATTCATCAAGACGATTGCCTACAATCAACAGATCCCCGGGCCGCTGCTGCGCCTGAAGGAAGGCGTGCCTGTCACGATAGGTGTTAGCAATAACAGCGGCAATGACGAGGTGGTCCACTGGCACGGGCTTTTTCTTCCGCCTGAGGTCGATGGTGCGATGGAGGAAGGAACGCCTCATATTCCTGCCGGAAGATCGGCACGGTACACCTTCACACCGACACCCTCGGGATTCCGCTGGTATCACACGCATACCTTCGCAGGACGCGATGTAAAGAAGGGCCTCTACTCCGGCCAGTACGGCTTTTTGTGGATTGAGCCCCGCGAGAATCCGGCGCGCTACGATCAGGAGTTCTTCCTGGCTCTGCACGACTGGAACGCGATGATACTCGGCAGTGACGACGGTTCTATGAGTCCCGTCTACGACTACTCCACCATCAATGGAAAGACCCTCGGTTTTGGAGAGCCGCTGCGCGTTAAAGAGGGGCAACGGATCCTTGTGCACGTCGTTAATACCAGTGCAACGGAACCGCACTGGCTGGCTCTGGCAGGCCACAAGCTGCGCGTGGTCGCGCTCGATGGTCACGCAGTTCCTTCTCCCCAGACCGTGGAGATGATTCACCTTTCGCCGGCGGAGCGCGTATCGGTCGAGGTGGATATGAACCATCCAGGCGTGTGGGTTCTTGGAGAGGTCCGTAAGCACGTCATGTCAGCGGGAATGGGTATCGTGGTCGAGTATGCAGGACGATCCGGAAAGCCTACGTGGAATCAGCCGCAGATGCTCGAGTGGGATTATCGGCGCTTCGGTGCGGAGGATGTGGCGCCGCCAGCAGAATCTTCAGGTGATCTTAAGGAAACTGCGATCCCCTTGACATTCGAGTCGAAGTTCACGGGACACGGCTCCATGGACCGCTGGATGATCAATGGAAGGTCGTTTCCGGATACGGAGACAGTGAGGCTAACGTTCGGCCAGCGGTATCGTCTGGTCTTTAGAAACAAGAGCATGGATGATCATCCCGTCCACCTGCACCGGCACAGCTTCGAGCTGCGCAGGCTGGCAGGCAAGGAGACACGGGGGATTCTGAAAGATACTGTCCTGGTGAAGGCAGGCACAGAGGCGGAGGTTGTGTTCACAGCCAATCAGCCAGGGCTTACGTTGTTCCACTGCCATCAGCAAGACCATATGGATATGGGCTTCATGATGCTGTTCCGCTGTATCTAGAAAGAAAATATCGAACGATGGCTTTATCCCTGTTTCACTCGCGAAAGACAGTCTTTGCTCTCTTTGCCCTGTTGCTTGGCTGCGTTCTGCACGCCAGCGCACAGGGAAACTACGAGATTCAGGTCTACGGCTCAGATACGGTTCTGCCAAAGACCACGATGGTGGAGCTGCACTCGAACTACACCGCAAGAGGTTCTCTCTTTACGACAGATGGAACCTATCCGACAAACCATCAGGAACACGAGACCCTCGAGATTACGCAGGGGCTGACGAGTTGGTCCGAGGTAGGCTTCTATGTCTTCAGCAGCATCCAGGACGGCCACGGCATTCAGTGGGTAGGCGACCATATACGGCCCAGGGTGCGGGTTCCGGATTCGTGGCACTGGCCGGTAGGCGTGAGCCTTTCGACCGAAGTGGGATATCAGCGTCCCGTCTACTCCCCGGACACCTGGACGTGGGAGCTGAGGCCAATCGTAGATAAATCGATAGGACGATGGTATCTCGCTTTCAATCCAGCCCTGGAACGCACGTGGCACGGACCCGACATAAGGCAGGGACTAGGATTTTCTCCCGGCTTCAAAGTCGGCTATGACTTCACGCGCGAGATCAGCGGCGGCCTGGAGTATTACGCTGACTACGGTCGCATCGGCTCCTTCGACAGCTTCAGAAATCAGCAGCAGCAGGTCTTTGCGGTGACTGACTTGAATGTATCCCCAAAATGGGAAATTAACCTGGGCGTTGGAGTGGGATCGACCTCGGCGACAGACCACCTTATCGTCAAAGGCATTCTGGGAAGACGCTTTGACTGGCGGAGGCCGTCGCCGGTCGAGTAGAACGATTAGCGTGGGTTGGTATATTCCGGTTGTTCCGTCTCGCGACGCTCGCGTTTCTTAACGGCCTTGTCCTTGCGCACCTTGTTCGCGATGGCACCTGCACCTGCACCGGCCGCACCGCCGATCAGAGCTCCCTTGCCACCACCCGCCAGCGCGCCCACGACGGCGCCACCTGCCGCTGTACCGCCCACGACCTTCGCTCCCGTGTGCTTGCGATGATCCTGCGCTGTCTGCTCGTGCTCCGCTCGATCGTGCTCTGCCTGCGTAGCCTGCTGCACCATCGGGTATACCTGCACCATTGCGTGTACCGGCAGCGAAAACATGGAAGCTGCCACAAAAGAAGCCACTGCGCGATTCAGGTTCATAAACATCGTTTACTGTCCTCCTGAAGCTCGTACTGCATACCTCATTTCGATGCATAGCGAACTGTCACCTTTGCACAAGCGACGCCTGCCCGCAGAAAGATAAATTCGGGCCCGCAGGAAAAAGGTTGGCTGAAACCATCTGAAAAAAAATCTGCCCGTATAGTCGGATTCCGACTATGCTCATTGCAAACAGCAGGAGTCATCCATGACGGAGCTTGAAGATCGGATCGTTTCGGCAGCGATAGCAGAACAGGACGACGCGGCCTCTCTGCCGGTCTGGCCCATGGTCATCGGGGTCGCAGCGACGGGCGCGGTCCTCGATTTTCTCTGCTCCTGGCTGCGCAGAGGTTCGCTCCCGCCCATCGGTCTGTTCCTCATCGCTGCTTCACTGCTGTTTACGGCAACCATGGTGTGTGGCTTTGTCGTTCGAACGATCTATGTCCGAGTCCTTCATGGCAGCCGGAAGGTTTCAACCCCGGTCGTGCATGCCGCGTGCCTGGTGGCCTTGTGGATTCCTGCGTGGATGCTGTTTATCGAGACGTGGTCGCTGCTGATGATTGCTGCCGGGGTAATCTGTCTTACTTGTCTGGGAGTGTTTTTGAAGCGCTGTGAGATCGAGGCTGCACCGCAGGCGATCTCTACCACGCGACCCGCGCCGGGAACACCCTTCCAGTTTCCCGATGGTCTGCTGGCGCGCAGGCTTCTGCCGTCGCTGTTGCTTGTGCTGTTGCTCGACGGCGTGATCGGACTGGCGGCAGCGCGATGGTTTGTCATGGCTTCGTTGGGAGCAGGAGTCTTCACCGGTCTGCTGGGATGGAGGGCGGTGGCGCGGGCCTCGATTGCCTCCGGAGGAAGGTCGATCCTTTCACGCAGCGGGCAGACCGGGATCGTAGCGGCCGCGTTCCTCTTCACCGTGATCGCGCTCATCCCTTATCTGCGGGCAGGAGTCCTGCGCCGCTTCCACATTCCTCCCGTTCAGGACTTTTCGAAGAACGTTACGCCGAAGCCTGCTACCTCTTCCTCCTCGAGTGCGGGCTACATCGGCATCATTCTGCTGCCGCTCCAGCAGGCGCAAAAGAAGATTATCGCTCCGGTAAAACGAGAGCTGGTTCCCCACTTCGGCGCCAGGCTCACCGACCCGATGGAGATTCCATTCGACGGCCAGTACTGGTACTTCAAGTGGCCCGACAAGCGGCCGCGATCGACGGCGCGGGTGGTGCGAGGAAGTTCGATCAAGACGCAGGTGAGTTCGAGCGATCGCTATCCTCTCCTGATGGAGGCGCACCAGAGATTGGCCAATCCGCTCGACCTCGGCTGCTGCAGCGCCATCGCACTGACGATCGAAGACGCCGACCAGATGGGCGGCCCTATCTCGCTTGAGTTATGGGTGAGGAAGCTGCCCGATCCGAAGCCCGCGACGAAGCAGAGATTCAATGTCGTGGCGCCGGAACAGGCACCCCACTATCTCGGGACAGCAATCATTCCGTCCAGCCAGTTGCCGATCGCGCAGCGCCCCAATGCATCGGGAAAAGTGGAAGAAGAGACTCTTAGCTTCCCGGTTCCGGCAGCCATGGACGGGACGATGTTCGACGAGATCGCGGTCGTGGTGAAGACCTCTCCGGAGCGGGCGAGGATGGGAGCGAAGGTGGCGATCAAGAAGTTTGTGCTGGAGCCTTAGATCTGATGAATCACCGCATTACCGCATCAGCGCGAACAAACGGGTTGCCGGGCGGCGAACACGCATGTATGCTTGAAAGCAAGATGATCTCGCACACCAGCCGATTTATTAGCTTTATTTACCGCTACTGGCATCCGGTAGCGGCATCGGCGGAGTAGGGTCTTCTGACAGATTAGCTTGGCGAAGTAAAGCTGAAGTTCAGAAAAGATTCGAAATCCACACGAGCCGCGACCGATAAAGGTTGCGGCTTTGTTTTGCTCGGAAGGAGCACAGGATGGGCGGAGCGACAGGTTCGACGACGTCAGCGATGGTAAATCCGGCAGGGCCGATACGGTCGGCCACGGGGCGGTTCGGAGTCTACGGGGGGCGGTATGTTCCCGAGACCCTGATGGCCGCGCTCGAAGAGCTGGAGGCGGCCTATGCGGACGCCCAGAAGGATCCCGCCTTTCATGCAGAGCTGGACGATCTGCTGCACAACTACTGCGGCCGGCCCACGCCGCTCTACTACGCAAAGCGACTGAGCGAGCAGCTGGGCGGAGCGAAGATCTACCTCAAGCGCGAGGACCTGCTGCACACCGGGGCCCACAAGATCAACAACGCGCTCGGCCAGGGTCTGCTGGCGCGGCGCATGGGCAAGCAGCGCATCATCGCCGAGACGGGAGCCGGTCAGCACGGCGTCGCCACAGCAACCGTATGCGCTCTGCTGGGCGTGGAGTGCGTGGTCTACATGGGCGAAGAGGACATGCGCCGCCAGGAGCTGAACGTCTACCGCATGCGCCTGCTGGGCGCGGAGGTTCGCGGCGTGAGCGCAGGCTCGGCCACCCTGAAGGATGCGATCTCCGAGGCCATGCGCGACTGGGTCACCAACGTCCGCACCACGTTTTACATTCTCGGCTCTGCCCTGGGAGCACACCCCTACCCCACCATCGTGCGCGACTTTCATCGCGTCATCAGCAAGGAAGCGAAGAAGCAGATCATGGAGCAGGAAGGCAAGCTGCCTACCGCGATCGTGGCCTGCGTGGGCGGAGGATCGAACGCCATCGGAGCCTTCTACGAGTTCCTCAACGACAGCAATGTGCAGCTGATCGGGGTCGAGGCCGGTGGACGCGGAACTGCTCTCGGCGAGCACGCGGCCCGATTCATGAAGGTCGGCGGCGGTGTTCCCGGCGTGCTGCAGGGAACCTATAGCTATGTCCTGCAGGACAACGCGGGGCAGATTGCGCTGACACACTCGGTATCGGCTGGACTTGACTATGCGAGCGTCGGACCGGAGCACGCCATGCTGCACGACTCGGGCCGCGCCACTTACACCTCGGCAACCGACGACGAGGCCCTGAAGGCGACCGTGACGCTCGCACGAACGGAAGGTATTCTGCCGGCGCTTGAGAGTGCACATGCAGTCGCCGAGGCGATCAAGCTGGCACCGACGATGAGCAAGAGCGATGTGCTCATGGTGAACCTCTCCGGACGCGGTGATAAGGACATGGGGATTCTGGCACGAGAGCTCGACCTGACGAGCGTTGCGGCGAAAGGGTAGGCACGATGTCGATTGAGTTCAAGAAGAAACCGGGCCTTGTGGTCTACCTCACCGCTGGCGATCCCGATCTCGCCACAACGCGCGACATCGCACTGGCCGCGATTGACAATGGCGCGGATGTCATCGAGCTGGGAGTTCCCTTCAGCGATCCTCTGGCGGATGGCCCGGTGATTCAGCGTGCCAGTGAACGGGCTGTTGCGAAAGGCACGCGGCTGACGGATGTGCTCGCCGTAGCGGCGGAGCTTCGCAAAGCGAGACCGCAGGCGGGGCTGATCCTCTTCTCCTACCTGAACCCTGTACTGCGGCTTGGCCTCAACGACTTCTGCGCGAAGGCCGCCGAAGCCGGAGCCGACGGTGTGCTGCTGACCGACATGATCGTCGAAGAGGCCGCCGAGTATCTGGAAGCGATGCGCGCGAACAACCTCGGCCCAGTCTTTCTGGCCGCTCCCACCTCGCCCGATGCCCGGCTGAAGGCGATTGCGGAGAACTCTCGCGGCTTCGTCTATGCCATCTCGCGCACGGGAATCACGGGCACGCAGTCCAGCCTGACCAGCGACGCCTCGCAGGTCGTCACCCGGCTGCGGAAGTTTACTGAGCTGCCGATCGCGGTCGGCTTCGGCGTCTCCAATGCGGATCACGTCAAGGCAGTCGGCGAATTTGCTGACGCCGCGGTGATCGGTTCGGCGATCGTGCAGCTGATCGAGAAGACTGGGCCGGAGCAGGCAGCAGCGGCAGTCGGAAAGTTTGTAGCGGGGCTGAGGGCATGAGAACAGCTCTCAGCAACCAGCCAGGGCGTCGAAAACTGCCCGTTTATCATGAGTGGTACCCAAATAACCCGCAGCGGGAGCACGCAACCTGGCTGCAGCGTGAGGATATTCGATGGAGATCTCTGAGTGGCGGCAAAAGATCGACGAACTGGACGAGCAGATCGTTCGCCTTATCAATCAGCGTGCCGAGGCGGCAAAGGCCATCGGTGAGCTCAAGCAGAAGGACAGCCTTCCTGTCTATGAGCCCAAGCGCGAACAGGACGTCTTTGAGCACGTCCGCCGGGCGAACCGAGGACCGTTGTCCAACCCGGAGATCGTCGACATCTACGAGCGCATCATCGACGTGATGCGTGCCATTCAGAAGAACGACTAGCTGCAGGGTTTCCGTACAAAGTTTTGTAACTTATTCCGTTTCATTCTCAAGAAAGCGAAGAAGACGATGATCGTAGCAATGCAGGACTCGGCAACAGAGGAACATATTCAACGTGTCATCGAGCGGATGGTCGAGCTCGGTTTCAACGTCCACCGCACCACGGGAGCTGCCCAGACCATTCTGGCCGGCGTAGGAACTCCGGAGCACTTCGACGTGGCCGAGTTCAAGGTTCTCGGCGGCGTTCACGATGCCTACCGCATCTCCTCGCCCTATAAGCTCGCCGGGCGCAACTTCCGCCCCGAGGGCACGAAGATCAGGTTCGCCAATGGCGTCGTGATCGGCGGCGAAGAGGTTGTCGTGATGGCCGGACCGTGCTCCGTCGAGTCGCGTGAGCAGAT
This sequence comes from Edaphobacter sp. HDX4, assembly GCF_036877565.1. Taxonomy (NCBI): domain Bacteria; kingdom Pseudomonadati; phylum Acidobacteriota; class Terriglobia; order Terriglobales; family Acidobacteriaceae; genus Edaphobacter; species Edaphobacter sp. HDX4. Next base: position 152,301 of record NZ_JAEDXW010000009.1, read on the forward strand.
CCTTCTCTCCGCCAAGCAGGTTGCTGCCGCAGGCGCGAAGTTCCTGCGCGGCGGAGCCTACAAGCCTCGCAGCTCGCCCTACAGCTTCCAGGGCATGGGAGTCGAAGGCCTCAAGCTGCTCCGCGAAGTCGCGGATGAGACCGGCCTTCTGGTCATCACCGAGGTGATGGAGATCTCGCAGATCGAGATCATGCTGCCCTACATCGACGTCTTCCAGATCGGCGCGCGCAACATGCAGAACTTCAACCTTCTGCGCGAGCTTGGCCACGTGCGCAAGGCCTGCCTGCTGAAGCGCGGAATCTCCGCCACCATCGAAGAGGTTCTGCTGTCGGCCGAGTACATCCTCTCGGGCGGCAACTACGACCTTATGCTCTGCGAGCGCGGCATCCGCACCTACGAGACCGCGACCCGCAACACGATGGACATCTCCGCCATCCCGGTGCTCAAGAAGCTGACGCACCTCCCAGTCCTCGCCGATCCTTCGCACGGCGTCGGCATCCGCGACATGGTTCCGGCCATGGCTCTCGCCTCGGTGGCTGCAGGCACCGACGGCCTGCTGATGGAGATGCACCCCAATCCCGACAAGGCGATGAGCGATGGTGCGCAGAGCATGTACCCCGAGCAGCTTCAGAAGCTGATCGCACAGCTCCGCCAGCTTGCTCCTGTCGTCGGACGTTCGGTGGCATAAGGATGGCTGCAGGCATGATGGAACGCGTCCTCATCATCGGAACGGGCCTGATCGGCGCTTCGACCGGTCTGGCCCTGCGCGCCGCCGGATTCGGCGGACGCATCGACGGATGGGACCAGAGCCTGCTGGAGCTGCGGGCCGCGCTGGAGATGGGAGCCGTCGATGGAGTCGCCGGCAACCAGTGGGGCGCACTCGAGCTTGCCCGCCAGGCCGACGTCATCGTGCTTGCGGTACCTGTGCTTGCCATCAAGGACTGGATGAAGCAGCTGGCTGAGGTCACCGGCCCGACCCAGCTCATCACCGACGTCGGAAGCACCAAGCTCGAGATCACCGAGCTTGCCGCTGAACTCTTCGGCCGCGAGAACCAGGCCTGCTTCCTCGCCGGGCATCCGATGGCGGGTAAGGAGTCCGGCGGCGCCCTGCTGGCAGAGGCTAATCTCTTTCAGGGAGCCATGTGGCTCTTCACTCCCGGTCCGGGCGAGCCTTCCGCGATGGAGAAGGAGTGGCGCAGCTGGGTGAGCTTCTTCGGCACCCGAACCCTCGACATGGATCCCGCACGGCACGATGAGATGTGCGCGTGGGTCAGCCATCTTCCCCAGATGCTCTCGACGGCCTTTGCGGCCCTCCTTCAGGATCGATTCGGCGACGCGCCAGAGATAGCCGCCATCGGTGGCCGTGCTCTGCGCGAGACGACCCGCCTGGGTGCGAGCCCGTACAGCATGTGGCGCGATGTAGCCCTGAGCAACACGGCACCGATCGCCGAGACGCTCCACGCGCTCGAGCAGCGTCTGGCCCATGTGCGCGAGAATCTGCGCACGCCGGGGCTGCGCGAAGAGTTTGCCCTGGCCAACCAGTTTCGCGTGCACCGATAAAGATTCGTGCACCGATAAAGATTTAAGGAGCAGCACCGTGAGTCTGACCGAACAAGCAGCACACAGCACTTCCAGCATCAGCCTCGCTGATGTCACCGCTGCGCGAGAGCGGCTGCGCGACGCCATCTACTACTCGCCGTGCGCGCATTCCAGATTGCTCTCCGCCCTGACCGATCAGCAGATCTTTCTCAAGCTCGAAAACCTGCAGATGACCGGCTCCTTCAAGGAGCGTGGCGCACTCAACCGCATCGCGCTGCTTACTCCCGAAGAGGCATCGCTCGGCGTCGTCGCCGCAAGCGCAGGCAATCACGCGCAGGGCGTGGCCTATCACGCGACCTCGCGCGGCATACGCGCCATCATCGTCATGCCGTTGGCGACTCCGCTGGTCAAAGTCACCGCGACGCGCGGCTTCGGTGCCGAGGTCATCCTGCACGGCGCCAACTACGACGAGGCCTACGAGGAGGCCCGCCGCATCTGCTCCGCGCAGAACATGACCTTCATCCACCCCTTCGACGATCCCGCCGTCATGGCTGGCCAGGGCACCATCGGTCTCGAGCTGCTGGAACAGATTCCCGATCTCGAAGCCGTCGTCGTTCCCATCGGAGGCGGCGGCCTCATCGGTGGAGTCGCCTGCGCCATCAAGGAATCGCGCCCCGAGATCACCGTCATCGGGGTCCAGACCGCGCGCCTTCCTTCGATGGCCGTCGCCGTCGAACAACATCACCCTGTCACCATTCCGCCGGCGACCACCATTGCGGACGGTATCGCCGTTCGACGCGCCGGAGAGGTCACGCTTCCCGTGATCGAGCGCTACGTCGATCAGATCGTCACCGTCGACGAAGACGAGATCGCCTCCGCCATCCTCGTCCTGCTGGAGCGCGAAAAGACCCTCGCCGAGGGAGCAGGCGCAGCCGGACTAGCCGCGCTGCTGCAGAAGCGCACCTCGCTCAAAGGCGCTCGCACCGCCGTCGTCATCGGCGGAGGCAACATCGACGTCACGCTGCTCAGCCGCATCATCGAGCGCGGTCTGGTGCAGGACGGCCGTATGATTCGCCTGCGCATCCACCTGCTCGACAAGCCCGGCGCTCTCGCCGAGTTGACCAAGCTGATCGCACATCACCGCGTCAACATCGTCGATACGCTCTACAACCGCGCCTACTACGGCGTCAACCTGGGCGACACCACGATCGACATCACGCTCGAAACCCGCGGACGCGGACAGGTGGACGAGCTGCTCGGCGCGCTCGACTCCGGCGGCTACGTCTACTCGCGTGTCGTCTAAAGAAACGCATATCGTTTAGCTGGCTGTCATCCTGAGCAACGCGAAGGATCCCTGTATTTTGTCCGCGGCGGCAACCTCGTTCGGGTAGGCCTTCTACCCGTGCCTTTGTCATCCTGAACGCGGTCGAAGGATCTGCGGTTTGCTCGCTCAATCTCAGATCCTGAGCGCACAGCCTCCGACTCCGCTCTGAACCGCCCCACGCCTCAGAGCGGTCTTACATCCATAAATAGGTAGTCTCCATACCAGCCGGTCTTGTAACCATGCTGCCGGACCAAAGTGCCCAGCTGGGCATAATGCCGGATGCTGTGGAAGAGCGCATGAAACAAGATCGTTCTACGCGATGTCAGTAGCACGCCTGCGCTTCTTGTCTGAAACCGGATCTCGTCCCTCCAGTCCAGGTCCGCGGCGAGTGCTTGTGCATACATCTCCATGGCGCGATCGTGCGTCCGGTAGATCGCCTCGCCGGAGTCATACGGAACATCGGCGTAGTCTGTCTCCGGCAGCCCAAGGATGCGTTCGGCGTAGCGAAGCTCAACCGCAACAATGTGCTGCAGAAGCTGCGCTACGGTCGAGGTCTGCATGATGTCGCACGGCAGCGCCAGAACCTGGGGATGCTCCTGGATCAGTCTGCGCCATGCGGCATTTGTGGCCTGATTCCACTTCAGCGCCTCGCTTGCCGTCAGGAAAGGGTCCGTCATCTGTCGTCTCTTTCTTCCTCCAGAGCGCTAGCGGCGCTGCAGCGCCCGGTGCCCGATATCTCTCCGGTACTGCATCCCTTCGAACGAGATCTCCTCCAGCCTCCGGTAGATGCGGTTGAGCGCCTCCTCCAGGTCGTCCGACTCTGCCGAGACCGCCAGCACGCGGCCACCTGCAGTAACCAGTTGTCCGTCCTTCAGCGCGGTTCCCGCATGGAAGACGATCACACCCTCGCGGTCCTCCCCTTCAAGGCCGCTGATCGGAAGACCGGAGGCGTACTTCCCGGGATATCCCCCGCTGGCTGCGATGACCGTGGCGCTCGCGCCCGGCTTCAGCCGGATCGCCAGCCCGTTCGCCCTGCCATCGATGGCGGCGTTGAACAGATCGAGGATGTCGCTCTCCAGGCGAAGCACGATCGCCTCCGTCTCTGGATCGCCCCACCGCGTGTTGAACTCCAGCACCATGGGCCCGCGCGGACTCATCATCAGCCCGATGAAGAGAATCCCCTTGAACGGCGTTCCCTCCGATGCCATGCCATCCACTACCTTCTGGGCGACGTTCTGCGTAATCCACTGCCGCATCGCAGGGGTCAGCAGGCCGTCGGTCGAGTAGGCTCCCATGCCTCCCGTGTTTGGCCCGGTGTCGCCCTCGCCGACGCGCTTGTGATCCTGCGCGGCTGCAATAGGCACGGCATGTTTTCCATCGCACAGCGCAAAAAACGAGATCTCTTCGCCGGTCAGGAACTCCTCCAGCACCACCTCGGTCTCTGTCGCTCCCAGCAGCACCCCTGAGAACATCTGGGCCGCCGCCGCTTCGGCCTCAAGCCGCGTGTTGCAGATAACGACACCCTTGCCCGCCGCCAGCCCGGAGGCCTTGACCACCACAGGCAGCGAAAAATTCAGCAGCGACTCCCGCACCTGGTCCAGCGTCAGGCACAGCGCATGCTCTGCCGAAGGGATTCCGTGGCGCTGCATAAATGACTTCGCGAAGGCTTTGCTCGACTCCAGCTGCGCCGCATCCTTCGTCGGGCCGAAGACACGAAGCCCTCGCCTCTCAAGCTCGTCCACCACCCCGAGAGCCAGCGGAACCTCCGGGCCAATGATCGTCAGATCGGGCGCTTCGATCGAGACCAGGTCGACCATCGCCTCCAGCGTGTTGACGTCGACGGGAATACATCGAGCCAGTGCGCTTATGCCGCCGTTGCCCGGAGCGGCAACGATCTCAGTCACAGAAGAGGACTTCCGCAGCGCCCATACCAGGGCGTGCTCACGCCCTCCACCACCGATTACCAGAACCTTCATTTGCTCTGCCCGTGCTCCCCGAAACTTTTGATTGGCATCTTCGAGGCTAGGCATCGGCAAAGGTGAAGTCAAACCCACCACCGTAGTTGCTCGAGCGGAACCAACTGAGAAGGCGAGCAAAAGCAGAGGGGCCCGCATCCCTGCAGACCCCCTTTGCCGTACATCGCCCTATCTTCCGTGACCTCCACCATGACCCCCGCCACCGCCCTGGGCTCCTCCACCACCATGACCGCCACCACCCGGGTAGCCTCCATGCGGCTGCGGCGTGGATTGGGGCGCCTGGTGAGGCATGGATTGAGGTGCCTGATGGGGCATAGACTGCGGCGACTGCCGATACTCCTGCTGCCGTGGAGCCTGTTGCGGCATAGGCGCAGACCGATATTGGGGCTGCTGCGTCTGCCGTTCGATCGGAGCCGGTCGACTCTGTTGCGGCGAGGGTCGCATCTGCTCCGGCGAAGTCCGTGGTTCGTTCGGTCGCGTCGGCTGCACCGGCCGGACGTTGGGTTCGCCCGGGCGGTATTCCGTACGCGTCTGGGGCTGAGCCGGGCGAACCTGCGGTTGCGTCGGCCTTACGTTCGGCTCAGGCCGCGCAGGCTGTACCTGGGGGCTTCCCGGTTCTCCCTGCCGCACCTCCGGACGCGGCGACTGCACGTTCGGCTGACCGGGATGGACCTGGGGCTGCTGCGGCTGAGCCGGGCGAACCTGCGGATTCGTGGAATGGTTCTGATTCCCTTGGTATTGCCCCGGCCGCTGCTGGTACTGCTGGTTCTGGCCAGGTCGCTGCTGGTACTGTTCCGGTCGCTGCTGATTCTGGCCGGGTCGCTGCTGGTATTCTCCGGCTCGTCCCTGGGACTGCACAGACACAGGCCGCTGTACTCCGCGGTCTGCCTGCACCGGGCGTGCAGTTGCGACCATAGCCGGACGACCGCGATTCGCGCTGTAGAACTGCTGCCGGTTCTGCGCAGCCTGTTGACGCACCTGCAATTGCGTGCTCATGGGAGCAAGCCGAGGCTCGCGACGCGCCGCCATCTCCGCCGGTCGCGGACGCACCTGGAGACCCCCGCGTCCGCCGTTATACGACACGTGAGTATTGTTGATGTACGTGCGGTTGATCACTACCGGCCGGCTGTACACGTTCCTGATCCGTCCCGTGTTGATGTGCGTCACCGAGCGGTTATAGAAGAACTGATTCCCTCTCCAGTAGCCGCCATAGAAGCCGTAGCCCGGATATCCCCAGCCGTAGTTGATTCCGCCGTAGAAGCCGATGTATCGGCCCCAGTAGCCACGGTGATACCGGTAGTGGCCTCCGTAAAAGCCCCAGTATCCGGGCGTCCATAAAGCACCCGGCCAGGGCGCCGCAACCCAAACGCCCGGTACCCAGTAGTAGCCCGCTGGCGCATAGCCCCAGTACCCCGGCGTCCAGAGGTAATCCGGTTCAGGAGCAGGAGGCTGGTCATACGTCGGCAGCGCGGGAGGCGGCTGGCTAGCCTCCAGCTCCTCGTAGTCGGCCTCGTCCTGGTCGGGATCTTCCTGGGAGTCGTAGTAGCCCTGTGCCTGCTGATCGTTGGAGGACTGAGCCTGCGGCTGCGGCTGATACGGTTGTTGCTGATCCTGCTGCTGATCCGGAGGAGGTGCTCCCTGCTGCGCTCCGGTCTGCTGGTACTCCTGCGCGCGCTGGATGCTCTCGTTCTGCGCACCCGAGCTCGGTGGAGGAGCCTGCTGCTGGCTCGTCGCCGGCTCTCCCGGCTGCCTCGCGGCCTGGTCCACATTCGCGTCCCCGCTGAGAGGAGCCATATTCGCGTCGGCCGGGTCAGGGCCCTGGTCCGCCGCCTGCGCCGTGACCATGTGAGTGCCCACAAGCACTGCTCCCCCGCAGAGAGCCAGACCTAAGATTGTGGCTGTAAAGTGTCTCGAAAAAAAGGCCCACATACGATTTTCACCTTGTGCGTTCATCGTCCTACGCGGCTCCTGATACCTATAAACACTGCTTCAGTAATTCAGATGCGGCTTCCGCCCCGAAACCTGAGGTTCCCCTCTCCCTAAATTACCGCGCTGCCGCCTGAGGGCAGGCATCCTTTTGCGGCCATCCGCATCGCATCTCGCCGTACCTGTAACCGAAAGTTGAGAGACGCTAAACGGTGGTCGTAGAATAAAGCCGATGGCACAACGTCGTCCCATCCTCAAGCGCTTCCGTCACGGCCGTCCCGATCGCGGACGGTAGACGCGCTGTCATTCCGACTCTCTCTCACTTTTGATACGCTTTCCCCGTCGGACCGGGGCTGCTTTCGCCAGCCTCAGGCCTCTCAACCAGCGCGCCCGTCGCGCTCCCTCGGAGATAAAAGAGATGTCCAGCTCACCGAATAATCCTGATTCCTTCAAAAGCAAAGCCACCCTGGCTTCCGGATCGAAGAACTACACCATCTTCCGCCTCGATGCCCTGAAGTCCTCGGGCGTCGATCTCGCCCGCCTCCCCTTCTCACTGCGCATCCTGCTTGAGAACCTGCTTCGCCACGAAGACGGCCGCACCGTCACCGCCGACGACATCCAGTTCCTCGCCAAGTGGGAGCCCAAGGCTGAGCCTTCGCGCGAGATCGCCTACATGCCCGCCCGCGTGTTGATGCAGGACTTCACCGGCGTCCCCGCCATCGTCGATCTTGCCGCGATGCGCGATGCCATGCGCGAGCTGGGCGGCGACCCTGAGCGCATCAACCCGCTACAGCCCGCCGAGCTGGTCATCGATCACTCCGTACAGGTCGATCAGTTCGGAACCTCCGGCTCCTACGACCTCAACGCCGCGCTCGAGTTCCAGCGCAACCGCGAGCGCTACGCCTTCCTCAAGTGGGGACAGACGGCCTTCCGTAACTTCTCCGCTGTGCCTCCCGGCATGGGCATCTGCCACCAGGTCAACCTCGAGCACCTCGCCCGCGTCGTCTTCACCACCGAAGACGGCCTCGCCTATCCGGACACCCTCGTCGGAACCGACTCCCACACCACGATGATCAACGGTCTCGGCGTTCTCGGTTGGGGCGTCGGAGGCATCGAGGCAGAGGCCGCCATGCTCGGCCAGCCCGTCTCCATGCTGGTCCCGCAGGTCGTCGGCTTCAAGCTGACCGGCAAGCTAAAGGAAGGCACCACTGCGACCGACCTCGTCCTCACCGTCACCGAGATGCTTCGCAAGCTCGGCGTCGTCGGCAAGTTCGTCGAGTTCTACGGCCCCGGCATCTCCGAGCTCCCGCTCGCCGACCGCGCTACCATCGCCAACATGGCTCCCGAGTACGGCGCCACCTGCGGGATCTTCCCCGTCGACGCTGAGACGCTTCGCTACCTCCGGCTCACCGGCCGCAGCGAAGACCAGATCGCCCTCGTCGAGGCCTACTACCGCGAGCAGGGCATGTTCCACACCGCCGACGCTGCCGAGGCCGAGTACTCCGCGACCATCGCCCTGGATCTCTCCACCGTCGAGCCCTCCGTCGCCGGTCCCAAGCGCCCCCAGGATCGTGTCCTGCTGTCGCAGGCCGGTCCCAGCTTCGCCAAGCAGCTTCCAACACTTCTCGGACCCAACGCCAACCGCAACGAAGTTCGCCAGATGCTTCGCTGGGAAGGCGAGGGCGGTCACGCCTCCCTCGGCGGCGATCTCACCAGCAGCGTCGGCGTTCCTGCTTCCGAGCCGACCGGCGCCGCAGTCGCGACCCTCGAAGCTCCGACCGTGAACATCGGCGAGCGCTTCGGCGTCGATCCCGAGCCCTACCTCGACCACGGCTCCATCGTGATCGCAGCCATCACCTCCTGCACCAACACCTCGAACCCCTACGTCATGCTCGCTGCCGGGCTTCTCGCAAAGAAGGCCGTCGAAAAGGGTCTCAGCACGCCTCCATGGGTCAAGACCTCGCTTGCCCCCGGCTCGCGCGTCGTCACCGACTACTACGACAAGGCCGGCCTGACGCAGTATCTCGAAAAGCTGCGCTTCCAGACGGTCGGCTACGGCTGCACCACCTGCATCGGCAACTCCGGCCCGCTGCCCTCCGACGTCTCAAAGGCGATCGAAGATCATGGCCTGGTCGCCGTCTCGGTCCTCTCCGGAAATCGTAACTTCGAGGGACGCATCTCCCCCGATGTTCGCGCCAACTACCTGATGAGCCCCCCGCTGGTCGTCGCCTACGCCCTCGCCGGTCACATCGCCCACAACTTCGACACCGATCCGCTGGGCAAGGACAAGGACGGCAAGCCCGTCTTCCTGCGCGACATCTGGCCCACCCAGAAGGAGGTCTCGGACGCCGTCGCCAGCTCCATCGACTCCGGGATGTTCGAGGACGAGTACAGCCGCGTCTCCGAGGGCGACCAGAACTGGCGCGGCCTCAAGTTCCCCGAGGGCAAGACCTACGGCTGGGAGCCTGACTCCACCTACATCCGCAAGGCTCCCTACTTCGAGGGCATGAAGGCCCAGCCGGACGCCGTTGAAGACATCCACGGCGCACGCGTCCTTGCGGTCCTCGGCGACTCCGTCACCACCGACCACATCTCGCCCGCAGGCTCCATCAAGCTCAACGGACCCGCAGGCAAGTACCTCACCGACAACGGCGTCAAGCCCGCGGACTTCAACTCCTACGGCTCGCGTCGCGGCAACCACGAGGTCATGGTCCGCGGAACCTTCGCCAACGTCCGTCTGCGCAACAAGCTCGCTCCCGGAACCGAGGGCGGCGTCACCCGCCTGCTGCCGGACGACATCCCGATGTCGATCTACGACGCCTCCGTCGCGTACGCCCAGCGCAATACTCCGCTCGCCATCCTAGCGGGCAAAGAGTACGGCTCCGGCTCGTCGCGTGACTGGGCGGCCAAGGGACCGCGTCTGCTCGGCATCCGCTTCGTCGTCGCTGAGAGCTACGAGCGCATTCACCGCTCCAATCTCGTCGGAATGGGAATCCTCCCGCTGCAATTCCTTCCCGGCCAGAACGTCGAATCTCTCCTGCTCACCGGCGAAGAGGTCTTCCGCGTAGGCCAGCCCGGCGAGTTGAAGGCGATGCTCGACTCCAAGTTCGCCAGCGGCAAGATCATCAGCGTCTTCGCCGAAGACGATCTCGGCAAGACCAAAGAGTTCTCCGCGACCGTCCGCATCGACACTCCGCAGGAGATCCTCTACTACCAGAACGGCGGCATCCTGCAGTACGTTCTCCGTCAGCTCGCCGCGAAGAACTAACTTGCGCTGTTTTGTATAGAAAAAGCCCCGGCATCGTCCCGGGGCTTTTTTCATGCAGCGTCACTCCGCTAACTCAAGCTCCTCGCGCTCTTGCCCCCACTCCCGCCGCGATACTGAGCAAACCAATCGAAAGATCCCTCACCTCGCATGCTCAGGCGACATACGAATCTTCTTGCAACTTTGCAAACTTGCACTATCTTGTCTCCATCCCACAGGAGTGCTGCCATGAACGTCCTGCGCCATCCGACTCAAGGTCGCCCGCTCTCCTCTCTTAAGCTGCCGCCCGACACGCTGGGCAAGCTTCGGAATATCGCCTCAGCAGCCACCCCGGCGATCTCGAACACCGTCCTGCTCGACGGCACTCGCAGGGACGCGGCGAATACTGCCGCCGCCCTCGCCCATGAGACCGGCCGCACCCTCCTCCGCGTCGACCTCTCCGCCGTCGTCTCGAAGTACGGCGAGACCGAAAAGAATCTGAATCGCCTCTTCTCCTCAACCGACTCGGCAAGCACCATCCTCTTCTTCGACGAGGCCGATGCACTCTTTGGCAAACGTACCGAGATCGAGGACAGCCATGACCGCTACGCCGATGCCGACATCTCCTACCTGCTCCAACGTATGGAGTCTTTCCCTGGCCTCGTCATCTTCGCTACCAGTTCGTCCGAAGACACCGCTGCGGTCAGACTTGTCCGCCACCGGGTCCATCTCCCCCACTAGCAAATCGAGGTCCACTGCGGCGTTTGCTTTCACGGTTCGGCATCAAAAAGATTTTTATCTCAGCAGAGAACCCCGCCTCAAATTCCTGCGTCCCATACATATCGGATCAGGGAAATAAGACACCAACCTACTGGTTGATCCGATACCTCCTTGGCCTGGTGGAAGCAGAGTTCTCCCATCCCAACCGGCAAGGACGGGAGGAAGACCATGGCAGTAACTCCTGTATTCACGTGCCTCTGCGGAATTCAGAAGAAGTCCACCAACCACTGGGTTCTCGCCTCGGTGACGCCATCCGGAATCACCTTTATGCCTTGGGACTGGAAGCTCGCCCAGCAGGACGACATCATCGTTCTCTGTGGGGAGGGCTGCTCATCCGCCCTTCTCAGTCGAGCTCTCGGAGAATGGAAACAGCCCGCACAGACGGAACGGCAACTGGCGGTCGCGGTCTAGACCCGCCGCACATCCCTTTTTGTTCTATGCGTCTTCCCCGCCGCTGAGGGACTTTCCTGCGCTCTAGTCGCCTTTCGTGATCACAGCCTCGGGCCGCTGCGCATACTCCGCCCACGATCCGTCGTACAGGCTCACCTGCTTCGCACCCGCAATCTCCAGCCCCAGCGCAATCACCGCCGCCGTCACTCCCGACCCGCAGGTGGTCGTGATCGGCTGCTCGAGATCCACTTCTTTGGCCCCGAACAGCTCGCGCAGCCCCGGCTCATCCTTCATTCTTCCGTCCACCACCAGCTCCGTGAACGGAACCGATCTCGCCCCCGGCATATGTCCCGAGCTCAGCCCCGGCCGCGGCTCCGGAGCCGTTCCTGCAAAGCGGCCCGCCGAACGCGCATCCAGAATCTGGCCTCCGCCTCCAATCATCCGCTGGACCTGCTCGAATCCCTTCACCGCCTCCGCCTTCACGTTTGCCGTAAAGGTTGCCGCGATGCTGCGCTTCACCGGCCCCGCTTCAACCGGCAGCCCTGCTTGCATCCACGCCTCCAGATCGCCATCCAGAATGTGAACCTCGCGCGCTCCAAACGTACGCAGCATCCACCATGCCCGCGGAGCTGAAAACACCCCTGTCTGCTCGTAGATCACGATCGTCATCCCGTCGCTGATCCCCAGCTCTGCCATCTTCCGCGTGAACTCCTCCGCGCTCGGCAGCATGTGCGGCAGCGGCGTCGAGTGGTCCGAAAGCTCATCGATGTCGAAGAACACCGCCCCCGGAATATGTCGCTCCAGGTAGCGCCCTCGCGTATCGACCGGAGGAACCACTCCCACCGGGGGAAGCGTCGCATCCAGCACAACCGTTTGCGGATCTTCGAGACGTTCGGCAAGCCAGGAGACAGAGACGAGAGGATTCATACCCAACAGATTACTTCTTCCACCCCGCCTTCAGCAGCCGTTCGACCCATTGCAGGAGATCTATGGCCCTAAGCGGCGTTCGTCTCCAGCTCAACCTGCCGATGTCCACTGGCAACCGCGCCGGCGGAAGGATCAAGCCCGAGGCTGTCAAAGACCGGTCCTAGCGAAAGCAGCGACATAATCAGAATCGCTACATGGAAGTCTCTCAGGTGCGGAAACGCAGCCGAGTGTCCATTGGCATGCGCGACCAGCCGTAACGTGACCGCACCCACCGCGACCCCCACTCCCATCGACAGCTGCATCACCGCGGAGAGGAAGCCGTTGGCCCGCGACATGCGCTCCGCCGGAATCTCCGTGTACGCGAGTGTCGTCATGCACGTGAACTCCAGCGAGCGGCACGCTCCATGGAACGCCAGGATGGCCACGATGATCGCAGGACGGGTCGACGGGCTGAGCAGCGCGCAGAGCGCCATCGAGCCCGCCGTGATCACTCCGTTCACAATCAGGACGCGGCGGAATCCGAACCGCCGCAGAATCCGCACCACGATCGACTTCATGCTGAAGTCACCCGCAAACAGCGCCAGCAGATAAAGACCTGAGACAAAGGCATTCAGGCCGAACGAGATCTGAAACATCAGCGGCAGCAGGAACGGAAGCACCGCAACCGAGACCCGGAACGCGCTCGCTCCGAAGATCGAGAGCGAGTACGTCTTCAGCTTCATCGACTCGAGATCGATAAGCGAGGTCTCCGGCTTGCGGTGAGCCGAGACAATCGCCAGCGCCGCACTCAACAGGCTGAGCGCGAAGATCACCGCGGACGCCTGCCAGTGCGCTCCGTCTCCCCCCAGCTTCTCCATCCCGTACACCACGCCAGTCGATGCGAACCCGGCGAAGAGAAACGTAATCCAGTCGAAGGGATGCACATCTTCCGTGCGGAAGTTCTCCACCCACAGGATCGTCAGGACCAGCGCGATGATCCCCAGCGGCAGGTTCAGGAAGAAGATCCAGTGCCAGCTTGCATACGTCGTAATAAAGCCGCCGAGTGGTGGTCCGACGACCAGCGCCGTCAGCCCCGGCCACGTGATGTACAGAATGGCCCGAGTCAGGTCCTCTTTGGGAGTCGTCCGCAGGACGATCAGGCGTCCCACCGGAACCATCATGGCTCCCCCGATCCCCTGCAGAATCCGCATCAGCGTGAACTGCGTCAGGGTGTGCGACAGACCGCACAGCACCGACGCAATGGTGAACGTACCGATGGCCGCAGCAAAGACCGACCGCGACCCAAAGCGGTCCGCCACCCATCCGCTGATCGGAATAAACACGGCCAGCGTAATCAGGTAGGCAGTCATGCCTATGTTCAGCCGAACGGCCCCCACATGCAGGCTGCGCGCCATCTGCGGCAGCGCCGTAGCAATAATGGTGCCGTCCAGGTTTTCCATGAAGAAGGCTCCCGCGATCAGCGTGGTCACATAAAACGGGGAGCGCGGTGTGGACATACCTCTAGTTTATCGGGAGCGGACGGACCGCGGAATCATCAGAGACGGTTAAGCCGCGTTCGGACCACTCCGGGTGTCATGCCCGAAGGAGGAAATCGAAGACCTACCCTGAGCTTGTCAAAAATGAGCTGCGGTTCCCAACACCACAACCACTACCACTCCAGCGGCAGTCTCAACCCTCCCCAAAAGAGGGTGTCATCCTGAGCGAAGCCCGGAGGGCGTAGTCGAAGGATCTGCGGTTCTCAGGCGCCGATCTGCCGATCCAAGCTCAGGCGCCCGCCAGCCCCAGCGTTTCGTTTACCCTGGCGATCGCTACCCTCTCCTCGTCGCTGACCAGCGTTCCGCCGAACCCGAGGAAACCGCCCTCCCGAGCCGCCTCGGCCGTCGCCTTCGCTATTCCCGCCAGCCACTGCTTCATCTCCGCGGCCTCCTCCGGAGTGGCCTTCTCGGCCAGCAGCTCAGAGGTCCTGCGAAGAATCTCGGTCGCCGCCTGCTGTACCGCCTCCGCTGTGGCTCCTGGCGGAGGCTTGGGGATCGACATCGACGTCTTCATATCCTCGGCCAGTACCTTCACCAGCGGAGTCTCTGCCGAAGCAGCCTCCTTCAGGATCATCTTCCCCGCCGCAGCAGACTCCTGCACCAGTCCCACCGGCCCGCTCGGGCTCGCCGAGACCACCAGCAGCCCCGCCATCAGGGGCGAGGAACGCAACAGATCCCACTCATCGGCACTGAAATCCGCCTTTGTGCTCATCCTTCTTACCTCCGGCAGTCACGATAGCCTGCGTTTGTCGGCCCGCTGACGAATCAGCATCGAATCTCCATCTCTAACCGACGCCCTGAGGCTACCACCACCCCTCGCCTGTCGATCTTCCACACCGTCCTGTGTCAAGCCAGCATCGAATCTAAGCACCAGATAATGGACAAGTTAGCCAGTGCCGATCTGTCCCCATCCAGTCCCTATAATGAAAAGGACAGCAATTCCAGACGTTGGGCAGGACGTTCCTAAGATATTCCGCTTCCGGGTGAATCATGTGGTCCGGACCTAAGTCCTATCGATGGAAGATTTGCGCAAAAAGGCGGGATGGGGTATACCCCCATATAACCCCTCCAAACTTCCCCACCATTCCTCCGCCGCTTGTCGGAGACTGAAAGAGAAATGAAGAAAAAGCAGCGCATCGGAATCCTGTTCGGAGGACGCTCCGGCGAACACGAGGTCTCCCTCCTCTCCGCCGCATCGATCCTCAAGGCCATCGACAAAAAGAAGTACGACGTCGTCCCCATCGGAATCACCAAGGAAGGCCGCTGGGTGACAGCCTCCGACGCGCACGCCCTTCTCACCGGCAAGCAGGCGCCAGAGAACCCACGGCTCGCAGGCGACCCGGCCAGCACCCCCACCGCAGCCGTGCTCAAGCGCGGCGAGGCGATCATCATTCCGCCGGTACCGGCCGAATCGCTTCAGCCCCTCCAGCTGAGCGCCAGCGCGGTCGCCGCAACCCAGCGTGCACTGGACATCGACGTCATCTTCCCGGTCCTTCACGGCACCTTCGGCGAGGACGGAACCATCCAAGGCCTCTTTGAGCTCGCCGACATCGCCTACGTCGGCTCCGGCGTCCTCGGCTCCTCGGTCGGGATGGACAAGGCCGCGATGAAGAAGGTCTTCGCCGCCGCCGGCCTGCCTCAGACGCCATGGGTCTCGATCCTTCGCAGCGAATGGCGCTCCAACCCGCGAGCGTGCACAAAGAAGATTGAAGCGGAGCTGAAATACCCGCTCTTTGTAAAACCCGCAAACCTCGGCTCCTCGGTCGGAATCAGCAAGGTTCACGACCGCTCCGAGCTGGCCGCCGCGATGGACGAAGCCGCCAGCTTCGACCGCAAGCTCGTCATCGAGCAGGGCGTCGGCGGAGCAGGAGCAAAACCGCGCGAGCTCGAAGTCGCCGTCCTTGGAAACGACTCGCCCGAAGCCTCGGTCGTAGGCGAGATCGTTCCCGGAGCCGAGTTCTACGACTACGAAGCCAAGTACCTCTCCGACGCCAGCGTTCCCATCATCCCGGCCAAACTGACTGCCGCCGAGTCGAAGCAGATTCGCCAGATGGCCATCGAGGCCTTCAAGGCCTGCGACTGCGCCGGTCTGGCCCGCGTCGACTTCCTGATGGAGCCCGCTGCAAAGGGAAAGAAGAGCGCAAATAAGCCGCGCATCTATCTCAACGAGATCAACACGCTTCCCGGCTTCACCAGCATCTCCATGTATCCCAAGCTGTGGGGAGCGACCGGTCTGCCCTATAAGCAGCTGATTGATCGCCTCATTCAGCTGGCCGTTGAGCGCCATGGCGAGAAGCAGGAGACGATCTTCTCGCGCGGGTAACCTGCTCCTTTCATTGACTTGGCGAAACGCGCAGGATAAAGTGGCGCTCGATGAAAAGAGCGTTGGCAGTCGCGTTTCTAATTGCTGCGGGCACGTTCGGCTGGTCGCAGCAGCGTCCGGCGATCACGGGCATCGCCTTCGTTCGTGTCTACGCGAGCGACGCGGCATCTTCCGCGAAGTTCTACGGCAAGACGCTCGGGTTCAGCTCCAGCAAAGACGGCACCATCACGCGCTATCCCGTCAACGATTCGCAGTGGATCGAGGTCGCCCCACTGCCTTCGCCTGCACCGCCCACGCGGCTCGAAGCCGTCGGCTTTATGACACGCGATGCGCGAGCGCTTGCGAGCTACCTGAAAGCGCACTCGGTCGAGATCGTCGACCCTCTCCACAAGGGTCGCTTCAGCGTACGCGATCCCGAGGGCAACCTGATCGTATTCGTCCAGGAGGTCAAGGGTGCAGCCGTTGGGCCGGCCGTTCCATCGACCGCGGTCTCGCACCGCCTGATCCATTCGGGATTCGTTGTCAAAGATCGCGCGAAAGAAGATCGCTTCTACCACGACCTCCTCGGCTTCCGGCCCTACTGGCATGGTGGGCGCAACGACACGACGACGGACTGGGTGAGCCAGCAGGTTCCTGAAGGGTCGGATTGGCTGGAGTACATGCTCAACATAAGTCCGGACGCCACGCTGAAACAAATCGGCGTGTCGGATCATATGTCGCTCGGCGTGAAACACATGAGCGACGCCATCGCTGGGCTGGAGCGCAATCATTGCGAAGGTCCGAACTGTTCCGCGTCGAAGAGCGGCCGCGATGGCAAGGTGCAGCTCAATCTTTACGATCCGGACCTGACGCGGGTGGAGATGATGGAGTTTGAGCCCGCCGGCAAGCCCTGCTGCTCCGAGTTCACCGCAAAGCACCCGACCGAACACGAATCCCGCTAAGAACAGGACGATTGATGACGACACGACGAGAATTTCTTCGCCTCTCCGCCATGGCTGCGGCCGCCGGATGCACGCTGCGCGCCTCCAACGCATTCGCCGGGAATCACGACGGCATGACTTACGGTGTTCAGCTGTACATGGTTCGGAAAGAGGCTCCGGCTGATCTTGCGGGAGTGTTGAAGCGAATTCACCAGATCGGCTTCAGCCAGATCGAACTTTATCCGATCGCCTACAATCACTCGGCCGCGGAGCTGCGCAGCATCGTCAAAGACTCGGGCCTCGCCTCCGATTCCGGGCACTTCGACTACGACACGCTCGAGTCGAAGATCGACTACGCCCATCAGCTTGGGCTGAAGTACATGGTCTGCTCCATCCTGCCCAAAAATCTGTGGGGATCGCCGGAAGGGTTCCACGAAGCAGCGACGAACCTGAACAAGTGGGGCAAAAAGGTGCGCGATGTGGGGATGCAGCTCTGCTTCCACAACCACAACTACGAGTTCAAGCCGATGAACGGCACCACTGGCTTTGACGTGCTGATGAAGAACACTGACCCAGCGTTGGTGAAGCTGGAGTTCGACCTGTACTGGCTGACACAGGCCGGGCAGGACCCGTCGGCGATGATGAAGAAGTACGCCAACCGGCTGGTTCTGATTCACCTGAAGGACCGTGTCGCGAACTCGCCGGTCAACTACGCGCCGACCGACGAGCAGCACATCGTCGAGCTCGGCAAGGGCAGCATCCCGTGGCCTAAGCTGATCTCGCAGGCACGCGCCCAGGGGATCCACCTTGCGCTGCTCGATCAGGACGAGACGAAGCTCCCCGTTTTTGAAAGCTTGAAGGAGAACTTCGAGTATCTGAACTCGGTGAAGCTGACGTAGACGGCTGCCGTCGGACGTGACGGCGGGACCCTGTTGCGCGGACTGGACGACTGGAACCGGCTCTCCTCTGCCCTCATTAAGGTGTCATCCTGAGCGCAGCGCGTCAGCGCGGAGTCGAAGGATCTGCGGGTTGGAGAACGTTCGTTGAGCGAGCAACCGCAGATCCTTCAGATCTTTCGACTCCGCCTCTCCCGATAAAGCCGCGAGAAGCTTCGCTCAGGATGACACCTCAGGAAGGGATGCGGTAATTGCCTGCGGGGACGGACGGACCTGATCTCTGCCGCAATGACTGCCGGCAGACGACCTCATCTCTGCTCATTCAGGACATACGGGGATCAGACCGAAGTCGTTGCCGGCAGGATGTCAGCGACATCGACCCACTGGGTGGGATAGTCGCCGGTGTAGCAGGCGGTGCAGAAGTCTCCTGGCTCAAGGCCCGCGAGCGGTTCCCCGGTGGTGCAGGAGTGGGTGAGCCCCACCAGCGAGAGATATGCCAGCGAGTCCGCCTCGATGAACTTGCAGATCTCTGCGACGCTCTGGTTGGCGGCGATAAGATCCTTCTTGCTGGGAGTATCAACACCGTAGAAACAGGGCGAGATCGTTGGCGGACACGAGATGCGCATGTGAACTTCCGTGGCACCGGCAGCCCGCACCATGCGGACGATCTTGCGCGAGGTGGTTCCACGAATGATGGAGTCGTCGATGAGGATGACGCGCTTGCCCTCAAGCAGCGACCGCATCGGGTTGAGCTTCATGCGGACTCCGAAGTCGCGCACGCGCTGCTCCGGCTGGATGAATGTGCGGCCCACGTAGTGGTTGCGGATGAGACCGAAGTTGAACGGGATTCCTGATTCAGCAGCGTAGCCCAGAGCGGCGGTCACGCCGGAGTCAGGCACGGGAACGACGAGGTCGGCATCAACACCGGACTCGCGCGCGAGCTGGCGACCCATCTCGTCGCGGCTCTTCTGCACCCAGCGACCATAGATGCGGGAGTCGGGACGAGCGAAGTAGACGTGCTCGAAGATGCAGCTTGCCTGCGGGGTCTTGGTGTCGAAGTAGCGTGACGTGACGCCGTCTTCAGAGACCATGACGAGTTCGCCGGGCTCGACGTCGCGTTCGTATTTCGCGTGAAGCAGGTCGAAGGCGCAGGTCTCAGAGGCGAAGACGAAGGTATCGGGCGCGCCGTCTACCCCGGGGATGCGCCCCATCGACAGAGGACGGAAGCCGTGCGGGTCGCGCGCGGCGAAGATGCGGTTGCGCGTCATCATGACGATCGAGAAGGCACCATCGACCTGCGAGAGCGAATCCGCGATGCAGTCGACCAGAGTAGAGCGCGTGGAGTGCGCGATGAGCTGGATGATGATCTCGGAGTCGGAGGTGGTCTGGAAGACGGCGCCGTCGCGCTCGAGGCGCTCTTTGGAGTTGCCGAGATTGACGAGATTGCCGTTGTGCGCGATGGCGATGAGGCCCTTGGTGGACTCGACCGAGATGGGCTGCGCGTTTAGCAGCGCGGAGTCACCGGTCGTCGAGTAGCGCGTGTGCCCGATGGCCATGTGGCCGGGGAGCTTCTGCAGCACGTCATCGGTGAAGATCTCCGACACCAGCCCCATGCCCTTAATGTCGTTGACATTATGGCCATCAGCACTGGCGATACCGGCGGACTCCTGCCCGCGATGCTGGAGCGAATAGAGACCCCAGTAGGTCATGCGCGCAGCGTCGTGATGGTTGTAGACGGCCATGACGCCGCACTCTTCGCGCAGCTTGTCGAAGTGCTCTTCAGCCTCGTGCGGAATTGCGTCGTCTTCGATATCTTCCATCCGACTGTGATCGAGTTCGGTGAGATCGTTCTTCATGCGGTCACCAGTTCCCCTGCAAGCTGTGTCTCCAACGTACTTCTCCATGGATTGCGGAGATCTTCCAGTTGCGCATCGACAACGGTTTCGCCCTTCAGTTCGATGACAACGCGCGGTTCGAAGGTAGTCGCTCCGATCGTCGCCGAGATGGTGCCGTATTTCCGCAGGATCGCCTCAATCTCGTGGAGATCGTCTTCCCTGCAGGTCACCACTGCGATGCCCGCCTCTTCACTGAAGAGTGAATAAGCCGCAGGATTCAGCTCATCGCGCAATGTGACGCTGCACCCGATTCCCGCGGAGAAGCCCGCCTTGGCGAGAGCGACCGCGAGGCCGCCATCCGAGATATCGGCCGCCGACCGAAGCAGAGACTTCGAGGCCAGGTCGGCGAGCGAGCGATGCAGTTCCCTCTCTTCGACGAGTTGCAGGCGGGGTGGACAACCCCAGATTTGTCCGAGTGCTGTTCTGGCGTACTCTGACGATCCGAACGAACGGAGCGCTTCGGTCTCGACGGGACCGCTTGGCGCACTGAGGACAACGATGAGGTCGCCCGGTGCCTGGAAGCTTGCAGGAACAGCCTTTGTCACATCATCAATGATTCCGACGATTCCGAGTACGGGAGTCGGATAGATGCCCACGCCCTTGGTCTCGTTATAGAGCGAGACATTGCCGCCGGTGACCGGGGTTCCGAGAGCCGTGCAGGCCTGTGCGATGCCATCGATTGCGGCTGAGAGCTGCGCCATGATCTCGGGCTTCTCGGGATTGCCGAAGTTCAGGCAGTTGGTCGCAGAGACGGGAGTTGCGCCGGTACAGGCGACCTTGCGAGCTGCTTCCGCTACTGCGTGCATCGCGCCCAGCTTGGGGTCGAGATATGTCCAGCGACCGTTACCTGCGAGAGCCATCGCGAGGCCGCGTTCGCGGCGGGAAGAGGTCGCTGCCGGTCTATCCCAAGGCTCAGATGCGAGACCCGGGGCAGCCGAACTGGTGCCTGATTCATGCCTCGCCGGATCGGGGGCCACAACCGGGTTGGCTGCGTCCTCGTTGCCGGTCGCGATTGTGGCTTCACCCTGAGGGGTAGATGCAGCTATCACGCTGGCGACCTTGCCGGTTACGCTGTGCTTGAACGCGAGGGGATCGAGGTTCGTGGTGGCGGCGCTATCCTGGACCGCAGATCCTTCAAGTTTGCCTGCGGCTTCGCTCAGGATGACATTTTCACGAGAGCGCGACGCTCCTGTTCCCTTGATGCGCATCACCCCGGCTTCCGCGCCGGGGCCCTGCACGGTGTTGGTCTGGACCATGGAGTCGTACTGCTCGTAGACCCAGCGCTTGTCGCAGATGTTCGCGCTGGCGAGAAGCTTCTTAAGGTCGGCGGTGTAGTCGCGGGGCTTCTTCAGCTCTGCGAGAACACGGGCCGGAGGATCGAGCGGGACCGGAGCCTTCCAGGTGCCTACGGGACGGTGGTAGACCGGGGCGTCATCGGTGAGGGACTGGTTGGGAATGTCGGCGACCAGAACTCCGCCCTGCGTGATGCGCATGTGGGGCTCTGCGGTGACCTCGCCCACAATAGAGGCATCGAGCCCCCACTTGGAGAAGACGTCGAGGACTTCAACTGCTCGTTCTTTGTCGGCGACCAGAAGCATGCGCTCCTGCGATTCCGACAGCATGATCTCGTAGCTGGTCATGCCGGTCTCGCGCTGGGGAACACGGTCGAGCTCGACGGTGAGGCCGAGGCCTCCGCGGGCGCCCATCTCGCAGGTGGAACACGTAAGGCCGGCTGCGCCCATGTCCTGAATTCCCAGGACAGCACCGGTGGCCATGGCTTCGAGGCAGGCTTCGAGGAGAAGCTTCTCCATGAAGGGGTCGCCCATCTGGACGTTGGGGCGCTTCTGCTCAGAGCCTTCGGTGAACTCCTCGGACGCCATCGTAGCCCCGTGAATACCGTCGCGGCCCGTCTTGGCGCCGACGTAGATCACCGGATTGCCGACGCCTACTGCCTTGGCATAGAAGATCTCGTCCTTCTTGACGAGACCCAGGGCGAAGGCGTTCAGAAGAGGATTACCGGAGTAGCAGGGCTCGAAACGGGTCTCACCGCCGAGGTTCGGGACGCCGAAGCAGTTGCCATATCCAGCGACGCCGTGAACGACGCCGGTGGTCACCTGGTGGTTCTTGGCGCGCAGGGCTTCGTCGGGCTCTGATTCGTCGAGGGGTCCGAAGCGGAGGGAGTCCATGACTGCCAGGGGGCGGGCGTTCATGGTGAAGATGTCGCGCAGGATCCCGCCGACGCCTGTAGCTGCGCCCTGATAGGGCTCGATGTAGCTGGGGTGGTTGTGCGACTCGATCTTGAAGGCGCAGGCCCATCCGTCGCCCACGTCGATGATTCCGGCGTTCTCTCCCGGGCCCTGAACCACGCTGCCCGGACCGGAGGTGCGCTCGCCGCGGGTAGGAAGGCGCTTGAGATGCACACGCGAAGATTTATAGGAGCAATGCTCTGACCACATGACCGAAAAAATACCCAGCTCAGTGAGGCTGGGTACACGGCCGAGGGCCTCTTCGATTCGCTTGTACTCATCCCGGGTGATGCTGTGCTGCTTTAGCAGCTCCGGAGTGATAGTCGCTGGGGAGGGTACCGTCCTAGGGTGTTCCGCTTGCATTTTGGCCATGGCTCGCAAGGTTAATTGTACGTGACATGGGCATCCAGTGCGGGCGGGGTGCTAGACGCCGGTGCTGCCAAAGCCGCCCGCTCCCCGGGTGGCTTCCCCGAGCTCGGTGACCTCTTCGAAGTCGGCCTGGATACGCTGCACAATCCTGAGTTGCGCGATACGGTCACCAGACTTCACGTCAAGCGCAGCTGTCCCGAGATTGGTAACCACCACGCGAATCTCGCCGCGATAGCCCGGATCGATCACCCCGGCGAGTGTGGTGAGGCCTTTGAGCGCCAGACCGGAGCGATCCTCGACGAGTGCGCCGTGGGTGGAGGGAAACTCCATAGCGATTCCGGTAGAAATGGCGACGGTCGAGCCGGGTTCTAGGATGAGGGCTTCGGAGGCGTAGAGATCGGCTGCCAGATCGCCGTAGTCTCCAACATGCGCGTAGCGGGGAAGCTTTGCCTCTTGAACCAGTTTCTTTACCTTGAGCCGGACTACGGGATTCATCGCGTGCAATTTCCTCAGTGAGAGATGGGATATGAGGAATGATCTCCGGGCTGGTAGTGAAAAGCAAACGCAGGTGGGGAAAAGCAGGCGCGCCGTCTAGAATCGAAGACACGATGCTTGAACGGCTCTGGACGTGGATGAAGGCAGACGGTTCCCGCGCCCAAGGCGATCCCCGAGCGCCGTGGCGTCTGTTCTGGGTGGCTTTTGCGGTGCGGGTCCTATACATGACGCTGGCCCACACCTATCGAATTCACCCCTTTGTCGATCATTTTCAGTTCGGTTGGGAGGCTGGACGGATTGCTCGCTCCCTCGCGACCGGACACGGCTACGCTAATCCCTTTGAGCCGTCTTTTCTTGGACCTACGGGCCCGACGGCGTGGGTCCCGCCCGCGTACCCACTGCTCATTGCCGGAGTCTTCAAGCTCTTTGGCGTCTATACGAATCTCTCGGCGTGGGTCCTGCTCTTCATCAACTGCGTTCTTTCGGCTCTGACAGCGATGGGAGTATGGGAGATCGCCTATCGCTGTTACTCGCGTGCCAATGCGATCTGGTCGGGATGGCTGTGGGCTCTCTATCCGGCAGCGATGCAGTATGCGGTGCGATGGCTGTGGGAGATGACCCTGACCACCTTCCTCTTCACGGTCGTCCTGGTGCTTGCGCTGCGGATGCGTTCCATCAATCGGAACGCGGTAGCTTCGCCGGGTTCATCAGAGGCCGGGAGCCAGACGGGGGCGTGGCTTCTATTCGGGTTGCTGTGGGGCATCATCGCCCTGTCGACTTCGACGCTGCTGCTGTTTCTTCCCGTCTGCGGGATCTGGATCTTGATCGGCACCTGGAACCGCCCGCACGCCCTTCGGAACGCCGTTCTGGCGGGAATTGTCTTCATCGCCTGCCTGACTCCATGGGAGATTCGAAATTACCAGGTATTCCATGCCTTTGTGCCTATTCGCGGCAACCTGGGGGTGGAGACGTATCTGGGCAACGGTCCTGGGTCGAATGGGTGGGTCATGGTCTACGACCATCCCAATATGGCGACCAATCAGTTCGAGCTTTACAGGCAGATGGGAGAACTTCGGTATGCCAAAATGCGCGGAGACGCTGCGAAGGCCTACATGCGGGCGCATCCTGGCCACTTTCTCGCCAATACTCTGAAACGAATGTACTTTTTCTGGTTTGGGGTGCCGTCGGATGCTCCATTGCGTCTGGAGCTACCCCGGATGCTGAACTATGGATTTGTCAGCCTTGCGGGCCTGCTGGGACTTGCGCTGTCGCTTCGCAACCGTATGCCTGCGGCAGGGCTGGTGGCGTGGATCCTGGTGCTGCTGCCGCTTCCGTATTACACAGTCTTTGTGCAGGCACGGTTTAGGCACCCGTTCGAACCTTTTCTGACCATCCTGGCGATCTATCTGTTCCAGTCGACCGGGCCGCGGCGAACGGAAGCGGGGGGACAGAAGGCGCTCGAGACGTAAGTCCCGCTCCTGTTTTCCACCAAAAAGTGCTAGAATAAAGTGATCGTCGAATCCGATCTGGTTCTTGCTTGTTCTAGCCGCTAAGCTACTACTACTCGCAAATATCCACATTGCGTTCAGCGGTACATCAGGCAGTAATCAAATTAAAGGAATAGATCATGGAACAAGGAACAGTTAAGTGGTTCAACGATGCGAAAGGTTTTGGCTTTCTGAGCCGCAATGGCGGAGATGACGTTTTCGTTCATTTCTCTGCGATTCAGAGCAATGGGGGATTCCGTTCCCTTCAGGAAGGCCAGGCAGTTCAGTTCAACGTCGTGAAGGGCCCCAAGGGCTGGCAGGCGGAGAACGTTCAGGTTCTCTAAGAAAAAGAGAAATTTCCGGATAAGGGCGTGCTTCGAGCCGCCCTTTTCTATTTGGCCGAACCCACGTGCAACATGAAACCTGGATTCAGGGAGGATCTTATGCCCGTAATTCCGTCCGGAAAGTATCAGCTGCGGTCTCTGCACGAGGAGATTGACCTGTTCGACCGAAAGCTGGCTCATCTGCAAAAGTATGAAGCCTTCGCCACCGAAGAAGAGCGTTCTACTTCCGTAGAGAAGATGACTGCCAAACGTAATCTGCTGATCCGCAAGGCACAGCAAATGATCGATGAAGGTATCGAGTTCAGTGAGTCTGAGCGCCCACGCTCTCTTCGTCCCCATGAGGACGATGTCGAGGTCCTCGAAGATCCCTCCGTCGATACCCCGAAACCGCCGACCGCGGTGAGCGAAATTCCTGCAGCACCGATCCCGTCTCCTTACAGCGGAACGGCTCTGGACTACACGCAGGATCTGCAGAATTACAGAAAAAACAGGACGAAGCACAAGACCGCATAGCGTCTGGGCTTCTAAGCCAACCCGGTGGACTGAGCCTGTTCCTGTGCGTGGTAGCTCGAACGGACGAGCGGGCCAGACTCCACATGTTTGAACCCCATAGCCAATGCTTCATGCTTGAGGAAGGCGAACTCCTCCGGGGTGTAATAGCGCGCCATCGGCAGGTGGTCGCGCGAGGGGCGCAGATACTGACCGATGGTCAAGATGTCCACCTTACGATCTGCCAGATCGCGAAAGACCGAGAGCAGCTCGTGCATCTCTTCTCCCAAGCCAACGATGATGCCGGTCTTGGTGACAATCTGGTCGCCGTCGCGGTCCGAGAACATCTCCGCTGCAATCTCTTTTGCGTGTTCCAGGAAGCGCAGCGAGCGCTCATAGCGGCCCCCTGACTTGGCGACACGATAGAGGCGCGGAACGGTCTCGATATTGTGATTCAGAATCTCAGGGCGTATCCCGACCACGAGACGGAGTGACTCTTCGTTTCCCTGGAAGTCTGGAGTGAGGATCTCAACACGGCAACCGGCAGCCTGACGGCGAATCTCTTCAACTACCTGTACAAACGCCTGAGCGGCGCCAATGTTGTCGTCATCGCGGTTAACGCTGGTGATCACGGCGTGGTTGAGTCCAAGCTGGGCCACCGCGTACGCCACGCGGCGCGGCTCGTCCAGATCGATCGGCTCCGGCCTGCCCTTGGGAACGGCGCAGAAGCCGCAGCGGCGAGTGCACAGGTTGCCGAGCATCATGAACGTTGCGGCCTTCTGGTTCCAGCACTCGCCGATGTTGGGGCAGTGGGCGCTCTCGCAGACGGTGTGCAGGTTCAGGTCGCGTGCCATCTTCTTGAGATTGTGGAAGGTCTCGCCCATCGGGGCCTTCGCCTTGAGCCAGGCCGGCTTGGGCGCGGGCTTCCGGGGCGAAAGGTCGATCTGTACCAGCTCGGATACGGGCGTCATCGTCTTCTATTGTAGCTGGACGCCGGATCTAACCGGCCAGCCAGATCGTCTCCAAGACTTTTGGCGGAAGCATGGATAATCTATTCGTTCCAGGAAAGGGACCGATGACCGCCGTCCGTGACGAGCGAACCACGAGACGAACTCTGGTACTCGTCCTGTTCGCAATTCCCTATGCGGTTCTGCTGGCGGCTGCCGGCGGATGGTTTCTGTACCGCTTCCGCGTGCTTCCCATGCCGAAGTTCGACCATACGGCACTGCCCCTTGTACGCTCCGAAGACGGGACGACTACGGTCTCAATGCCCAACGGAAATCTCGTCGGGCTTGTCGGACAGTACCCGGATGAGTTGACCGCATATCTCCGTTTTCAATACCTGGCCGGACTTCCTGCGATAGCCGGCACGGAGGTACTGATGGCCTCGAAGGAGCGTGCGGAGGAACCCATCTATGACCTTTATCTGATGCTTCCGAACGACCTGATCGCATCCGGGATGCGCCTGGCGCGACTCGAGATTGGCAAATACATCGAACGCTTTTCCATGGACTCGCCACCGACCTCCCAGATCAACGAGTGGCGGAAACAGACCCGGATCTTCGATGCGGCGTATCAGCGGCCTGTGAAGCAGAAGCTGCTGCAGCTGCCTCCGAACCAACTGCAGTCAGCGGTCGCCACCTTCATCCTGTTCAAAAGCACGACCGACAGGCGTGCCAGAGAACAGATCGTTCCTACCGATAAGGTTCTCTCGCAGGAGCAGTCGCTGCAGTTTGCCGCCGACATGATCGAGGTCGCGAAGTTCTACGACATACCGCTGAGCATGCTGCTGGGCATCGGAGCGATGGAGAACAATTACATGGATGTGCGAGGGGACCTGCACCATGCGGTCTGGAAACGGCGAGCCGAACGCGGAGATATCGTTCTCAAACGGCGTAGAGGTCGAGTTCTGGTCAGCAACTACTCCCAGGGACCATGGCAGATCACTCGCGAGACGCTGCGCTATGCACACAAACTATTCCTCGAAGACAAACGCGACTACACGAAGCTCCCTTCTCGTCTGCGGCCGCCCCGACACCTGGATCTGGACAAGGTCGATTCTCACGTATTGACGACCTATGCCGGGCTGCTGCTGCGGAACCTGCTGGACTACTTCCACGGAGATGCGGCCAAGGCCGCAGGTGCTTATAACGGCGGCCGCATTCGTCCGAACATGCAGTATGCGGAGGGGGTTGCGATGGTCTCGGACTATGCGCACCGCGTTCTGAGCATGGCGGCTGGAAGGAAGGGGAATGCCGTGCAGGAGACTCCCTTGAAGGTGACAAGGAAGGCTCCCGCAGAGTTGCCAGCATCATGACTCAGGCGAGCTCGCGTTCCGCCTCCAGGCGAGCTTTACGCAGCGCTTGCAACGGATCGCCGTCCGGATAGAACTCCATCGCGATCATGCCCTTGTAGTTCAGGGCCTTGAGCCTGCGGTATATGTTGGGCCACGCCATCTCGCCGGTTCCGGGATCGCTGCGCCGCGGAACATCGGCCACATGAACCACGTCTACCTGATCGAGGACCTTCTCGAGCTTCTCCAGCAGGTTTCCGCGCGTGCGCTGCTCGTGATAGAGGTCGTAGAGCACGCGGACACGAGGGCTGGCGACGGCGCGAGTGATTGTAGCTGCCTCCTCCACACCGTCCATCCAGTAGGTGGGATTCTCGAGCCGATCGATCGGTTCGAGAAGAGCGGACATGCCTTCGCCGTCCAGCACCTCGGCTGCGCGCTTGAGAGTAGCTATTGACGCTGCTCGCTGCCGCTCATCGCCCACCGAGGGAAGTACCTTGCCCGACATCAGAATGAGCCGAGCGCACTTTACCTGCTTTGCAGCGACGATCAGCTTTCTAAGCTCGGCTATGTAAGCATCCCCGTTTGTGGGGTCAGCGAAACCCAGCTTCATGCCCGTCGTAGCATCGATCGTGATGCCGAGCTGGGCCATCTTGGCCATATAACGCTCGCGCTCGGTATCGCTCCACTGCCAGAACTCGCCGATCAGCTCGATGTGCCGGTAGCCGGCTTGGGCGACGGTTTCGAGGTTCTGGTCGAAGCTGGCCCGCTTGCGCAAGACCCAGATCATTACGGAGAAACGATCGTCCATTGACGAGGACTGCGCGATGGTGACGCGCGGCAGAATCGCCGACGCGGCGAGCATTCCGGTGAAAGTTCGGCGACTGAGCATGAGCCTCCTTGTGACCACAACACTCTAATCGAAGATTACGGTCTTGTTCCCATAGCGAAGAATACGCCGGTCCAGATGCCAGGCGACTGCACGTGACAGGACGACGCGCTCAAGGTCGCGGCCCTTGGCAATCAGATCCTCAACCTGATCCCGATGCGAGATTCGGGCAACGTCTTGCTCGATGATTGGGCCGTCGTCTAGCTCCTCGGTCACGTAGTGGCTTGTAGCGCCGATCAGCTTAACGCCGCGCTTGTACGCAGCATGATATGGCCGCGCCCCGATGAATGCGGGGAGGAAGGAGTGATGCACATTGATAACGCCTGAGGGATAGCGGCGCACGAACTCCGGCGAGAGAATCTGCATATATCGCGCCAGTACGATGAGATCGATGCGTGCAGCCTCCAGCAGGGCGAACTGCGTTGCCTCGCCCTCCTCCTTGTTCGCCGCCGTGAGCGGAACATGATGGAAGGGGATGTTGTGAAAGCGGACAAGCGGCTCGCCATTGGTGTGGTTGCTGATGATGAGCGGGATCTCGCAGTCGAGCTCGCCCATCTGGTGTCGGTGCAGCAGGTCCGCCAGGCAGTGCAGGTGCTGAGAGACGAAGATGGCCACACGCGGACGAACGGCACTGACGTGAAGATGCCATTTCATCGCATATCGATCGGCGATGGGAGCAAAGGCGGCTGAGAAGGCCTGGATATCGAAGGGCTGGTCGCCATCGCCCCGGAGCGACCACTCCACGCGCATGAAGAAGAGGCCCTCAACGTGGTCCTGGTGCTGGTCGGCATGGATGATGTTGGCGCCGAAGCGATAGAGTTCGCCGGATACGGCGGCGACCAGGCCCTTTTGATCGGGGCAGGTAATCAACAGAACGGCAGAATCCTTCATCGCAGCAGGCAGTTTCTCTTTTCTGAGTAGTGCCGGTGGCTAGGCCG